>JACRFR010000060.1 GCA_016212635.1 Candidatus Liptonbacteria bacterium | reverse complement strand
CGTCGGTAGACTCCACGGTCGCGTTGACCAGATCAATGTGAGGTCGATTGGTGATTGCCGGTAGGCCGCGGCGGATAACGCCCTTGGTGGTTTTGCCATTTACCGGGGTGCGCAGGGTAAATTCCACCCGACTCTTGGGGTAGTAGCGCGCCTCCACTAAATATACCTCGGTGGGTGAAAGTACATTAGACAACAGAACCGCCTGCTCGGTGGAGGTACCGTTGCCGCTCGAAACACCCCACAAGGAATTGTTCACAACTTTAAATCCATAGTAGCTTCGCCCGGTCGATTCCATGGCCGAACCGTGAACCAGATATGCCGTCATTCCAGTGGAAGTGGAGATTACAAGGGCGGTCTGGAGTTGGCTGGGCTGGGCGAAAGATAAGAAGTTTTGCCAAGCGGGCTGCTTGATCAACCAAGCCCTGCTGCCCCGCACTTGCTCGGTCGCGAGACGCAACTGGGTGCCATCCGCCCAGACGTGGCCCTGGGTAGTGTAGCCCCCCAGCCCCTCAAAAAGCGTGAGCCACCTAAAATCTCCCCAGGTCGGAGCGGCGGCCGCGAAAGATGCCGCCTGCGCCGTGGCGCCTAGGGTGAAAAGCAAAAATGCCGCGCCGATCAAGACATACTTGGTTCTGTGCCGCATGGGTAGATTTTAGCAACTACTCGGTCGCTCGGTCAACGTGAGCTGGCGCTGTTCGGAAACCACCGATTTTATTGCCCGAGCTTGTCGAGGGCCATGCCATGTACCCGCCAAAAAGCTACCCTTCGACGGGCTCAGGGAATAACTTTTTGACGTTTCCGAACAGCGCCACGCGAGCTAGAGGATAAACCAACTTATCCCCAACCATGATTGACCAGGTATCCACCCAAACCTAACATGATAGACATGACAAGAGTGACTCGGAATTCCAACAACGTCGTCGCGAATAAGGCCGATCCCTAGGGGAGGTGGTCTCTTGCGGCAGGATGGAACCCGAAATCGTACCCCAAGAAACCCCCTCCCCAAAGAGGGGGTTATCGATTCGCGTCGCAGCTTTGAGAAGCGGCGCGGACAAAGGAGAACCTTGACATGCCACAGAATCAGACGGAAATCGGCGACCGCGAGGACAGCGGCGCCGACCAACAAAAACCGAGCCCCCGGGTCGAGCCTCGACCCACGGGCTCCGAGCGCCCCTGGCTTGCGCCCACCGCCGAGGCGCCCAGGGGAATGCTCCCGGACCGCGAAGAATGCTGACGCGGGTGCCGGGGCGAGGATTACGGGGACGCTAGGTGTATGCCTGACGTCCCCCGTATTATTTTCTAACAGCTTCATACACCTTGAGTTACGAAACTACGTATTTGTCTGAATTCTCCCTTAGTAAAGGGAGCACCCGCAGGGGGGAGGGATTTCCCTGTGGTGAGCGAAGTCGAACCATCCTCCCCTTCCCAAATCCTCCGGCTCGCGGACTCGCCGCCTCCTTTATAACAAAGGAGGAATAAAACCCAAAATACAGAGACCCTATTTTTGGTTTTCCCCAGGCACCATTGACGTGAAACTCACCCAAATCTAATATCCTAAATATGATACGACTAATCCGAAAGACGACCATCCCTCGACTAAGCTCGGGATCTACGACGACGACTACCAAGACTACCTCTCCTTGAGTGGAGACGGCCTTTTGCGGCAAGATCATTGAATCGTACCCCAAGAAGCCCTCTCCACTCGGAGAGGGACTTTAATCTTTGGAAATCGCGAATCGGCGCGAATCTAAACGCGAATAGTCGCGAATGGGTCTGCACGATTCGCAGAAAGGAGGAGCCGTGGAAGTCAGCGAGAGGGGCTGCTGCCCCCACTGCGGGAGCAGCAAGATCCACGTCACGCCGGGCGGCGGCCAGCCCGGCCGGCTGATTGTCCGCTGTAACGATTGCGGACAGTCATCGGTGGTGGTCGTGTGCATTATGCACTCGGCCACCACCGACCCGCCGCCCGCTCCGCGCGGGCTGGCCAACTGTTAACCCCGTGGGGCGCTCCGTTCCGTAAGAACGAGCGCCCCGCCAACCCCCTCAACACTACCCGAAGACACTTCAATTTCGTGTCTTGCGATGACCTACGGAACCGATAATATTTGGTCATCGCAAGACGGGCCATCAGATAACCACCGCCAAATGATAAACTAACCTGAATGTCCCCCACCAAACCCAAACCTCGCGGAATCGCCCTGATCGGCATGTCCGGTTCAGGCAAGTCCACTGTCGGCAAAATAATTGCCGAAAGTTTGGCTTGGCCGTTCGTGGATCTGGACGAGGTGATCAGAGAGAAGGCGGGCATGAGCCACGCGGACTTGCTCGCGCAAATTGGCGACGAGGAGTTCAAGCGGCGGGCGGAAGAGTGGGCTTTACAAATGGATACTCGTGGCACGGTTTTCGCTCCGGGTGGTAGTATCATCTACTACCCAAGCGTCATGGAAAAACTGCGGGCGGAGTGCGTGGTCGTCTATCTGCGTTTATCTTTGCCGGAGATCATCCGGCGGGCGGGCGACAATGCCGACAACCATCGCGGCATAGTGGGCTTCGCGGAAAGGGGCTGGGCGGGGCTTATCGCAGAACGCGCGCCACTCCTGGAGCAGTACGCCCACCAGGCATTGGACGCGGACGACTTGAGCGCAGAAGAGGCGGCGCAAAATATTTTGGACCTACCTTAAATACAAATTAAATACAAAACCCCATGCCTTTCTGTCATCCCGGCCTACGAGCCGGGATCCATGCCCGAAAATACTGGATTCCCGTTTTTCCGCCAGAGGCGGATCTGCCTCCGGCACGACACGGGAATGACACCAGATGAACATGAAATTCCACAGCACCAGCGGTCAATGTCGAGACTACTCCCTGGAGCAGGTCCTCACGGCCGGCTTAGCGCCGGATGGCGGTTTATTTATGCCGGACACTATCCCCTCTTTGCCGCGCGAATTTATTCACAACCTGCCCAATCACTCTTTCGCCCAGATCGCCACGCGGGTCGCAGAGGAATTCATGTGCGAGGTACCACCCACCACTCTCCAGACTATGATCCGGAGCGTTTTTGACTTTCCCGCGCCGCTTAAAAAACTTCGGGACAACTTGTACATCCTAGAATTGTTCCACGGACCTACTTTGGCTTTTAAGGATTTCGGCGCCCGCTTCCTGGCCCGCGCCTTGGCGTATTTTTTGGAACGCAAGAGCGAAGAGCTGAATATCATTGTGGCCACTTCCGGCGATACTGGCAGCGCGGTCGCGAGCGGTTTTTTCCGGGTACCGCACATTCGGGTTTTCATCCTCTACCCCAGCGGCCGAGTGAGTCCGCTTCAGGAACGGCAACTGACCACCTACGGCGAAAATGTCACCGCCCTGGAGGTGCAAGGCTCCTTTGATGACTGCCAAGCTCTGGCCAAGGCCGCCTTGAACGACCCGGAGCTCACCTCGCGAGCGCGGTTCTCTTCCGCCAACTCGATCAATTTTGGCCGCTTGCTGCCCCAATCTTTCTATTATTTTCACGCCGCGGCGGAACTCCAGCGGGCGGGTGCGCGCGAAAATCCAGTGATCGTTGTACCCAGTGGCAATTTCGGCAATCTGACCGCCGGTCTTTTGGCGCACCGCCTGGGCCTGCCGGTCAAACATTTCGTGGCGGCGACCAATCGCAATCGCATAGTCCCGGATTATCTGGCCACTGGTCATTTTGAGCCGCGCCCATCCGAGGCGACCTTATCCAACGCCATGGACGTGGGCAATCCCAGCAACTTTGCCCGGATGCTGGAACTCTATCAGAACAACCACCGGCGCATGGCCCGGGACATCACCGGCGCGGGCATCACCGATACCGAAACGCGGCGGATCATTCAGAAAACCTACCATGACTTCCGTTACCTCTTGGATCCGCACACCGCGGTGGGTGTCGCCGCCGCATTCAAGATCGGCTTGCGTGATCTGACGGTGGTGCTCGCGACCGCCCACCCGGCCAAGTTTCGGGAGGTCCTCGAGCCCTGGCTGCGTATCAAGGTCCCGCTACCCAAACGACTCTCCCAAATAATGCATAAAAAGAAAAAGTCTATTATAATCAAAAGCGACCTGGCCCAACTCAAACAAGCCATTCGCTCTCAAATTCATGTCTAAACAATCAGAACCCAACGCTCCAGATATAGAATACCTCTCCGGCTACCGCCACTCCCTGGCCCACCTTTTGGCCGCCGCGGTCTTAGAGATCTATCCTGGTACCAAGCGCACCATCGGCCCCGCAATTGACAATGGTTTCTACTACGACTTCGAATTCTCTAAGCCCATTTCCGACAGCGATCTCGCCGCCATCGAAAACAAAATGCGAGAGATCCTGCCCGCCTGGTCTGTTTTTTTGCGACAAGAAGCAACCGCCGCCGAGGCGCGCGCTGCTTTTGCAGACAATCCCTATAAACTGGAATTGATCGATGAGTTCTCTGAAGACGGCCAAACCCTGACCCTTTATACCTCCGGCTCTTACCTGGACCTTTGCCGGGGCGGACATGTGGAGAATGCGCGGCAGATCGCCCCTGACAGTTTCAAGCTCGACCGTTTGGCGGGCGCCTACTGGCGGGGCAGTGAAAAGAACAAAATGCTGACCCGTATCTATGGGCTGGCATTTCTAACTAAGGCCGAGTTGGATGCGTATTTGGCGCAGCGGGAAGAAGCCGAAAAGCGCGATCACAAGAAACTCGGCCAGCAATTGGACTTGTTTGTTTTCTCGGATATGGTCGGCGCTGGCCTACCGCTTTGGACACCGCGCGGCACGCTAGTTCGCAACCTGCTGGATGACTTCGTCTGGGAGCTGCGTCGGGCCCGCGGCTACGAACGAGTGGAAATTCCGCATATCACCAAGAAAGAGCTCTATGAGAAGAGTGGCCACTGGGATAAGTTCAAGGACGAGCTTTTTCGAATCAAAACCCGCGAGGGCCATGAGTTTGCCATGAAGCCCATGAATTGCCCGCACCACTGCCAAATTTACGCCCGGCGGCAATGGAGCTACCGAGACCTGCCCCAGCGTTATGCCAACACCACCATGGTCTATCGAGACGAACAAACCGGCGAGCTGTCCGGTCTGGCCCGGGTGCGCTCCATAACTCAAGACGATGCTCATGTTTTTTGCCGGCTGCCCCAGGCCAAAGAAGAATTTCTTAAAATCTGGGATATCGTCCAGGAGTTATACGGCGCGTTCGGCTTTAAGCTACGCGTACGTCTGTCACTTCATGATCCCGCCCATCCGGAAAAATATTTAGGTAACGCGGAGAAATGGGAGTTTGCCGAAGGTATGCTGCGGGAGATCGTAATCGCCAAGAACACCGACTGGTTCGAGGGCGTGGGAGAAGCCGCTTTTTACGGACCGAAGTTGGACTTCATGGGCAAGGACGCCCTGGACCGGGAACACCAGGTGGCGACCATCCAGCTCGACGTCAATATGCCGGAAAGGTTCGGCCTGGCTTGCACGAACGAAACCGGCCAACCGGAAGGCATCGTCATGATCCACGCCGCCATCATGGGCGCGATCGAAAGGTTCTTGGCGATCTTGATCGAGCATGTGGCCGGAGCCTTACCCCTGTGGCTCGCGCCGGAGCAGGTACGCATCCTGCCAGTCTCGGATAAGTTTATGGAGTACGGCGGCAGGGTTTTCCTGGCCCTAAAAGAAGCGGGGCTCCGAGCCGAGCTGCCGGAGGCCAGTGAGACCTTAGGAAAGAGAATACGTGAGGCGGAGATGATGAAAATCCCCTACGTCTTGGTCGTGGGCGAAAAAGAATCCGCGGCTGGCACGGTAACGGTGCGCCCGCTTCGCCGGAGCTCCAGCGAGGCGAGCGAGCATGGGGCAAGCGAGCAAAAAACTATGGAATTGAAAGAATTGGTGATACAGCTCTCGACTAGATCCAAGTCCCGGAAATAGGACTTATAAGTCATATTAGGACCTATAGGTCTAATGGTCATATTGGTCTTGTTTGTCCCGCTAGGAAATAATGAAGGCCGCCGGCTCGGATGTCACAAGGTAAAAGTGACGCGAGGCGGCGGCCTGTTTTTGGGTTACACCCCTGGGGCACAATTCAACCCCAAACGAGGTGTCCCACCCCGGCATGGCCGGGGCCATTTTGGCGCGGTTAAAATCCGAGGATCCCGCCCGTCGCCATACGGGACCCCCCTCACTATAGACTCGGCTCCTCCCGGCTAAACGCCGGGGCCGAGAACTGTAGAAAGTTGTATAATACTGTCAAGTATATGTCAAATGCAACTGGTGCTGCTCGGAAACCACCGATTTTATTGCCCGAGCTTGTCGAGGGCCATGCCATGTACCCGCCAAAAAGCTACCCTTCGACGGGCTCAGGGAATAACTTTTTGACGTTTCCGAACAGCGCTAATGCAACTGGGCGGTACCGACCCAAGATTCTTGCCGTAGTCGGCCCGAACGCCTCCGGCAAGTCCGACCTGGCTATTCGGCTGGCCCGGCGATTTGGCGGCGAAATAATCTCCGCCGACTCCCGCCAGGTTTACCGCGGCATGGACATTGGCACCGGCAAGGTGGAAAGGGACGAGCGAAGAGCGAAGAGCGAAGAGCGAAGAGCGCACCGCTTGGCCACATTCCACATTCCACATTCCACATTCCGCTCTCAGGGCATTCCCCACCACCTTCTGGATGTGGCTTCGCCGCGCACCACTTTTACCGCCACTCATTATCAGAAGCTTGCCCACCGGGCGATTCGAGATATCCTAAAAAGGAACAGGCTGCCGATCATCTGCGGCGGAACGGGTTTCTATATTGACGCAGCCGTGTATAACTATGACCTGCCCGCTGTCCCGCCGAACCCAAAACTGCGCGCTCGGCTTGAGAAAATAACCGCGGAAGTCCTATTCCACCGCCTAAAAAAACTCGATCCGCGCCGGGCAAAAAACATCGATCCGCGCAATAAGCGCCGACTCATTCGCGCCCTGGAGATCGTGCTCCAAAGCGGCCGCCCCTCGCCCTCGCCATCTTCAGCTCTCCATAGAACCTCGCTCTATCGGGTATTAAAAATCGGCCTTAATCCGCAACCGAATAAACTACGGGAACGAATCCATGTACGCCTTCTGAAACGCCTGCGCCAGGGCATGGTGGCCGAGGTTCGAAAACTTCACGCGGGTGGTGTGAGTTGGCAAAAACTGGACGACTTCGGCCTGGAGTACCGCTACGTGAGCCGGTATTTGCGCGGGCTCTTACCCAAGGAGCAGATGATATCGAGACTCGAAACCGAGATATGGCACTACGCCAAGCGGCAGATGACTTGGTTCAAGAGGGATAAAGAAATAATCTGGGTGAAAAATGAACGTGAGGCGGCAGTACGGGTGAAAAAATTCATTGAGAGCTGCTGAATTTAATATTTGGTCTTCGTAAGACCAGTGGTCTTACGAAGACCCGTAATTAATGACCTCCCCTTTTCTAAGGGGAGGATGGCGGGGTTCTGCTGCTGTCCGAACCTTTGGCACCGGACCCCTTGCGGGACTTGGAGCGTTATCTAAATTGGAAGTAGTCCTCGCCCTGCCCCCGCGAGGGGGCGGGGCGAGGGGGAGGGACCTGCTGGCGCACCCCACATGCGTCGGTAGGTCCAAATAAAAGAGCCGGCTTTCCGGCCCGCGCTACGCCGAAGGCTTCGGCGAGGCGAGCCTGTGGGTTGCTTCTGACAGTAAACAGAAAATCTTGCGATCCTCCCGGATCGCATTGATTTGTCCGCATCCGACTATCACCCGCACCCACAGCTACTCCAACCGATCCCAGTGTACACAGTTCGACGATCGTCGAACTGTGTACACTGGGATTCTTAATCATTTCATTTGCGCCATCCAGCGCCCCCAGTATTAGTCATCCGACAACTCCGTCTTGCAATGATTCATCGGATGAAAGCAATACTACCCCATAATTCGCATGCGCCATTAATCCAATAACCCCATTCGCATGCGCTATTCGTCAAGCGTATCTACCCCCTAAACGTGAATGTAGCCAGCTCCTCCTAGGGCTGGCTACAGTTGTGTTTCGCGGACTACGGCGAGTCCGCTGGCGAAACCTGCCTTTGCGGCGAGGCAGGCCCGCGGTTAACTATTTCGGCTCACCCGGGATTAGTGGCGTCCCGGGGCCGAGACTAACCCAGTCGGCCGTAGTACAGCGCCCGGCCGACGGCGGCGACCTGGGCGGCGCGGGGAGAAGAATTCGCTCCCCGCTCGAGGGTGAAGTTGGCGGCCTCACCCTCCTCGAGTTCGGCGAGGCAATAGCCGGTCGGGGGACGAATCCCCCGTGACAACTCCTCCTCGAACTCTTCCTGCCGGCGCGCTGCGCGCCGGCGGTCGGACCGATGGCTGGCGGGCCGTCCGCTGGGCTTGCAGCCAGCGGCCACCAGCATTTCGGTTGCACACGCCTCGCACGCGGCAAGCGAACGGCGCGTGCAACCTTCGCACTCTGGCATCTTTCTCCTTTCCCTCTACGCGCTCGTGGGCGGTACGGCGGAGCGCGCAGAGGATCTAATTACCTTATATCACGGCGCTTTAATCGTGTAAAGCCAGGGGACAGTAACCCCTCACGCCGTCGCACAGCTTCCGAGGTCGGGCCTTGGGGAATTCTCAAGGCCCGACCTCCCGAAATTAGCGGTTTCTCCATGCCTTGTTTAACCTGGCAAAAATACGACCTTAAAAAACCGCTGCAAATACTAGCTTTCTCAAAGGCGTGAGGGGTTACAGGGGACAAACAAGTCCCGATGGGGAGATTCAATGTGGGGAGGTTGAACCTCAAGGAATCCAGAGGTTCAACCTCCGGGGAACCTCACCTAACCTCTCCTAAGATAAGGAGAGGGATGGCCGTGCATCTGTGGCTATCCGTGAATCCGTGAAGATCCGTTAACTATCCGTGCTAATCCGTTTTTAGTTCTGCAACAAACAGCCCGCGCAGGACTTCCGGGTTGCTCTTGCCCTGCAATTTTTTCATAGCCATGCCGACCAAGAACTGCATGCTCGCTTCCTTGCCGGCTTTATAATCCCCCACCGCTTTGGGCTGTTCCGCAATTACCTCCTTGATAACCGGCAAAAGCGCGGACTCGTCCGTGACCGCCCGGCCTTCCGCAGCTAAAATATCTTCCGGGTCATCTCCGGTATCGAACATGCGCCGGAGCATGTCTTTGGCTTGTCGGCTCATGACCGAACCTTCCGCCAGAAGGTCAGCCAAGTGCGCCAGGTGTTCCGGCTGAACTTTCAGGTCAGCCACGGTTTTCCCGGTCTCGTTCAGAAGTCCCTTGAGATCGGAGGTGAGATAATTGAAGAGCAGGGCCTGGGATTTTCGCCGGTGCTCCGCGTGCGGTTCGTCCTGTTCTCGGTACTTCAACTCGCTCTCTGCTTGTTCATAGAATTTGGCCAGGTCCGGCTCGGTTACCAGGACTTCGGCCTGCGCCGCTGTGAATCCGTACTCTTTTTGGAACCTATCGCGAAGCTCGGCGGGCAGCTCGGGCAAGGCAGTCTTGAGCTCCTCCGGTGAAAATATCTCGGTCTCAAAGGGCGGGATGTCCGGCTCCGGGAAGTAGCGGTAATCGTGGGCTTCTTCTTTGCTGCGCTGGGAAACGGTTTTCTTTTTGTCATCGTCCCAACCGCGGTTTTCATGAACAACTTTCTCGCCGCGTTCCAGCACTTCCGTCTGGCGCTTTATTTCGTACTCCACCGCGCTGAATGCCGCTCGGAACGAGTTGATATTTTTCACCTCCACCTTCGTTCCTAGTTTTCCGCGTTTATCCGCGTCAAGTCCGCGTTCATCCGCGATTTCGCTTAGCGAAATATTGGGCTCGATCCGCAGCTGACCTTTTTCCATATCCGCGTCGGAAACGCCCAGATAGCGCAAGATTAACTGCAGTTCTTTGGCGAAATTCGCCACCGCTTCAGCACTGTGGAGATCCGGCTCGGTCACCAGCTCCATGAGCGGCACGCCGGCGCGATTGAAATCCACCAGCGAAGCTGGAGAATGATCATTAATCATTGATGATTGATGAACGAGGCGCGCGGTGTCTTCCTCCAGGTGAATGCGGTGTAGACGGACGCCCAAAAGCGCTCCGCCCAGGACCAACGGCTGATCGTACTGGGAGATCTGGTAGCCCTTGGGCAGGTCGGGATAAAAGTAGTTCTTGCGGTCGAACTTGGTCGTGGGATTTATCTTTCCACCCAAGGCCAGCCCCACCTTGATCACATCCTCGATCGCCTCGCGGTTCGGCACCGGCAAGGCACCGGGGTGCGCCAGACACACCGGGCAGACGTTCTGGTTCGGTAAGGGCTCGTCCGGGTTGTTGGGACAGTCGCAGAACATCTTGGTTGTAGTTTTGAGTTCAACATGAATCTCAAGACCGATGGTGGGAAGATAGTCCATATTATGTTTAAGATTTGTTTCCGCACAACCACTCCTCCCGGCTTATCCCGACCTGCTTTAATATCCGCTTCAATAAGTCCACGCTGATATCGCCATCATGCCGATTGGGAATAGTCAGAACCAAACCACCCCGGACCAGGTAGGGATGTTTGCCTTCCTGATTGGGACCGTCGAAACCCGACCGTTTCATTTTACGAACAAACTCTCGCCAAGCAACGGGGCAAAGTTTCGAACCCATCTTAAAAATAGCTGTTTTGGGAATCATCCGCGCCTCCCGCGGGTATTTCCAGCTGCGAACCCCGATTTCCTTCGCAAAATACCTCGGGTATTCTTTGTCGGAAGATCGGGCTTCTCGCTCGAAAATCCCTCGCGGGAGCCGTCGGCCTATTTTTAAGATGGATTCTAGACATACGACCCGACTGGCAATCTGCCTATCGACGGGACTTTCAATTTGGGCACGGAAAGACCGCGCTTCAAGCGCAAGATCAACCAGCCCTCCAGAACCTCAAGCAATGACGCACGGCACTCTTCCAGTGTCGCGCCGACAGCCCACACCCCGCGCAGACCGGGTATCTCGCCATAATAACGCCGCCCCTCGTCGATCAGCTCATATTTAGCGCGCCGTAATTGTCCGGAAAGAAAATCAATCAGCATATTACTGATATTCTAGATCACCCCGGCAGGAAATGGCAAGAGATGGAAATTTCCCTATAGGTCCCATGGGACGTATGAGACAGATATGACAGAACCTCACCTAACCTCTCCTAAGATAAGGAGAGGAATTATCTCTTATTCGCGTTATTTGCCTAAATTTGCGATATTTGCGATTACTCTATGGTAATGCCCATTGATCGTCGCTCTCGACAGGATCGAGCTCCCCATGGGGCTTCCGCCCTCTGGCGCTCGCTTCGCTCGCTATCACCCCGGCGGGGAAACGCTAGCGCCTTTCCCCGACCCCTTTTGCGTAGTATGGGTTTTACTGTTCCACAGTAATACCCATACTACGAGCCGTGCCTGCTATGATCTTCATGGCCGCTTCGATATTATTCGCGTTCAGGTCCACCATTTTCTTTTCCGCTATCTCGCGCACCTGCTGTTTGGTCACCTGGCCTACTTTCTTCTTGGGCGCTTCCCCGGAGCCCTTTTCCACTCCTGCGGCTTTGCGCAAAAGCGCCGAGGCGGGCGAGGTTTTTAAGACAAATGCAAAGGAGCGGTCTTCATAGATCGTGATCTCCGCCGGGACCACATCCCCGGTCATATCTTTGGTCCGATCGTTGAACTGCTTGCAGAACTCGGCGATGTTGACGCCGTGCTGGCCGAGCGCGGGACCGATCGGCGGCGCGGGATTGGCCTTGCCCGCTTCGATCTGGAGCTTGAGAACGGTTTTGATTGCTTTAGCCATAGGAGTAATCGCGAATATCGCAAATTAAAGCAAATAACGCGAATAAAGGTTTTTTAATTAAGATAAATTAATCTTGTGTCGTCGCAACTTTTGATTTTATTTGCGTTATTACCTCGGTGATTAGCGTTATTTGCGATTACTCCTAAAAAGGTAGATCTTCCGGTTTTATTTCGCTTTCATCCAGATCGATGACCGGAATTTCTTCTTCCGGTGCCAGATCCTTAGTCGGTTGCGCAGATCCGGAGGCTGTCTCTTTCGCTCCGCCTGACTGGGCGGTAAAAGTTGAGTCGACGGGGCGAGCTGAAGTCGAGGCTCCGGCGGGTCGCGGG
The DNA here is from genome assembly GCA_016212635.1 of Candidatus Liptonbacteria bacterium. GTDB lineage: Bacteria > Patescibacteriota > Minisyncoccia > UBA6257 > 2-01-FULL-56-20 > JACRFR01. The sequence continues at coordinate 12,470 of JACRFR010000060.1, read as the reverse complement.
CCCAACTGTATCCGCTCGCAGATAATTTCCGTGGTTCGACGCTGTTGGCCCTGCTTGTCCTGCCAAGTACGAGTCTGGATGCGTCCCTCGATAAAAACCGACGAACCCTTGGTCAGAAACTGGTTGGCAATCTCCGCCTGCCGGCCCCAAACCACGATGTTATGGAACTCGGCCGCTTGCTGGCGCTTGCCGGCCTTGTCGGTCCAGAAGCGATTAGTGGCCAACCCGAAAGTCGCCACCGACTGCCCGGAGGGAGTGGACCGCAGTTGCGGATCCGCGGTTACGTTGCCCATTAGGAAAGCTTTGTTGAGGTTCATGAGAGTAATCGCGAATATCGCAAATTTTAGCAAATAACGCGAATAAGTGGATACTAAATTAAGATAATACTAATCTGGTGTCTTCGCAACTTTTGCTTTTATTCGCGTTATTAGCTCCCCTATCAGCGTTATTTGCGATTACTCTATTGCAAGATCTCCTCTATTTTTTTCTCCAGCGCTTCGTTGGATAAAACTCCCGGCGGAGGCAGGCGCTTCTCGGGCGCGGGGGCGGGCACGGTTGGGCGGGGACGGCGCTGGTAGCCCGACTCCGGCAACCGCGACTCGGTCAAGGCAGGAACTTTGATCAGCAGGGAACGCAACGCTTGATCGCCGATCGCCAGCACTTTCTCGATCTCTTTGGCGGTCGAGGGTGAGGCCTGGAATCGCACGAAGCCGAATACCGCACTGGTCATTTTCCGGATCGGGTAGCTTAAGGCGATCCGCCGGAGCGGACCTTCGGACTTGACCCCCACTTTATGCTCCTTCAGAACGGCAGCTATTTTGCCCTTGTCCTCCTCTGCTCGCAGCAGGAAGCCTAACTCGTATTCTTTAACGGCCGGAGTCACCGCCGCTTCCGGAACGGGTGAAACGTCAGCCACTTCCGCGGTTAATACGCTCGTATCAGTATCAGTCATGGCCTAGACAGGTTAGCGGAAGAGGTGGCAAGCGTCAACCCAGTTCGACGAAAGTTTGTATCGAGGCCCGACCTCGAACAAGAGGAGTGTTCGAGGTCGGGCCTCGAACAGATTAGGTAGGCGATACTTCCACCGACTCCCCTTCGGTTTCCTCATACAGAGGCACCACATCGTCGTCAGAACCGTCCGGTGACGGGATTAGGCGGCCGATGATCACGTTCTCCTTCAAGCCCCGGAGCGGATCAACCCGGCTTTCGATCGCGGCTTTAACCAACACCCGGGCCGTGTCTTGGAAGGAGGCCGCGGACAAGAAGCTATCCGTGGACAGAGAGATGCGCGTAATGCCCAGAAGCATCTGCTCGGCCCGGGCTGGCTTGCGGCCTTGGCGCTTGAGTTCCCGATTGAGCTCCAAGAAACGCGACTTGGGGATAATTTCGCCGATCACAAAGTCCGCATCTCCGGGCTCCTTGATCTTAACCCGCGAGAACATTTGTTTGACGATAACTTCCAAATGCTTGTTGTGAATGGCCGCGCCCTCCGACAGGTAAATTTTCTGGACCTCGTTAGTAACATAGTGAATGACCGCGTCCACTCCCCGGAAGCGCAGCAGCTCGCGCAGATCCAAGTTGCCCTCGGACAACTGCTGGCCGCGCAGAACCTCGCTCCCTTGCTCCACATAGATCTGGGCTGAACGCGGCACCGAGTACTCCACGGTTTTAGCCTTCTTGCCGTCCAGCTGGACATGGATCAGCCGCTGGGTTTCCCGGTCTTCGATCTTGACCACGCGGCCTTCGGCTTCGGCCAGGATCGCTTTGCCCTTGGGCGGCCGCGCTTCGAAAATTTCCTCGATGCGGGGCAAGCCGTGGGTAATGTCCGCGCCGGCGATACCCCCGGTGTGGAAAGTGCGCATGGTGAGCTGGGTGCCCGGTTCGCCGATGGATTGAGCCGCGATCACGCCGACTGCCCGGCCCAACTCGATCGGCCGGTTGGTCCCCAGGTCCAGTCCGTAACAAGCCGCACACACGCCGAAGAGGGTCTTACAGGTGATGGGCGAACGGACCCGAACGGATTCGATCTTGGACAAATCAATGTTTTCCGCGGAGGTTCGGTCAATGATCTCCCCGGCGCGGATTAAAATTTTATTGCCCAGCTTCACGTCTTCCGCGGCGACCCGGGAGAAAATGCGGGTCGCGAACGATTGGCCCAATTCTTGCGTCACAGCGCGAGACACCTCCACGCTTTCCTTGGTTTTGCAATCCATTTCTCGCACGGAGATGTCCTGGGCCACATCCACCAAGCGCCGAGTCAAGTAACCGGCTTGGGCGGTTTTAAGCGCCGTGTCGGTTGTGCCTTTGCGGGCTCCGTGAGTGGAGATGAAGTACTCCAAAACCGACAGCCCTTCTTTGTAAGAGGATGCGATCGGAAGCTCGATGGTTTCGCCTTTGGGGTTGGCCACCAAGCCTTTCATGCCCAGCATCTGGTTGGCCTGGGTCCAAGAGCCGCGGGAGCCGGAGTCGATGATCTGGAAGATGGGATTTTGGGGCGGCAGAGTAGTGGTTGCCAGTTTCATGATCTCGCCCTTGGTCTTTTCCCAGCTCGCGATCACCCGGTTGCGCCGTTCGTTCTCGGTCAGTAATCCGCTCTGATACTGCTCCCCGATGAGCAAGCCCATGGCGTGGGTCTTGGCCAGAATCGCCTGCTTGGCCACCGGAATGATCAGATCCGACATGGCCCAAGTAATGCCGGAACGGGACGCCATTTCGAAACCGAAGTGTTTGATCCGATCGATTATTTCCCGCCCGCGCTCAAAGCCGAATTTTTCCACCACGCGCTCAATGGTTTTGGCCAGTTTCTTCTTGGTCAGCGTGTCTTGAACCCCGCCTTCCAGGGTTTCACCGAAAATTTCCGAGACCAGCAGCCGCCCGAGGGAGGTTTTAATGTTGTCCACCTGGATCGGGGTCCGCAGGCCCAGGCAACCTTGGTCATAGGCCAGGAGCGCCTCTATTAAATTGACGTAAGGTTTGGGCTTCTCCTGCCAGTCGGGGTCGAGCTGGGTCGCGTAATAAACGCCCAGCACCATATCCAAGGAAGGATTAGCGATCAGATCGCCCGTGGCCGGTTTGAGCAAGTTACCCGAGGAAGCCATAATTTCCCGCGCCTCGCGCTGGGCCGCATCCGAAAGCGGCACATGTACCGCCATTTGGTCCCCATCGAAGTCCGCATTGAACGCGGCGCAGACCAGGGGCGGGATCTGGATCGCCAGCCCTTCGATTAGGATCGGCTTAAATGCCTGGATCGACAGCCGGTGCAAGGTCGGCGCGCGGTTCAAGAGCACCCGCCGGTCGCGGATGATCTCTTCCAAGATAGCCCAGATCTCGTCGCCCGCCTGCTCGATCATGCGGTTGGCCGCCTTGATGTTATGAGCCAGTTCGCGGCGGATGATCTCGCCGATGACGAACGGCCGGAAAAGTTCCAGGGCCATCTTCTTGGGCAAGCCGCAGGAACCGATATCCAAGTGGGGCCCGACCACGATGACCGAACGGCCGGAGTAGTCCACCCGCTTGCCCAGCAAGTTTTGGCGGAAGCGGCCCTGCTTGCCCTTGAGCATGTCCGCCAGCGACCGGAGCGGCCGCCGCTGGGCGGAAAGCTGCTGGGTGCCGAAACGAGCGGAGTTGTCGATCAACGCATCTACGGCTTCCTGCAACATACGCTTCTCGTTTTTGACAATGACGTCCGGAGCGCGGATCTCCAGAAGCTTCTTCAAACGATTGTTGCGGTTAATGACGCGGCGATAGAGGTCGTTCAGATCGGAGGTGGCATAGCGACCTCCGTCCAGCGCCACCATGGGTCGGAGATCGGGCGGCAAAACCGGCAGAACCTTCAGCACCAACCACTCCGGTCGGGTGTTATGCTGGATCATGGAACGGAACATGCGCAGGCGGCGCAAGAGCCGCGTCTCCGATGCCGGCTTGCGGGCCTTGGCCAGCGCTTCCTCGATCTTAGCAATCTCTTTGTGCAGATCCATATCCTCCAGGATCTGCCGGACCGCCTCCGCGCCGGTCGAGGCCTGGAAAACGTGGCCGAAGCGGCGCGCCAGATTAAAGTACTCGGACTCCCCTAAAACCTGACCCACCCGCAGATCATTTAGCAGGCCCCGGATCTGGGAAGCAGCGGCGATCAATTCTTCCCGAACTTTTTTGTCGGTCTCCCCGGCATTTTTCATCTTGACTTTTAACTCCGCGTCCAGATCCACTAAGGCCCGGTTCTGGGCTTCTTCGTCCACGTCGGTCACAATGTAAGCGGAGTAATAGATCACCCGCTCCAGCTTGGGAGTGGAAACATCTAAGAACAAGGACAGACGGGAGGGCACGCTCTTCAGGAACCAAATATGGGCCACCGGCGCGGCCAGAGTGATGTGGCCGAACCGTTCCCGGCGAACCGCCGCCCGGGTCACTTCCACGCCGCACTTGTCGCAGACAATGCCCTTGTACCGGATGCGGCGATACTTGCCGCAGTAACATTCGTAATCGTTGGTGGGCCCGAAGATGCGCTCCGAGAACAATCCGTCTTTCTCGGGACGCTGAGTCCGGTAATTGATCGTCTCCGGCTTGATCACTTCGCCGTGAGACCACTCCATGATCTTATCCGGCGAGGCGACTCCGATGCGGAGCGCGCTGAAACTGCCGGGGCGTCCCCCGGGAGCGTCGTAGACCGTCTCCACGTCCAAGGACAGCGCCTTGAGCTCGTTGACCAGGACATTGAAAGTCGCCGGCACGTTCGGTTCTTTGATCGGCTCCCCGCGGATGATCGACTCATACGCCGAAGACCGGCCCAGGACATCGTCGGACTTGATGGTCAGCATTTCCTGGAGCGTGTGGCGCGCGCCGTAGGCTTCCAGCGCCCAGACTTCCATTTCGCCGAACCGTTGGCCGCCGAATTGCGCTTTGCCGCCCAGCGGCTGTTGGGTGATGAGCGAATAGGGACCGATGGAACGCGCGTGCACCTTGTCTTCGACCAAGTGATTCAACTTCATCATATAGATCACTCCCACCGTGACCGTGTTATCGAACGGCTGGCCGCTCCGGCCATCATAGAGAACCACCTTGCCGTTCTCCGGCAGTTCTGCCTTCTTGAGTTCCGCGCGGATCTGGGCCTCGGAGGCGGAATCCAGCCCGGGCGTGATCGCCCGATAGCCCAGCGTTTTGGCCGCCCAACCCAAGTGAGTTTCCAAGATCTGCCCGAGATTCATGCGGGAGGCGACTCCCAAAGGATTCAAAATAATGTCCACCGGCGTGCCGTCCGCAAGATACGGCATATCTTCCACCGGCCGCACCTGGGAAACAACACCCTTATTGCCGTGTCGCCCCGCCAGCTTGTCGCCGGATTGAGCCTTGCGCAACTGGGCCACCTCTACCTGGATCCGCTTGATAATGCCGGGCTCCAGCTTATCGCCTTGTTCCCGATCAAAAATTTTCACGCCGATAATCCGGCCATGCTTACCGTGCGGCAGTACCAGAGAAGTATCTTTTACGTCGCGGGCTTTTTCGCCGAAAATAGCGCGCAGTAAGCGTTCTTCCGGAGTCAGCTCGGACTCGCCTTTGGGCGATATTTTGCCGACTAAGATGTCCCCCGCCCGCACTTCGGCGCCAATGCGAATAATGCCTTCTTCGTCCAAGTTCTTAAGTTTTTCCTCGGAGACGTTGGGTATGTCCGGCGTGGTAACTTCCGGACCCAACTTGGTGTCCCGCACATCGCAATAAAAGTCTTCCACGTGGATGGAAGTAAAGTGGTCGTCGCGGACTACCTTCTCCGAGAGGATGATCGCATCTTCAAAGTTGGCACCGCCCCAAGACATGAAAGCGACCGTCAAGTTCCGTCCCAGAGCCAGCACCCCATTATCCGTGGACGGTCCGTCCACCAGGATATCGCCGGCCTTAACTTTTTCGCCCGGCACCACCAAGGACCGCTGGGAAATGCAGGTGAATTGGTTGGAGCGCTTAAATTTCTCAAGCGGATACGACTGGACGGTTTTACCATACCGGACCTTGAGATGATTCGCGTCCGATTCCAAGACCTCGCCCTCCGCTTCTGCCACGATCACATAACTGGAGTCGACTGCGACTTTGTCTTCTTGGCCGGTGGAAACATACGGCGCTTCCGGATAAATAGTAGCCACCGCCTGGCGCTGCATGTTGGAACCCATCAACGCGCGGTTGGCATCATCGTGTTGCAGGAAGGGAATCAGCGCGGCGGACACGGACAAGAACTGATTAGAAGCAACGTCGATGAAATTTACCTCCTCGGGAGTACAGGTGCCCGGCGTGCCCTTAATGCGAGCTTCCACCTCCTCTTGGGTAACGCGCCCGCGGCTGTCCCGCTCCACGCCGGCATGAGTGATGTTATTGCGTTCCTCGGCCAGCGCGTCCAGCCAAACAACTTCGCCGGTGATGCGGCCCTCCTTGACCCGCAGATAGGGAGTCTCCAGAAAACCGAAGCTGTTTAAGCGAGCGTAGGAAGCCAGATAATTGATCAAACCAATGTTGCCGCCTTCCGGCGTTTGGATCGGACAGATCCGGCCATAGTGGGATTGGTGCACATCGCGCACCTCGAAACTGGCGCGTTCCCGGGTCAGACCGCCCGGACCCAGCGCCGAGATGCGCCGTTTGTGTTCCACCTCGGACAAGGGATTGACTTGGTCCATGAATTGGGACAGGGCGGAGGAGGTAAAGAACTCTTTGACCACGGCGGTGATGACCCGGAAATTAATCAGCTGGGCCGGCGTTAAGGTGTCCTTTTCTTGAATGGACATCTTGTCTTGAATTGTCCGCCGGAGCCGGGCCATACCGATCCGAAGCCGTGCTTCCAAAAGTTCGCCCACAGCTTTCAAGCGGCGGTTGCCCAAGTGGTCAATGTCGTCCGGTTCCGCTTCCGGAGTACCGTTCAAGCGCACGATCTCGCGGATGATCGCGGCGAGATCTTCGCGATCCAAGACCCGACTATCTTTCTGGGTGAAGTTCAGCCGTTGGTTGACCTTGAAACGACCGACGGGCGAAAGATCGTAGCGGTCAAAGCGCTGGAACATGCCGTCGATTAAGCTGCGGGCGGTGGCGGAAGTCGCCGGGTCGCCCGGACGGAGACGGCGGTAAATTTCGACGTAGGATTCATCCAGGTTTTTAGCTGTGTCTTTTTTGAGAGTGGCGGTCAGATTGGCCAGGCCCACCCCGGCGCGGGCAAATACTTCCTGAATTTCATCCTCGCTCATGCCGAAAACACGCATCAGGTCGGTGACCGGGACCTTGCGGTGTCGGTCGATCTTGACTCCGATCGCGCCGTCCGCATCCGTTTCAAACTCCAGCCAAACGCCCCGGCCGGGGATAACTTTGGCTCCGAAAAGCTTCCGGCCTCGCCAGGCCACAGCGGTCAGATACACGCCGGCGGAACGGATCAGCTGGGGCGCCACCACGCGTTCCACGCCGTTGATGATGAACGTGCCGCGGCGGGTCATAACCGGGAAGTCGCCGAAGTAGACCTCCTGGGTCATCTCGTGACCGGTCTTTTTGTTCACCAGGCGGAGCTCTACCCGGAGAGTTGCTTCGTAACTGGCATCTTTGTAGCGGGCCGTAGTCTCGTCGTATTTGGGTTCATCAAAACGGTACTTTTCGAAGTACAGGGCCAACTCTTTATTGGTGTGGTCCAGGATCGGCGAAGACTCTTCAAATAACTGCCGAATACCCTCTTTCACAAACCACTGGAAAGAGGTAAGTTGGATCTCGTTCAGATTCTGCTGCGCCAGCTTGGGCTCGTACTTCCCGAAATACTTAGTTGGTAGCCGCATGGAGTGGTCAAAAGTTGGCCTCACCGGGCACTCTGGAAGCGCGCCCGGTTTTGTTTGTGTTCCTCAAAATTCTTGGCGAACACGGTTCGCTTGGTCTGGGGATCACTTAGATAAAACCAGTAGGGGGACTCGATCGGCTGATGGGCCGCCTGCAGCGATAAAAGACCAGGGCTCGCTATCGGTCCCGGGGGCAAGCCTGGTTTTACATACGTGTTGTAAGGAGAGTCTACCTTAAAATCCTCCGGTGTCAAGGGATAGCAAGCCACATCCCGGCTGGCACGAAGCTCCTTAAGGTAACAGATGGTGGCGTCCACCTGGAGCGGCATCCCCGCCTTGAGCCTTTTCTCTATTATCCCCGCCACGATACGGCGCTCCTCCGTATCGGGCACTTCTTTTTCCAATAAAGACGCGACGACCAACCAGTGGTTATTTTCAGTCTCGGAACCATCCAGAACGGTCCTGGTCCTAATATGAAAATTGTCCTGCATTTGCCGAACAATATCCACCGCCGCGGATCGCTGGTAAAAGTCGTAGGTATCCGGGAAAAGCCGCCCCTCAATATTTTGTGTTCTGGCCAGTTGGGCGAAATCTCCGGCGGGCGTAACGCCCGCGCGCGCGAGGAGACCGTCGACTTCATAGGCGGTCAAACCCTCGGGAATGGTGACCCGTACCGGCTGGGGACCGCTCACCAGTTGCCGGAGAATGTCGGGCGCGGCCGCGCCAGGAGGAAAAACATAGATCCCGGGTTTTAGATCCCGCAGATTACCGGTCAATCCGGTCCAGATGACAAAGGCGGTCTGGGACCGGATGATGCCGTCTCGCCGGAGCTCCCGACTCACTGTACGAAAACCATCGCCGGACCCGACCTCGAAAGAGATGGGTACCGATCGGGACTCGGGAGGCCGCAAGCTTAAAAAGAACCACGGGCCCGCCAGGAAGCAGATCAAAACTATCCCGGCCGCAAGCGCTATTTCTGGCCGCCGGAAAATTCCTGGTAAAAGATCACGCATGAGTGGACTGGGTTCGAATTGCGTTAACCATGCCGAGCAGAAGAAACAAAGTAAGCAGGTTGGCTCCGCCATGCGACAAGAAAGGAAAAGGTATGCCAATAACCGGTAAAAGTCCAGTAACCGATCCGGCATTCAAGAGAAACTGGGCGCCGACCACGAGCGCGACTCCCAGGCAGACGAATTTCTCGAAGTTCTGCGGCGCCCGGAGACCCACTCGCAGGATACTGATGACCAGGGTGGTTACTGCCGCCAACACGGCGAGCGCCGCCGACCAGCCCCACTCTTCGGTCAGAGCAGCAAGAATAAAATCATTGGAGGGCACGGTCAAGAATCCCAGCTGGGTTTGGGTCCCCTGCCCAAAGCCCTTGCCCCAAGGGCCAGCTGAGCCGATCGCGATCTTGGACTGGGCTAGACTATAGTTGATTCCGAGAGCGTCGCGTTCGGGATAGAAAAAAGCGGTGATGCGCGCGCGGTGATAATCTTTCAAGCCGACAAACCAAAGCATTACACCCGCCGCCGCAAGCAGGCCGACCAGCAACATAATCCGCCGCAGCGGTAAGCCGCTGCAGAGGAGGTAGCCCAGCCAGATCGCGAACAGCACAACCGTTTGGCCTAGGTCGGGTTGAACCAAAGTCAAACCGGCCGGAACGGCAAAGAAAATCAAGGACGCAAAGATCGTACCCAAGCGGGCAATAAAAATGTGACGATAACTGAAGAACTGGGCGTACAATAAAATGAGCACCACTTTCATCAGCTCCACCGGCTGGAACATGAGCGGCCCCCAGACCAACCAACCCCGCACGTTGCGCACCAGCGGGCCCCGGAGCAAGATGAACCCCAAGACAGCCAGGAGCAGCAAGTACAAACCGATGGTGAGCCAGCGATAATTTAAGAGACTGCGCCAATCCCAGTAGCGCAAGAGGACCACCACTCCGACCCCGACGGTAGCCCACAGCAATTGGAGCAAAGCGATCGGCCAGGAGATGCTCGCCAGCATGATCAGGCTGGCGAGGAGCAGGAACAATACCGGAGCAAAGAGGGCTAGCATAATGGTCCCCTACCGAGCGGCAGTGGCAAAAACCTGGGTCGCTCGGGGATCAATGTTGGCAAGCGGCGGATGGGAGATGCTGAAAACTGAATCCTGGTGCGACGGCAGACTATCTATCTCGGTAGTGGCCGCCCCGATCGGCTGACCGCCCATGTCTCGAAAGACGGCGACCAGTTGGACACGATACAGAGTCAAGGCGCCGTCATTGGCTACGTGACCGGAAACACGCAGGCCATCGTCAGTTGCTTGGGACTGGATGTCCAGAATGCGGATGGACGGTTTCTCGAAGCTCTCGCGGTAAACCCATTCGGGCTCGCCCATCGCCAGTTCCACTTTCCAGTCGGACCCCACCGGACTCGCCAAGTCGCCGCTGGCGGTGAGTTGCTTCAGTTCATCCGCATATACGAACGTTTCTCCCCGAAACTCAATGGGCTTGATCGAGGAGCCAGTGGGCGGCTGTAGACGGAAAGTATAGGGTGCGCGGCGAGCCGAGACGCGGTCGTTCGCATTTTTTAGCTCGGCCAGGAAAACCACCCGGCCCGGCATCGGCAAAAATGCGCGGACATCTCCCACGATTTCGACAGGTCGGATGCTCGCGAGACAAATGTTGGCGCAGGGACCGCCGCAATCCACACCTTCTTCGCCTTGGTTCTGTTTACGGTCGGCGCAGCTCGGCGGCCGATTAAAGAACACGGCATAGATCAACGCCGCGATGCCCACCCAAAAGACCAGCGACAAGAAACCATACAGAAGTTGTTTCCAGAGCCGACGACTCATATGCTTCTATTATATGCCAAATATCGCAGCGCGCCACTGCTCGGGCGGCCCGCGCCATTGTCTGGGTTAAATCAAACTGCCCGTCCGCAGGCTAAGATGTTCAGCGGCGCCCCCGCCCTGCAACACAATCTCGAGAAAGCGGCGCCCCCCAATTCCAGAACTACCCACGACTAAAGCCGGCGCCCCGCGCGGGACCTCGCGTAATTGCCGGTAAAAAACCAGTTGGCCGACCGTGGTCGATACCACTTCGCCTGGCTGGAAATTCACCCTGTTAGAAACTCCATCTCTAATGAGACAAACGTCCTCCGGCAGTAGGGTCGTTTTGCAATTCCCGAAGTTATCGACCCACCACACGGCGCGGGGCGCATTGGGTATGTTCCCTAACTCATAATCCCGGCTGGGAATTTCCAGGCCGTCGAACAGCCACCGTGCCGCTCGCGGCAGAAATTCATAACTGCGGAACTGGGAGGTTGTAATGCGTTCTTTGTCCGATGGATTCAGGTGTCCCCGCTGAATCATTGCATCCAACACCTCCGGTATGTTTAAGATTTGTGCGCGCGGTACTACTTTCAACTTCTTGACTAATGACAAAGTGAGACCGGCCAAGGAGCTTAAAACTAGGGTCTTCTGGTGGAAAAAATAACCGAAGGGCGAACCGTTGGGCCAGTGTTTCAGCTCACCACTCCGAGGGGCGACGTTGACCAGTACTATTCCCGGACGCCCTTCGGCCGCATCTAAGACATCGACCAAGTTGCCCGCGGCTTCGAGTTCTCCCCTGCCGTTCAAGTCCCCCGACACCCCGATCAAAGTCGCGGGCCAGCCGAGCAGTGACTGTAGACGAGCGAGCTGCCGCCCGCCAGCATTGGGATCCTGACAATCATTGATAACAGTGATGAACATGGTGATTAGAATTGAGAATAAAGAATTTAGAATTTAGTATCGGACCGAGAGTAACGGGTAGTGTATTTAATTCGCCTGCGCCATTGGTCAAGCGTACCTACATGAAAAAGCCCCCGGGCGGGGGTCTTGGCTCATTCCGGAAACTTTGCGAATGCCAAAACTAACCCCGCTCCAGGGGCTTGGTCATGTACATCGATGAAGTACTTAGGTGTGTCATAGTGATCAGAAGCAAGAATAAAGAATTTAGTATCGGACCGAAAATAATGGGTGCTGCATTTTATTCGCCTGCGCCCGCCCGCCTCGCCAGCGAGAGCGTTGCGGGCAGACCATTGGTCAAGCGTATCTACATTGGTTCCTTAAAAAATTTTGGACCCTGGCAAACTCTACTTTCCCCGATAAACGAGCATCACCCTCCTTCGCTTTCGACGACTCGAGCTTCGGAAGGGCATGGTCGGGCTTAGATGCTTTTCCGCCGAAGGCGGATCCCGCTAAGCGGGGCTCTTCTCTGTCCCCGCACTAGAAATTTTGTTTTGCCGGCATACCCTACTTTCCCCGATTAACGAGTATCATCGGGTTCAAGCGCTTTTACTTCTCTGTCCCCGCACTAGAAATTTTGTTTTGCCGGCATACCCTACTTTCCCCGATTAACGAGTATCATCGGGTTCAAGCGCTTTTACTTCTCTGTTCGGAATGGGAAGAGGTAGGACACGCTTGAATGAAACACCGGCAAAACAAAATTTCAGTACGGGGCAGGTCGGAATGTTCCCTGTTTTCTTAGCGAGTATTCGAGCTTAGAAAACAGCAATCCCGCTTTCCCCTTGCGGGAGTGAAGAGGTAGGACACGCTTGAATGAAACACCGGCAAAACAAAATTTCAGTACGGGGCAGGTCGGAATGTTCCCTGTTTTCTTAGCGAGTATTCGAGCTTAGAAAACAGCAATCCCGCCGT
>JACRFR010000059.1 GCA_016212635.1 Candidatus Liptonbacteria bacterium | reverse complement strand
GGACGAGGATGTAGCTTCCTCGCCGTTTTTCGTGGCGCACGGCCACGCTGACTTTCGGAAACCGTTGAAGCGATTCCCGAAGTTGTACGGCCACACGCTCGACGATCGCCCGTCGTTGCGCCGTTATTCGCCGGCGGTGACGGAGATACGCCCCGACAGTGGTCAGGGCGACCGCCAGGGCGGCTGCGACAGCAAATGCGCTGATCATTTCAGGCCCTCCTTTTTAAGGGTCCGGATATATTATACTAGAACCCATCTCAAAAATAGCTGCCAGGGAACCTCCGTGCTTCCCGACGCAGTAGAATAACAAGCGGTTGCCTGTTCTTGCTGCGAGCTAAAAGCAAAATTTAATATTTGGAGGTCGGGCCTTGGGGAATTTTTAAGGCCCGACCTCGGGGAAATCCTCCGGCCAGACAGGACTTCACCTAACCTCTCCTTGGAAAAGGAGAGGGATGGATCTCACCGGCGCACCAGAGCGACCGCCAATAAGATAATGACCAAGCCCAAAAGGACCAGGCCGATCACCGAAGCCAGAGACCAAGAAGCGGCGCCCAGAACATTCGCGGAAAAATTGGCTTGAGCCGTTGAGGCCACCGGTTGGTTATTCGGGTTAGTCGCAACCTGTGTTGCCGGTTGATCATTCTGGCTGGGCGTGGGATAGACCGGAGGGGCGGCCTGGGGCGGATATTGCACCGGTACCTGGGGCACGGAAATATAAGCTACGGAGCTGGTGGTTACGGGAGCAGGTTGCACTTGTACCACCTGGATCGGCGCGGGAGCAGAAATGTACTGCGGTTTCGCCGGGACGTAAACTATGCGCGGCGAGCCGCTGGATTGAGCTATCTGAATCGGCGGCAACAGTCGAGCGCGAGCGTCGGTTTGAAAGCTCAAGGTTGCGCCTTGGGTGGTGCCGTATGCATTTTGAGCCACCGCCCGGAAATAATAGGTCGTCAGCGGCTGTAACGCATCCGTACCGGCCGCGAAGGTTGTGGCGCCAACTGCACCGACGTCAAAGGATCGCTTGGCGGTTTTCAATCCGAAGGCGGCAGTAGGTCCATATTCGAACCAGGCCAATGCGGACTGGCCGTTGGGATTCACAGTGCCGGTCAAAAGGGCGGAGCCGGTGGTTACGAAGCTGGCGGAAACAGTCGTGACCAGCGGCGCCTGGGTAGAACCAGCCCCGCTCGCCATCACCACGCTCGGGTTGTAAACCGGAGAGTAGCCCGAGCCGATATAGGTCGGCAAGGTGGTGTAGTAGTAAGGCGAAGTACTGACCGTATTGGGAGAGGCGGGATTATAGGTGTAATACGTGGTCGGGCTGACGTACAAATAGTTGGTGGCGTCACCGCGCGATCCCCAGGTGGTGAAACTTAAAGTCTGGCCGGTACCAAGTCCGGACGCGTTTTGCACTAAAGCGTGGTAGTAATAAGTTGTGCCCGGAGTTAGATTAGTGATCGGTTGCTGAACGACAGTGGTGAATTCGGATGTAAAGTAGGTTTTGCCCGCGAACACTCGGGACGTCGATTGAGTCAGTTGGTTGGGATTAGTGCCATACTCGAACCAAGCATAGGTTTGGTTGTCCACGTTACTCTTAAGATAGGCGCCAATGGTGGCTGAAGTTTGCGTAATGTTGGACGCGGAATTGGTGTCAATGGCCGGAGATGTCATATCCGAACCATAGCCGATAGTAACAAAACTAGCGATCTGGCCGGTGATCGTACCGTACTGGTTCTGGGCGACCAAGCGGTAATAGTAAGTCGTGAGCGAACTCAAGCTGTAAGCCGAGGCGGTCGCGATAACGTTATTGGTGCCGGAGCCGAGATATTGGGTTGGCGTCGCGTAGCCAAAGTTAGAGGTGGGGCCGTATTCGAAATAGAAATTTGTGGCCGATCCGTTGGGATTGATCAAGCCCGAAAAAGTAACCGAAGTTTGGCTGACGCTCCGGGTTTGGGCGGTTTGCACCATGGGCGCGCTTTGCGCAAGTGCCGGAACAACGGAAATAGTGCCGATAAATAAGGCCAAAACGACTACCACGCCCTGAAACTGCAGAGATGCGCTGGGAGTAGGATTGTTCATAATTGACACATTATACAAAACAAATAGCAATTATGTCAAGTCAGAGTGACGCTGTTCGAAAACATTGATTCCCCCGCTTGCCGAGTGTCATCCCGGGCTTGACCCGGGATCCAGTGACTAAGAAAACCTGGATTCCGGCTTTCGCCGGAATGACAAACCTGGGGTTTTCGAACAGCGCCAGTCAGAGTGAGAGTGCGCTGTTTGGAAACGTCAAAAAGTTATTCACTGAGCCCGTCGAAGGGTAGCTTTTGGCGGGTACATGGCATGGCCCTCGACAAGCTCGGGCAATAAAATCGGTGGTTTCCGAACAGCGCCAGTCGATGTAGATACGCTTTCCGCCGGCCGTGCGTCGCCAAAGGCTATGCCGGTCGCACGCCGCCAGAGCTCTTTGGCGACGGAGCGCGGCACGAGGCGGATCCTCCTTGCGCCACCGCTGAAGCTAAGGCGGCACGCGGTCGGAGGAAACGAATAGCCTGCCCGCAACGCTATCGCTTGCGAGGCGGGCGGATGCATGCGAATACGGGATTTATTTCTCGACAGCAACTTTGATACTCCCGCCAATAAGCAGGAGGATGGCCATGATTACAATAAGAAATAAAGTTTTCGCGCTCATATCCGTCCAGCGGATGCTGGACAATCCCAGGAAGGATGATAGAAGTTGAGCATTTGTCGGATTCGGCGAAGCGGCACTGGTTGCCAGCTGACCGTCTGCTTCTGATACCGCATCGGTCTGTTCCGCACTAGATTCGATTTGTTCGCTAGTCTCTGCTTGGATTTCTATCGCGGGTTGTTCCACAGAGTCCAGGTCTGGATTAATTGGTTCCGCCAGTACTACCACGGCCTGTCCCCTGCTGGCGGTGCGAAAGCTTAATATTTCTCCCGTCTTAAAACCCCGCGGGTCTTGCACCACCAACCGGAAATAATATTGATGACCTGGTTCTAGGCCGGCGATGCCGGTTGCGATATCTTCCTGGCCGATCGTTCCGGCAGGATAGGAGCGCACGGCGGTTGGTTGGCCGAGTTGGATGGTTGGACCGTATTCAAACCAGGCCAGCGCGGGAACACCGGAGAATTGCAACGAGCCGACCAGCATCGCTGACTCGCTGGAGACATAGCGAGCCGCTACGGTTTTCACCATAGCTGGATAAGCATTTTGAGCGCTAGTCAGTCCGGGCGTAAGTGAAAGAAGGAAAATCGGGACGGCGGCGAATAGTTTGGGCGTAGTCATAGTCACCACGCCAATCTAGCACCATTCCGAATTAAGTCAAAATTTCCTTGGCGCTGTTCGGAAACATCAAAAAGTTATTCCCTGAGCCCGTCGAAGGGTGGCTTTTTGGCGGGTACATGGCATGGGACTGTTGCCGAACTGTCATTCGGAGTGAAACGAAGAATCTCCATGCGATAAAAACCCAATAAAAGCGAGATGCTTCGCGTTGCTCAGCATGACAAATTAGTTGAAAAGGGAGTTCGGCAACAGTCCCGGCATGGCCCTCGACAAGCTCGGGCAATAAAATCGGTGGTAAAAATAAACCGCGCACTCCCTGGGTAGTTCGTGCGCGGATAAAGCGGTGCGATGAGTGCCTGCCGGGCTGGCTGCCCTTAGGGGTCTTTGATCCCTCGCTCGGCCTTGGGCGCCGAGGGAGAGGTCTGGTAACGCTTCGTCTCCGAAGCTCCCCCCGGTCTCCCCCGCTTCTTGGAGGGGCAAGCCTCTCACTCATCGCACAGCCATATTAAAGGCGATTGTCAATCTGGAGTCAAGCGCAGAAAGGACCTTCCTCGAAGCTTGCGATGATAAGATATGGCAAACCGGTGGGCCTCGTCCCGAATCCGTATCAGCGTTTGTTTATCGGTTCCAGCGGGAATAGCCCCGTAGATATCCGTTCGCTTACGTTCCGGCCCCTTGGCCAAACCGACTACCGGGATCTGTTTGCCTAGATGTTTCAGGGCGGCCCGGGCCGCATTAACCTGCGCCAGACCGCCATCCACCAAGATTAGGTCGGGGTCGGGCCATTCAGTGTGTCGCAGGCGGCGCAAGATGACCTCCCGCAACATGGCCACATCATTAGAACCGCGTACTGTTCGGATGCGGAACTTCCGATACTTGTTCTTCGCGGGCTCGCCGTTCTCGAAAACTACCATGGAGCCGACGGCGGACATCCCCGAAATATTGGAAATATCATATCCTTCAATGCGGTAAGAACTTTTGACTTTTGACTTTTGACTACTGACTTCATCCTTAATTACAGCGACATCCTGAATGTGACGCAAGGCGAATACTTTTCGGCGCAGTTCGGCGGCGCGCTCAAAATCCAGCCGTCGCGCCGCGATTTTCATCTCCCGTTCATACTCCCGGGTAATAACCTTTTTCTTGCCCCGGAAGAATCGGATCAGGCTCCGAATAGTTTTGCGGTACTCGGTTTTAGATATCGCGCCGATACAGGTCCCCGGGCAAAGGCCGATCTGATGGTCGAAACAATGACGGGCAGGGTGTAGCGAGTAGGGTGTAGGGTGTAGAGAATACGGGAAGATGCGCCGCAGAATTCGGAGCGCGGCTCGGATGGCGCTGCCGGAGGTAAATGGGCCGAAACTGGCTAGAAGTGGAACATGGGACTTATTAGACCTATTAGACTTATTGTCCCGAGCAATTAACTCCTTCTCACGCACTAAGAGCACCCGAGGAAAATCCTCTTTAGTTATAACCACGCGCAGAAAACTCTTATCGTCTCTTTCCAATATGTTATACGGCGGCTGGAGCTTCTTTATCAGTTCTGCTTCCAAGATTAGGGCCTCGATCGCAGTATCGGTCAAACGATACTCGATCCTGGCAATTTGCTTGACCATGTGCTCCAGCCGCGACTCTTGGGGCCGCTGAAAGTAACTGGCCACGCGGCGTTTCAAATTCACCGCCTTGCCGATATAAAGGAGCCTCTTCTTGGCGTCCCGCATAAAGTACACGCCAGGTTTAGTGGGCAGCTTATTTACTTGAATGCGAGTTATGTTAGGCATCACTGGATATAAGTTATCAACAAGGTTCTATTGCCAGGAATACGTTTTGAGGTAAACATTTGTTCAGCCCCTGCGCAATTATCTTATTCCCGCGGCGCGCTACGTGGACAGAGGTCGCCGGGGGCTCGACTTCTGTCCACGTTGTGGCATCCCTTTTGGCGATGCCACGGTTCATTTTAGTACCTTGCGCAGATACTCTCCGGTCGCGCTGCCGGCCCGGCGGGCGACTTCTTCCGGAGTGCCTTGCGCCACAATTTCACCTCCCGCCTCGCCACCGTCCGGACCCAGATCGATCACCCAATCCGCCGACTTAATGACATCCAAGTTATGTTCAATGACTATCACCGTATTGCCTCGATCCACCAAGCGCTGCAGGACATCTAAAAGTTTCTGAACATCGGCAAAGTGCAAGCCGGTGGTCGGTTCGTCCAATAAGTAGAGAGTGCGGCGCGTGTCCCGCTTACCCAATTCCGCGCCCAACTTGATGCGCTGGGCCTCACCGCCCGAGAGGGTCGTGGCGGACTGGCCCAGAGTGATATATCCTAACCCCACCTCTTCCAGGATCACCAGCCGATCATGCAGCCAGGGCACGTCTTGGAAAAACTTAGCCGCCTCCTCCACGGTCATCTGTAAAACTTGATAAATATTTTTGTCGCGGTATTTGACCTCTAGCGTCTCTCGATCAAAACGCTGGCCTTTGCAAATGTCGCAGGTTATGTAGACCGTGGGCAGGAAGTGCATCTCAATTGCTAAAGTGCCATGACCTTCGCAGCTCTCGCAACGTCCGCCTTTAACATTAAAACTGAAACGGCCGGGTTTATAGCCGCGGATGCGCGCGTTTTCAGTCGCGGCGAAGAGATCGCGCACATAGGTCCAGGCGCCGACGTAAGTGGCGGGATTAGAACGCGGCGTGCGGCCGATCGCCGACTGATCCACGTTAATAACTCGATTGATGTACTCCGAGCCAAGAATACCGGCGCAGCCGTGTAAGGCCAGGCGGCCCCGATGATGCCGGCTGGCTAAGGTGCGATACAGAACATCGTAGGCCAAGGTGCTCTTGCCGGAGCCGGAGACGCCAGTGATCACGGTCAATCGCCCCGTGGGAATTTCTACGTCCAGATTTTTTAAGTTATTGAGCGTGGCTCGTTTGATCTTTATCTTGGACGTCTTAACGGTAACTTTGCGCCGCTCGCCGGGAACTCCGATAAAGCGTTTGCCGCGTAAATATTCCAAGGTTGGCGAGTTTTGCTTGAGATCCTTAATGATCTCGGGTATGGGCCCGGCTGCCACGATCCTGCCGCCGTGGATTCCCGCCCCTGGTCCGATGTCCACCAAGTAATCACTGGCGCGGATGGTTTCTTCGTCGTGCTCAACTATCAGGATGGTATTGCCTATATCTCTTAAATTCAGCAGGGTCTGGATGAGCTTGGCATTGTCCCGCTGGTGCAAGCCGATGGTCGGTTCGTCTAAAACATACAAAGTGCCGACCAGACGCGAGCCAATTTGAGATGCCAGACGAATGCGCTGGGCCTCTCCCCCCGCCAAGGTTCCCGCCCGCCGGTCGAGGGTCAAGTAGTCCAAACCGACATCGACCATAAATTGCAGGCGGCTTTTGATCTCCCGGAGAGGAACCTCGGCGACTTGCAAGCGGTTTTTGAGGTTACCGCTAGCGTCGTCTTGGGCCAACTTAGACTCAATGGTCTGAAAAAATTGTAAGGCGCGGCCGATCGATAAAGCAGTGACCTGAACTATATTCAGATCGGCCACTAGAACGCACAAGGCCTCCGGCTTGAGCCGTTGGCCATGGCAGACCTGGCAAATTTCTTCAGACCCGCGCTTCGCCGAAGGCTCCGGCGAGGCGAGCCAGACATCTTTGGTGCCTAGGCCATGGCAGATCGGACAAGCGCCGTAGGGACTATTGAACGAAAACAAGCGCGGTTCTATCTCGGGAAAAGAAAAACCGTCCTGGGGACAAATAAACTGGGCGGAGAGGGAGGTTTCTCTGTCGGTGATAATGGTCGCCACGTCGTGGCCATATTTCAACGCTGATTCGATCGCTTCCGCCAGGCGCAGACGATTATCTTTTTGGGAGTAGTCCAAATTGGCCGGGATACGATCCACGACCAGCTCAATAGTGTGCTGTTTGTAGCGATCCAGTTCGATCCGATTTCGGAGGGAACGCAGCTGGCCATCGATCCGAACCTCGCTGAAACCGGCGTTCAGAAAATCATAAAGCAGTTGGTAGTACTCCCCTTTCCGGCCGCGTACGGCGGGCGCCAAGATCAGCATATTTTTTCCTGCCTGCCCGGAGTTCTGCTCGGAAATGCCCACCGCCACATCCACGATCTCTTCCGGCGTCATCTTGCGGATAGCTTGTTTGCATTCCGGACAGTGTGGCGTGCCCGCGCGGGCGAATAAAACGCGCAGATAGTCGTAGATCTCGGTGATAGTGGCCACGGTGGAGCGCGGGTTGGCGGAGTGGCTTTTCTGGTCAATGGATATAGCGGGCGATAATCCTTCGATCTCGTCCACGTCGGGCTTGTCCAAACGACCCAAGAACTGCCGGGCGTAAGCGGACAAAGACTCGATGTAGCGGCGCTGGCCCTCGGCAAATATGGTATCGAAAGCCAGGGAAGACTTACCGGAGCCGGACAGACCGGTAAAAACCACCATCTTATTGCGGGGTATCTCCAGAGAGATGTTCTTGAGGTTATGTTCCCTTGCCCCTCGGATTATAATTTTATCTTGCATGGTGATAAATTATCAACGAATTGCGAATAGGGAACGAATTTTCGAATTGCAATGCAATAAAGGACACCGATATCTATTTTCGTAAATTCGGAATAGATTCGTTATTCGTTGATTATCTAATACTAATTCGCCCCCGGCTTGGAGTCCTAGGGGGTGGCAGGGCCAAGTATAGGGCAAAGACGAGGCGGGAGCAACATTACACCCTGTCATTCCCGCGCAGGCGGGAATCCAGTATTATCTATCTGTGCGATCCTGCTTTGTTTATATTCTAGCCAGTAAACGAAACGGCACCTTATACACGGGCGTTACCAATGATCTGATAAAAAGAGTGGGGCAACACAAAGCGGACATAGCGGAGGGATTTACCAGGCGATATGGCGTGCACATTCTAGTTTATTATGAACAGACAACCGACATTAATTCTGCGATTGCCAGGGAAAAGCAAATTAAAAAGTGGCGGCGGGCGTGGAAAATCAATTTGATCGAAAAGGAAAACCCCGGTTGGAGGGATTTGTACGAGGATTTATTTGGCTAGACGTCAAATCTGGATTCCGGATATGGCCTGCTGGCCATTCCGGAATGACAGATAAATACGCAGTTGTATGCTAGGCCGCCTACCTACTTCTTCTTCCCCTTCCCCTTCAGCTTGGCGATCAACAACCGCAGCTCGTCCCGCAGCACCGCCGCCAGTTCGAAGTCCAGTTGCTTGGCCGCCGCTTTCATCTCCTGTTCCTTCTGGGCGATAAGTTCTTCCAGTGACTTCCTGGACCTGGGCAGTGGTTTGAGCTCCAAGTCCAGAATGTCCTCTACGGGCAGAATATCCTTGATCTCTTTGCGGATGGTCTGAGGGGTTATGCCATGCTTGCGATTATAGGCCAGTTGCAGTTTGCGCCGGCGCTCCGTTTCGGACATCGCTCGCTTGAGCGACCCGGTCAAGCGGTCCGCATAAAGCACGACCTCGCCGCCCACGTTCCTGGCGGCGCGCCCGATGGTTTGGATAAGTGAAGTTTCGCTGCGTAAGAAGCCCTCTTTATCGGCATCCAGGATAGCGACCAGCGACACTTCCGGCAGGTCTAGCCCCTCCCGCAGCAGGTTCACGCCTATCAATACGTCGAACTTACCCTTGCGCAGATCGGTCAGAATACGGATACGATCCAGAGTTTGGACGTCGCTGTGGAGATAAGTAACTTTAATCTTCTTCTGTTTCAAATATTCCGACAGGTCCTCGGCCATTTTCTTGGTCAGAGTGGTGACCAAAACCCGCTCTTTACGCGCCACGCGACCCGCAATCCGTTCCATCAGGTCGTCGATCTGGCCGCGTACGGGTCGGTTTATCAGTTGCGGATCGACCAAGCCGGTGGGTCGAATGATCTGCTCTACAATTTGTTGGCTGACTTTCTGCTCGTAGGCCCCCGGAGTTGCGGAGGTGAATATGACCTGACCGATGCGCTGGTTAAATTCCGCGAAGGTTAAGGGGCGGTTATCCGCCGCGGACGGCAAGCGAAAACCGTATTCGATCAGCGTGTTTTTGCGCGAAGCATCGCCGCGATACATGCCCTGGATCTGTGGCACGGTTACGTGAGACTCGTCGATGATGGTCAAGAACGCGGATTCACGCGGATTGCTACGGGGATTCACGCGGATATCATTAGATTGGGTATCTAGTCCAAGATGGAAGTAGTCGAGCAAAGTAGCGGGCGGATCCCCGGCGGCACGGCCGGACAAGTGGCGCGAGTAGTTTTCGATGCCGTGGCAATAACCCACCTCCTGGATCATGGTCAGGTCGAACTTGGTTCGCCTTTCCAGGCGTTCCGCTTCCAACAATTTGCCGGTTTGCTCGAAGTGCCGCAGTTGTTCTTGCAATTCTTGCCTTATCGCGCGTATGGCTCGGGCTCGCTCCAAAGGCGGAGTGATAAAATGCTTGGCGGGCGCAATGTATATTTCCGGCAGTTTGGGTGTTTTGCCGGGCTGAAAACCGCGTACCGGATCTATCTCGTAGATCGCCGCAATCCGGCCGCCGTTTGCTTCAAAGTCGTAGATTACCTCGCGATCCGGCGGCATGATCTCCCAGTGATCGCCGCGCAAGCGGAAAGTACCGCGCTTTAAGTCCGCGGTGGTGCGCCGAAACTGCAGTTCCACTAGGCGCCGCATGAACTCGGAGCGATTGACGGCATCCCCGGTTTGGAGGTGAAAAATATTCTGGGCGTAAACTTCCGGCGCACCCAAGCCGTAAATACAGGAAACCGAGGCTACAATAATAACGTCCTTGCGGGTCAGAAGCGACATGGTCGCGGCATGCCGCAACTTGTCGATCTCCTCATTGATCATGGCCTCCTTCTCGATATAAGTATCGGACACCGGCAAATAAGCTTCCGGCTGGTAATAGTCGTAATAGGAAACAAAGTAGTGGACGGAATTATGGGGAAATAGCTCCCGCAATTCGTTGGTCAGCTGCGCCGCCAGAGTTTTGTTGTGCGCAATAACCAGGGTTGGCCTCTGTATCTGGGCGATTACATTGGCAATCGTGAAAGTCTTGCCGGAGCCGGTCACGCCCAAAAGAGTCTGGGCGCGCCGATCTTTCCGGAGGCCATTGACTAATTTATCTATTGCCTGCGGCTGATCCCCTGCAGGTTGGTGCTTGGAAATTAACTCAAAAGTATTAGGCATGTGTCAGTCTACTCCCTACTCCCTACTCCCTACTCACTACTCACTACTCACTACTCACTACTCACTACTCACTACTCACTACTCACTACTCACTTCCCCTACAGCCACTGGGAAACGTCACGCACCGTTAGGGCTACTAGCAAAAGTATCAGCAAAGCGAATCCGATACCATTGGCCCAGGCCTCAACCTTGTAAGGTATCGGAGAACCCTTGATCTTTTCCACCAAAATAAACAGGAAGCGGCCGCCATCCAGCGCGGGGAAAGGTATCAAGTTGATCACCGCCAAATTCACGGAGATCAAACCAAAAAGCTGGAGCAGATAGATCAAACCCATGCCGCCGGTGCGCTCGGCAACCGCAAAAATACCAACTGGCCCAGAGATACCAGCCGCCAGTTGTCCGTGGCGCACGAGACTGCCGACCAAAGTCGCAAAACCGGCCACCACCAGTTTGGTAATCTGCCAGGTTTCGATCAGCCCGTCCTTGAGCGCCGCCAGAAACGGCCGCGACGGTGCGCCGGCCTCGTCGATCAATATGCCCACCGCGCCCTCGCCGGGAGCCGTTACCACTCTGGGCGTCAGACTCACGGAACGATCTTCGCCGTCGCGTTGGAAGTGAATAGTGAGCTGTTGGCCGCGATTCCGACCCGTAAAATCGATGAAATCTTGGGCCTGGCTGAACCCTTGCAATACGTCGCCGGCGCGCAGATCGGCCTGCGCCGCGGGCGAACCCGGCTGTACGCCGCCCACCAAAAGCAATTGCGGGGTACCCAGCCAAAGAACCGCGGACAGGAGCAGCCAGCCCGCGATAAAGTTAGCCGTCACTCCGGCCAGTATGACCACGCTGCGCTTCCAGGCCGGTTGAAAAGGAAAATACTTGCGCCGTTCGGCTGCGGGTAAATTATGAAGAGCGCCGGCGTCGCCCTGAATCCGGTCATTTTCACCGGCAATTTTTACAAAGCCTCCGAAAGGCAGCCAATTGACGCTATACTCGGTTTCTCCTTTGCGCTTGGCCCATAAGCGGGGCGGAAAACCCAGCCCGAACTCCTCAATTTTCAATTGGAACCAACGCGCCGCGGCAAAGTGCGACGCCTCGTGCGCCAGAATTAACAAGGAAAGTCCGATCAGGACTAAAAAGAAAATTAGCATATTAAGAGTAATCGCAAATAATGCGAATTGCCGAGGTAATAATGCGAATAAGATTTAGCTATTCCCCGAGTTCGGCCAGTTTGTTATTCACGGCCGATTCAATCTCGCCATTCCCGCGGTCGATTAACTTCTGAATTCGTTCCTTAAGTTTGAACAGTACGTCCTCCGACAGTTCGCCGCGATCCTGGGCAGCCTTGCCCCTTTTTATGGTTTCGTCTCGGAGGGAACGGATTTGGATGCGAGTCGCTTCGCCGGTTTTCTTGACGATTTTGGCCAATTCTTCGCGACGCTCTTCGCCCAGGGGCGAAAGGGTGGCTCGGACCAAGTTGCCGTCATGAGTCACGGACAAACCGACCCGAGCGTCATCGATGGCCTTGGCGATCGCCGCGATCGTACTTTTGTCCCAAGGCACCACCTGGATCTCCCGGGGCGGGGCCAAAGAAAGAGAGCCCAATTGTTTGACCGTCAGGATCTGGTCGTAACAACTAACCTTAACATTCTCCACCAGTTCGACGGATGGCCGATTGCTGCGGATGCCCGAGAGATCCTGTTTTAACTTGCCGGTGGCGGCAGTTAAACTCGATTCCAGTTCGCGGTATATGTCGGAATCTATCATGGCAGATATATTCTAAATCAAGCGATGGCTCCAGTCCAGAAGGCGGGCTTACTTGCGCTGTTCGAAAACCAGGGGGTTGTCATTCCCGCGAAAGCGGGAATCCAGGTTTTTCAGGATCCTGGATCCTGGGTCAAGCCCGGGATGACCGAGAGGGATAAGAGAAAAGGTCGTTTCCGAACAGCGCCCCGGGCTTACTAACGCTGTTCGAAAACCCCCAGAATATTAATCTCCCGTCCTCCAGGCGCACGAGTACCGACATATTGAACAGGGCGAGGCGCAACAGGGCAAAGAACTTGGCGATCTTGATTTTGAATACTTTGATATGAGAGGAGAGC
>JACRFR010000015.1 GCA_016212635.1 Candidatus Liptonbacteria bacterium | reverse complement strand
GGATATCTGCCGTGAACATTCGACCTGCTTCCCTCCTTCGATTCTCGAGAGCTTTGATGTCCCGACGCTCCCGAACGGGTGATGAGGTGGACATGCCCTCATTGTAGCATATGTTAAGTAATTATGCGAAAGTCAGTAGGTGGGGCCGGGGCCGCCCTCCCGCGCCTCGGCTTCTCGGATCAGCTCCGCGATCCGCTCGCGGAGCAGGCGGGCCGTTTCCAGGCGGCTATCAACCTGGAACTGGTCCACCAGGTCGGAATCCAGGTCCATCCCCAGCGCGAGCGAATGCTCCGAGAGGATCGCCTTGATCCGCCCCATGAACACCGGCCCCAGCCGGACGGTGGAGCGATACAGCTCCCGCTCCGAGATCAGGGCCAGGTCCCCCAGGAAGATCACCGGGGGGCGCCTACCGCGCAGGGCGTTGACCGCCTTGATCGGCAGGCCGACTTCTTGAATCGGCCGCATCAGCGCGGCCAAAATCTTTTCCTTCATTTTTCTCCTTTCTCTTTTTGTAATCCGAACCGGAGGACATCCTCGCGCCCCTCGAGAAAAGACGACGGGGTAAAAAAACAAGTCCGTCCCAAGGGACGGGCCCGGTTCGGATCTGGACTTATCCAAGCAAACTTACCGCTCGGGGTCAAGGAATTTGCCTTAGTCCTAGTTCTGCCAGCTCCGAAATAACCGCCGCCGCCGTCACCGCCCGCAGGTGCGGACAGGGGTAGCAGCCGCCGAGGTTGCAGGCGTGGGCCGGGTCGCGGCCAACCAGAACCTTGACCTTCGGCCCTAGCGCCCGCCAGCGGCTTTGTAAAACCATGCCGCTCATAATCTCGATCGTAGGCACGCCGAGCGCGCCCGACATGTGAGCCAGAACCGAGTCATTACCCAAGAAACCCCGGGCGAGAGAGAGCAATCCGTAGGTTTCCCGCAAGTCCAACTCGCCCGCTAGGATCTTCACCCGTTCCGAATTAACTTGATCCTTGATCGCCGCGCAGATCTTCTGGTCACTCTGGCCGCCCAACAGGACAAACTCGAAATTGTTTTGGGGCAGAAGCTGGCGGATCGCCTGCGCGAAATATTCGGCCGGCCATTGTTTATAGGGCACGCCGGAGCCGGGGTGGACCGCCCAAAAAGGTCCGGGCAATTCTCGGGCAATGAGCGCCTGGATCTTCTCGGTTTCTTCCGGGGTGAGGTAAATCCTGGGCTGCCATTCCTTTCCAAAATCGGTCGTATCGGCTTGCCCCGAGCCTTGCCGAGGGGTCCTATCAGTCTTATTGGTCGTATACGACCTATAAGACGTATGGGTCTTATAAGACCCCGCCTGGAGCGCACCGAGAATTACCCGGTAGCGCTCGGTCTCGTGCGCGGCCGGATCGTAGCGTAAGAGGTAGGTATATAGAAATCCGCCGACTTCCTCCCGTTCAAAACCGATCCGGTAGCGGGCGCCGGACCAAAGTCCGAGTAGCGCCGCCAAGGGTTCGCCGCGCGGGTCGATCGCTAAGCTATAGCGCCGCGAGCGAACCAAACGAAATAGCCGGAGGGTTTCGAGCCAACCCGCTCTCCTCCCTCCCCCGCGCCAGGCACGGGAATAGTTATAGGTGATGATCTCACTGACTCGCGGGTGATTTTCGAAAACGGGGCGGGTAACCTCCTGGCACAACACATCGATCCGCACGCCGGGAAATAGTTGGGCCAGGCACTCCAAAAGCGGCGTCATTAAAAAACAGTCGCCCAGGTGGTCGAGCTTGATGATCAGGATCTTAAAAATTCGATGCGCGTCTACCGGACGATTACGCCGCTGCCAGAAAGTTAAGCCGTAGCCCAAAGCGTCGACCAGCCGCGCAAGCAACCGAACCAGAGGATTGGTATAAGCGTAGTCATTCATGCAAGTAGAATTAAGAATATAGAATCTAGAATTAAGGGGGGCTTTCCGGCCGTAGCCTTTATTCCAACTTCTAACTTCTATATTCTACCCCTAAAACTTGGGTTTTTCCCGGCGGATGTCGGCTGGCTTCTCTGCGTGTTGCAGGTAACGGTACTCGTAGTATTTCAGTATCACGAACCACCACTCCGCGGCTTGAGCCAAGGGGTAGACTAAGCCGGCGAAAAATCCGTTGCGATAGCGGCGCTGGCCGAAAAATAACTTGCAAAAGTGATACAACGGCATCCCCAGGGCGATCAGGGCCAATTGAAAGGTGTTGTAGTTGCGCTCCTCGATCAGCCATTTTTTGGCCTGGTAGGTGGAATACTGATTGATATCATCGATCCAGTCTGCCACATCCACCCAGGAGTGGTGCAGCAGCTCCGCCGGCAGAAAACCGGGATTGTGCAATTCGATCGTCTCGTGCAAGGCGCCGCTAAAACGCAGGTGCTTGCGGAATAGAATGGGACGATCCAGAACCACTTTAGTGGATCGACCTAGCGCTTCGTTCAAGCGGTAGCAGCGATACAAGTCGCGCCGGGGCCGGGCAAGTTCCCGCTGGATCGCATCGGCCAGGGGGGTAGTTATCTCTTCGTCGGAGTCGATCATCACCACCCACTCCGCGGCGACTCGCTCTAAAGCAAAATTACGCTGGGCGTGGAACTGATCCAGTTTACGGGTGAGCACCTTAACCTCGGGATACAACTCGCGAATGATCGAGAGAGTGTTATCCGTGGAACCGTCGTCCACTATTATTAGTTCCGAGATGAAAGGCAAGAGGGAGCGTACCGCCCGAGCGATAGTACGCTCGTTGTCCCGCGTAAGTATGGCTCCGGAAATTTGCAAGGGCATGGTTGAATTATGCCAGAATTTAACCGGCGCGGAAATAGTTAGGGTAGGTGGTAAACCCAGATAGTCGGGCTGACTTGCCAGTCGGGTTGAGGCAGGTTGGGCGCATCCGGCAGCGCCGTTCGCCCCGGGGCGAGCCAGTCATAATTGTCTTGGGGGTGGGATACGTACCCGTTCCGCGCCTCGGCCCGCGCGGGCGCTAGAGTGTTAGCCGAAACCGCCAGCCAGTGGATCCCGGCGCGCCGCGGATCCCCCCGGGCCGATCGCCAGAGTACCGCCCGGTCGCCCAGATAATAAACCGGATCGCCACCGCCAAAATAATCGACTGCTATTGGATCAACCTCCGGATGCTCGGCTAGCCAAGATTTGAGACGCAATAAGTCTTGGCCCCAATCGTAACTGGAGTCCACGGCGTAGCGATAACCCCGCCAGGTGCCACCCGCGAGCGAGTTAAAGTAGGACAAGTAGAAAGGGTGCGCCAGGGCGACGGACAAGCCGAACCAGATGAGACAAACGGCTGCGCCTAACCGACCCAGTAAGTAACCGCGGCGGTTGTTTTTTAATCGGTCGAGCCCGTAGCGTAAGGCCAGAGTCGCGCATAAATAGATCGACGGCAAAACTGGCAGCAGGTGGCGATAGCCGATATTTAACGGGCTGCGTATACTGACCCAGAAATAGAAAGGTATGAAAAGGAAAAGTACCGCCTGATCCGACCGACAATCCCAGCTCGGGCGGTTAGTTCGGTGGGGGCGGCGCCCGAGGGCTAGGAGCGCAGCGGCAATACTTGCCGCGAGCAATATTAGGATCGGCGTTGGTTCTTTAACCAGGAACAAAAACGGAAAGTAAGCCGGCGAACCGCGGGGACTTACGGTACCCCGGAAATAACTGGTATCGCCCAAGACCGAACGCTGCAGGGTCATTAGAACGCCCAGGTTGTACTGTGCCAGGGGTCGAGTCCAAGAATGTTCGGCCAGGACAATGTTGGTGTCAGCTACCAGGCGAGCGGTCCGGCAGGCGAGCGGCGGCAAGTGACACTCGAAAGTTGCGAGGACCGTCCGGGTGTCGCGGAGTTGCCGGTCCGGCGGATAACCCCGAACCAGAAAGCCGTAGACCGGATAAACCACCAGGAAATAGGCGATGCCCAGAGTCGCGGCCAGGGCGGTTAAGCGGCGTAGAAAAGTTTTGCCTGTATTTCCGACTGCGGGACGCGGCCGGAACCTATCGCATAAAAAGGCGAGGCTAATAATCAAAACCCAAAACGGCCAGAGCAAGATGGTGGAGAACTTGGCGAGCAGGGCCAAGCCCGCGGCTAAGCCGGTTTGGACAATAGTGGTTGCGGAGGGATCTTTCAAGAATCGAGCGAAGAAGAAGTTGGCCAAGAGAAACCCCAGAGTCGCGGCGACATCGGTCGTTACATAGTGGCCGTTGGCTAAGAAAACCGGCGATAAGGCTAGAACCGCGGTGGGCAGGAGTGCTACCCAGGGACCGGTTAATCGCCGGGCCCAAAAGTAGAAGAAGAACAGGAGTGATAAGCTTAAGAGGATCGGGCCGAAGCGGCCCCAGAACAACAGGGTACCCGCGTCGTTGCCGTTGTGATATAAAAATTGTTCGCCCACTTGCCATTCCCCGTTCCAGGCAGAGGTCCAGGCCGGATCCTGCTCGGGGAAGTTCGGCCGCAGGGCCAAAAGAGGCAAGCCCGCCAAGATTTTGGTCAGCGGCGGGTGTTCCGGATTCAAGCGATAGTCGCCGAAGCGCACATAGCTGTAGCCAGCCGGCAGGTGGGCCTTTTCGTCGAAAGTCGCGGAGTCGGAACGCGCCAGGCCCAACATGACCCCGGCCGAGACCAGAACGATAATACTCACGATCAGCCACCCTGGGTGCACGCGCGACATGTTCTACTGGTCGGTCCTCAATACAAGCACTCCGGCACCGCGCTCATATTCGACCATTAGAGTTTGTAGGTTTTTTCGCTGCGTCGACTAATA
Organism: Candidatus Liptonbacteria bacterium; assembly: GCA_016212635.1. Taxonomy (GTDB): domain Bacteria; phylum Patescibacteriota; class Minisyncoccia; order UBA6257; family 2-01-FULL-56-20; genus JACRFR01. The sequence continues at coordinate 2,904 of JACRFR010000015.1, read as the reverse complement.
GAAAGTAACAGCACTTCGCCCGCCGGAGAAACGCGATAGATGATGCGCAGATCCCCGGTTCGAATTCGGTAAACTCCCTCCAGGTCGATTAGTTTTTTAATATCCAGCTGGCACACCTTGCCGGCAGCCAAAAGTGCGAGGGCTTGTTTGATCGCAGCTCGCTCCCGCGCAGAAAGTTTCCGTAGCGCTTTCTGGATACGATCCACGACAAAAGATCAAAGACGCTTGATCGCTTCGGCGAGCGACACCCCGCCGGGTCGGATTTTGGTAAAATCGACCACGGTTTCCCAACGACCCTCGGCCGCGTCCAGCGGCGCGATCCTAAAAATCGGCTTGGACCGACGGACAACGGTCAGGGTCGCGCCGCGCTGCACGTCCGCCACGTAACGTTCCATGTTTTCCCGCAGTTCCCGCAGACCAACAAAGGTATGATTGGTGATTCTAGTAGCCATAGCTTTATGTTAATCTTAAGTTTAACAAAGTCAAGTGAATCTCCCGAGGCCGGGCCTCTGAACATTGAATTTTGCCTTTATTTTATAGCGAGAGTTGGCAGCCGTTCGTTATTGCCTGTTACGGTTGCAATATTAGCAAGGTGCTCCCGGACCGTGAGCGATCCTGTGCCAAAAGTCCGCTATCTCGGCCAGGGTGGCAAACCAAATCTTACCGGCGTGCTCGCGACGCAAATATTCCAACACTGCTTCGATCTTGGCCAAGTTCCGCGGCCCCAAACCATCTTCCATCCAGTGGTCTTCGGCGTTCATGTGCCCCATGAGCGAGACCAGCCCGCCCATCTGCACAATTTTAGATACGGTTTCCAGAATGCGTTCCGTGGGCCAGGCCAGGGATACGTTCTGGGGCAGATTTAGCAGACCCTCATACCGCTCCGGATAAATATTGGAAACTCGTTTGCGATCCCAATTCAAACCGGACAGGGGCGAAGAAGCGCTTACATACTTGAAACTAGTTTGATCCTGGTTGCGGCCGTGGGCGTGTTCGATCGTGCGCGCGTGTTGTTGGGCGTTATCCCTAGACCGGCCGAGGTCAGTGTCCTGGCCGGAGAGATCGCGCAGGGCGGAGAGGAGTCCGAAGTCCGAGTTATAACCGATGCCCCAGGCGGGCGGGCGGAAACCGGACACCGAAAGCCCCGCCGACGCGAAGATGTCCAGGGCGCGGCACAGGCGTTCTAAACTTTCTTCGCGACTGGCGAATTCAAATTCGGCGGCGGCCAGGAACAGCGGCGGCCAGGACCGGAAGTGATGATAGCCGTGGATGGCGACTTCGAGCCGGGGGGCAAGAGACTTAAGCCAGGCGATCAGGGGACGATTCGCGGGGTGGGCCAGAGAAAAGCGGCCTTTATGCCAAGTGGTTCCGTAAAAAATACCGTGACTGTTCACGTAGTGCGCGCAAGGCACCGCAAAGAGGGTGACGCGTAATTCGGGATGCGCGGCCATTAGGCCGCCGAGTATTTTATTCACCCCCTCCCCTACCGCGCCGCCGTAGTCGTAGCGGCTATTGCGCCGGGACTGCGTGGAAAAATCATCCAGGTTCAGATTGAAAGCAGCCCGCGCTACGCCGGAGGCTTCGGCGAGGCGAGCTTTAACCCCGCTCGCCTCGCTATAGCTTTGGCGCAGCGGGCCGGAGCCATCAGCGGAGGCGGGCCAGGTTATTGAACGGACAACCTCCCCCGCGAACAGATCCCGGGAGAAATCCTTGCGGAAGATATCGCGATACTGCCGCGCGTAAAAGCGGGTGGCCAAGCCGTTCAAAAATCGCAACAAATTATGTCGCACCATTGCCCTACTATTATCTTATTCTTTTCGCCGGACCACAACCTCCGAGCGTCCCGTCCCCGCCAGCCAGGTCGTCCGCCATCTACCGCCTGTGAGTGTGACGGCGATCGTTGTGAAACTAGCAGATACCAACCACGGGAATGCGAACATATCGATGAGCTGCGCGACTCATCTGAAAATACGGGGCTGCGATAGAACCCGCGGGCGGTTATTTTTCAGACAAGTGAAAAATTTCCCGCAGGTGTAAGTCTACATCGGTTTCTTTGGCATGTAGAAAACGCACATACGGCCGTAGCTTGAATAGTTCCACCACAAAGTCCACCTCATCCCGGCATTCGTGGGGATAGACAAAAACGCTTTTCTGAAAGGGATAAAATCCCAGGCGTTTCAAGGTGCCGGCCAAAGCATTGCGTCCTTGTTTGTAGGTTTCAGGAACATCAAAAGTCACCACCCGCCACCAACCATCCCAACGCGCCGGACGTTTAATGGTTAAGGAATCCAGGTTATAACGCAAAACTTTCTCCTGGCCATCCCGTGCCAACACCAAAGACACAGTGCCATCCGCATGCTCCTTAAAATCCACCATTTGCGAACAGTAGAGTTTGCGAATGGCTTCGCGTAGAGCTCGCTGATCGATGCGTCGCCACTCTTTGGCCGCACTGCGGATAATCCGGAATTGCTTCCTGGGACTGCCGGACAGCATGAGTGACGCGCCAGCCGCAAGCAAGAGGAGCGCCTTTTTCATAACCGGCCCGATTCGTTCGCTGTACCGCTTCGGCGACTGCGCTGATTTTTTCATATCCGCGAGAATATTTTCTATAATTATCACCCCGCCATCCCAAACCTGCAAGTGTGACGGCGATCGTTGTGAAACTAGCAGACACACGGACAACGGGCCTGAAAAAGGGCTGTGTATTCCTGTCTTGCCGAAGAGACACAGGGAGTTACCTGGTCGAGTCATCCCCCGTATGTAAGTGTGACGGCGATCGTTGTGAAACTAGCAGATGGGCAAACCGATAAGAAGTAGACCGATAAGCAACCGGGGATGGTCGGCGGCGGATGGGGTCGGCTAATTGTCTTCCTTTAAAATCAACTACCTCGCAGCAAGCTGACG
>JACRFR010000058.1 GCA_016212635.1 Candidatus Liptonbacteria bacterium | reverse complement strand
TCTCCGCCGGAGGCGGACAGGCGGCTCCAAGCTTGCCCCGCACCTGCCTGCCCGCCCCTGGCGGGATGCGGGGGCCGGAATGACACCACTTGGGTAGTTTTCAGTTCATACCTCGTCAGCTTGCTGCGAGGTAGTTGATTAATTTTGAGCAGGTTTAATCTCCAGGATACAGATAAATTCAATATCGGGAGGTCCGACCTCCCAGGGAGGACGGACCTCGGGGAATAGGACTTCGGGGACATCCGAGACGGGAGAACCGAGAGTCATTAAACTTGCATCGCCGGGCGGTTGGTGTTATAGAAAATGCTGGACATTATCATGAGACTTCGGTTTGTATATCCTTCCCTGTCCGATCCGCACGGGCAGTTCGCCCGGGCGCTGAAGGACGGGGTGGACCTTATCGGGATCGTTGACCGCCTCTTTGGGATGCGGGTGGTGGCTACCAATTCAGCAGCGGTAGCTCGCCTCCTGGTTACCAACGAGTGGCGGGAGTCGGCGCTCTCGCCGACCACGTCCCTCTTCCTGGTTCCCGATCTTACCAAGGATCAGATCGCAGAGCTTTTTCGGAAGCTCTTCAGGGGAATCACGATTGAGGATGAAAACAACGGCTCCCACGCCTAAGGAGCGGCAGAATGGAATACTTCTGCCGCCTCCCGACCTTGGCGCGCCATACATGACGCTTCAAGGTCAGGACTGATTTTGCTGGGATGGCTGAACTATTTGAACAAAATCCCAGATAACAGATTCCAAATTCCAAACACTCGCTAAAGGTAATTACCCCACCTAACCTCCCCTTGCTAAGGGGAGGAGCGGAGGGGTCGTTATCAGTTCTTAGAATTTGTGATCAACTGGTGGAGGGAGGGGATGGTCACTTCGTGCCGGCCCTGGATGAAAATCCCTTGGCCGCCCAGGGAGGTCGGCCGGGTCAGCACGTTTTCCCGCGGTCGGTAGTGGTCGATCATGTCTAAGTTAGCAGTCGTAAGGTGTGAAACGGTACAGCCCAAGTTGCGCGCGACCGAGAGGGCTTTCAAAAACACCTCCGGCATCAGGACGCTGGAGCCGACGTTCAAAACAACCCCGCCTTCCAGCTGGCTCACGCTTTCGGTAAATAATTTGAAGTCTTGGTAGCTGGTCGCGCCCAGCGCCGCTCCGTCGCAGGTGGGATGCTGGTAAATGATGTCCGTGCCGATCGAAACATGGACCGTAAACGGAACTTGTAATTCGTAAGCCCGGTTCAAAATGCTCCACTCGCGGTGCGGCAGGTTGTGCTCCGCGATCCAGCGGCCCAGAGCATAACCCATGCCCCACTTATTCTCTACGCCTCGCTTGATCGCCGCGTTCATGTCCCGGCCGGTTTCTTCCGCCATACCAAAAGAGCCGTCGACAATTGTCACGGCCACATTCTCCGAAGTGGCGCCCAGGAGTGCGACCTCAAAGTCATGAATCGTGGTCGCGCCGTTCGTGGCTACGTGGGTGAGGATCTTCCGGTCCAAGAGGTCCAAAACGAAAGGGGATAAACCAAGCTTGATCAGATGGGCGCCCATCATCCAAATCACCGGCCGGTCATTCTTGCGGGCCGCCACGATCCGCTCCGCGAGTCGGGCCAGCTCCGGCGAGCCAACAGTTTCCGGTGCGGGATCGCCCGGCCGCTTCAAATCCGCGAGCGAAAACTTGTTCCGCCGCCGGGCGATCGAATAGGTTTTAATCTTACTAAAATCAAGCATGCCGATATTTAGGTCTTCGCAAGATCGTGAGTCTTGCGAAGACCGCGGGTCTCATTTCACCCTTCCCTTGCGGGTCGTTTTTCTTTCTTCGCCCGGCGAGCGCGGGCAACTTTAGGACGGTCGTATATTTCTTTTAAAGTTACCGTGGCCACGTCCGGTTTGGAGACCGCGACTGCCGCCGCCCGGTTGGCGAAACGAGCCGCTTGGTGCAGATCATAACCCAAGACCAAAGCGGCCGCGGCAGCCGAGAGGACCGCATCGCCCGCAGCGGTCACGTCTATCATACGGACCGGTTCCGCCGGCACGTGCGAGGCGCAATCGTCCGTGAGCTCGTGGGCCACCATGCCATCCCCGCCCAGAGTGAGCAGGATGGAGGAGTTCAATCGGTCGGCCAGCACTTGCGCCACCCGGATCGCCCCTTGGGGGGAGCCGATCTTCCGGCCGGATATCTCCTCCGCCTCCTTGCGGTTGGGCTTGATCGCACGAATGCCGCGCACAAACTTGGCCTGTTTCGGTTTGAGATCGGCTACGATCCGGTGCCCCCCGAATGTTTTTTTAAGCCCTCGGAACAATTCCGGAGTTAACACGCCCTTGCCGTAATCCGAGATAACTACGAAGTGAATATCGTCCGCAATTTGGCGGATGATCTCGAGCAGCAGCCGAGTATCGGCCGGAGAGAGAGAACGGGTGGACTCTTCGTCCACTCGCACCAGGTGGCTGCCGTTATGAAATACCCGGCTCTTGACGGTGGTCGGCCGGTCAGTCGCCTGGATGAGACAATCAGCGATGCCGCGCTCGGCGCACAAGTGCCGGATCATTTGGCCAGCCCGGTCGTTCGAGACCACTCCCGCTAAATATGGTTTTGCTCCCAGAGCCGCGAGGCACTCCGCCGCCCCCGCCGCTCCACCCAAGGTGAAGCTCCGCTGGGTGAGCCGAACTACGGGGGTCATCGGATTTTCCGGCGACATCCGCTCCACCACGCCTTCTAGGCGCTCATTTAACATAACATCGCCGACTATCAGGATGTTCTTGCGGGCCAGTTGTTCCTGAAGCGCCGCATGGCGAGGTTTGGCTTTTTCCGCACGCCCGATTTTTTTCTTAGTCATCAGATAGATATAGTGGGATATAAGTTTAGCCGCTGCTTTCTTGCCGGACAACCCATTCCGCGGCTTGGAGCAGCGTCTGGCATCTATAATCCGCCAGGTGTTCTTGCTCGGGTGTTAACGGTTCGCCCTCTTTCTCGCCCACCAAGACCGACCAGCGGCAACTGGAGTTTCGGCCGAGCTCCAGATCGCTGGGTTTATCGCCCAGAGCCGCGGATTGAGCCGGATCCAGGTCTAGTTCTCGTACCGCTTGTTCCACCATGCCGGGTTTCGGTTTGCGGCAAGCACAATTGTCATCCGGTCCATGGGGGCAGTAGTAAGCGCCGTCGAACTCCACCCCCGCCGCGCGGAATATTTCTATGACCCGAGTATGCACCGCCCACATGTCCGCCAAAGAAAACTTGCCCCGGGCGACGCCGCTTTGCCCGGAGATGATTACCAGCTTGAAACCGCTGGCATGCAGCAATTTGCATCCTGGGACGGCGTCTGGCGCGAACTCGATCAAAGCCGGGTCGCCCATATATTTTTTGTCGATCACCAGCGGTCCGTCGCGGTCTAGAAAAACAGCTTTGTGTTTCATGGAACAATATTAGAAGATTCAACCTCTGGAAACAACAGGAAAAATATTAATATCGGGAGGTCCGACCTCCCAGGGAGGACGGACCTCGGGGAGGTTGAACCTCGCGGAAGCAAAGATCCGTACTCATTCGCGTTACTACCTCTTTAATTAGCGATTACTCTTTCGTCCACGTATTCGCAGAGCAGGTGCATGATGAGTTCGTGCATTTCCTGAATTCGCGCGGTGCGCTCCGCCGGTACGACAATCGTGTGGTCCACGAGTGACGCCAGCTTGCCCCCGTCCCGACCCAAAAGGCCGATTGTCGTCACGCCCATTTCTTTGGCCGCCGCCACGGCGCGGATCACATTAGGGGAGTTGCCGCTGGTGGAAATGCAGACCAGCACGTCGCCCGGTTCGGCCAGCGCCCGCACTTGCCGGGCAAAAATTTCGTCGTAACCGTAGTCGTTGCCGATCGCAGTAAGTGTCGAAGTGTCCACCGTGAGAGCCGTGGCCTTGAGAGCCGGTCGGTCATGCTCGAATCGGCACCGCCACTCGCCGGACCAGTGCTGGGCATCCGCGGCGGAGCCGCCATTGCCGCAAAGGAGAAGATGGCGGCGCTCCCGGGCTGTTTTCACAAGTAATTCTCCCACTGTTCCGATCTTTGCCTCTAAAACCGGCAGCCCATCCAGGGTTTTTTGATGTTCGGCCAAATTTTTGCTGAAAACCTGGTGAAAGTCGGTCATGACGTGTAAATAGTAGCAGATTGGAAAGCTCGGGCAACCCACTGTTCGAACTGGTTAGAGTAGTTTAAAATCGTATTATGCCGAACAGAAAAAAAGTATTACGCCACCGTTTGGCGCGGAACAAAATCAAGAAACTCGCGAAACTTCGGCGCATCGTGGCACGGCACAAGAAGCAGGGTCAGCGTATTGTCACTACTAACGGTACTTACGATCTCCTGCATGTGGGACACATCCGGACCTTTGAGCGCGCTAAGAAATTAGGGGATGTACTGATAGTTGGCGTGAACTCCGACGCGTCGGTGCGCGCCTATAAAGGCCCGAAGCGGCCGATCTTATCGGAGCAGGAGCGAGCCGAGCTGGTCGCGGCGCTAGAGTCAGTGGACTACGTCTTGATTTTTAGTGAACCCAATCCGGTCAAATGGCTGACCGCGCTCCAGCCGCACGTCCACGTCAAGGGCGGAGATTGGCAGAAAAAGAACATGCCGGAGTGGGAGCCAGTAGAACGCCACGGCGGTAAAATGGTGCGCGTGCCGATCCGAAAAGGATACTCCACCACGAACATTATTCAGAAGATTCTGGAAGCGCACGGGTAAGGGGGGATCATTAATCATTGATTATTAATCATTGATCATTAGCCTCTCGCCGCGTTATGTCTCTTCGTGAACTTTGGATCGTTGGACGGTACTACTTTCACAAAGCGGTCCATCAAATCCTGTCCGAGTTGGTCTGCTTCAGATACGGTTTTCATCGGGAATTGGGCTTGGCTTACGGCAAGCTCGGCCGGAACTTTTCCTTCTCCGGTACTATCCTCTTCGCGTTCTGGGATCCTCAACTGATACACCTGGGCGATCAGCTCTTTTACGAGCCTATCATCCGGCATCTCCGGAGCCGTTACCGCCTGTTGGTCGCGCCCCCGGCGGCGTTCCGAGAATATTTCGAGGCGCTGGGCGTAGAAGTTGTCACCCGGGAAGAGTCGAAGAAAATGAAAATCCGCGGAGCGGTAGTCGTGTCCAAAGACGACCTGGCCTATCAAGTGCGCCGGACTCTGGGCCCAGGCAATGTGTTTATCGGCAACAATTATCCCATGCTGCGCGGGGACGAAAAAATTACGGTTCTCCTGGCCCGAACCATCCTCCGGGTGCTGCAAGAATACGGCGCGCCGGTCGTAGCCGCAGCCGAGCTATCTGGGGTTGACTTTAATCCCTCCCTGCCCGCAAGTCTGGCGCAGAAATACCAAGGCGAATGGTCGGCTCGGCTCGCGGCGGGATTGCCTGCTGGCAGCGGCCGAGGAATTTTTGCCTACAACGCTTACGTGGCCTCCAATCAGCTCGGCATCCTGGGCCGACGGAAACTTTTGGAGGGCATGGCGCGGCGCTTGCGCGCCCAGGGTTTCCGAATCGTCCATATCGGCAGTAGTCGCGACCGAGAGCTGGACCCTCAACACTATGACTTCGTGGATCTGGACTTGCGGGGCGCGTTGTCGCCCGCCGCCCTGTTCGGACTTTTCGCCCTACCGGATGTTCGCGGCGTTATCAGTTTCGATGTCTTTGTCGCCCACGTGGCCTCGCTCTGCGGCAAAGAGCTGCATGTGGTGTTCAAATCCGCCCTGCTGGCCAGCCAAAACAAAATTCGCGCCCGCTTTCTGCCTATGTTCCCCGGGCGGGATGACTTGCTAAGGGAGTAGAGAGTAGGGGCATGGGTCAGGGGTCAAGCGTCATTAGTCATTGGTCAAATGGGGCTTGCGTCTCGGGGAGAGAGAACTAAAATATAGGCAGGTCATAAATCTCTAGCCGTTGCGTATATATCTATGAGTCCTATGCGAAAAAATGTTAAGTTCTTTGCTCTGGGAGCCCTGCTCGGGCTCGTTTTGACTTGGTCGGCTCTGGCTCTGGCTGCTCCGGCCGAGGCCAGCTTCCTGGATCAGTTCTGGAAAAGCTATACCGGCGGCAAAACCAGCACCAGCACCGCGGCCAAACCCGCGCCCAAGCCGATCGCGACGCCGCTCTCGCCTGCCGCCGCGGGCTACGAGGAAGCGGTTATCGCCGCCGTGCGCAAAGCTTCCCCGGCGGTGGTGGCCATCACCATTTCCAAGAACGTACCGATTATCGAGAACTGTCCCTCGGCCAGCAGTCCCTTTGCCGATCTGCCGCCCGAGTTCCAGCAATTTTTCGGCGGCAACCTGCCCCAGTTTTACGCGCCCTGCAAAAAAGGCGAGAAGCTTCAGAAAGTCGGCGGCGGCAGCGGCTTTGTTATTTCAGCCGATGGTTTGATCGTAACCAACCGGCACGTAGTGGCCGACACCGAGGCGGCCTATACGGTTTTTACCAACGACGGTAAGAAGTATGACGCGGAGGTGTTGGCCCGCGATCCGGTCCAGGACCTCGCGGTGATCAAGGTCAAGGCCAGTGGTTTGCCCACGGTGGAGTTGGGCGATTCCAACAACTTACAGTTGGGTCAGACCGCGATCGTGATCGGCAACGCCTTAGGCGAATATCGCAACACCGTTTCCCGCGGAGTTATTTCCGGCCTAGCCCGAACCGTAACCGCCGCGGGGGCCGGCATGCTGGAAACGATCCGAGACGTGATTCAAACCGACGCCGCGATCAATCCCGGCAACTCCGGGGGCCCTCTGCTTAATCTTCAAGGGCAAGTCATCGGCATTAATACCGCCATGGCTTCTGACGCCCAGAGCATCGGTTTTGCGATTCCCATCGATCGCGTTAAGCGAGCCATTGAGTCGGTCCGGCGCGTGGGCAAGATCGAGACTGCTTATCTCGGCGTGCGCTACATGGCCGTTACGCCGGACTCGGCCAAGGAACAGAATTTGCCGGTGGATTACGGCGCGCTGATCCGCGGCTCGAACGACGGCCCGGCCGTGGTTCCCGGCGGCCCCGCGGAGAAAGCCGGCCTGCAGGCGGAGGACATCATTTTGGAGGTGGACGGAGTCAAGCTGGACATGGATCACCCCCTGGGCAATCTGATCGCGGATCATGCGGTCGGGGATACGGTCACTCTGAAGATCTGGCGCCGGGGACAAAACATATCTCTCAAAGTAACCGTGGGCCAGCGCCCGGAGAAGTAGGGAACGAGGAGCACGACCCGAATTTATGGAGGTCGGGCCTTGGGAATTCTTAAGGCCCGACCTCGGACACAATAACTTGGCCTTGACCGGCGGCGGGTCTTTCCATACACTTCAATCGAACTGATTAATCAGTTCGATTGGGTCGCTATACTAAACAAATCAACACCATGACTAATGTCGTCTCTGCCCTCACCGCCCGCACGCAGTTTGGGCAGATCTTAAAGCGGGTCAGCGGCAAGAACGAGCGTTTCGTGGTTGGCCGGCGGGGAGAACCCCAGGCCGTTATTATGGGCATCAAAGAGTACCTGGACTGCTTCGCGCCGGCGCCCGAGGAACTGCGCGCCATGCAAGCCACCGCCAAGCGCACCGGACGGAGCAAGCTTACCATGCGCGAGGTCAACGTGATCATAGCCAAGGCGCGAAGACAACAGGAATTCCCAACGTAGTTCCTCCCGTCAGATGATCGGAGTCGTCATCGATACCAACGTAATGGTTTCCGCCAACCTCAAACCGGAGGGCCTGGAGGCCAAGGTGGTGCGCTGGGCGATGAATAGACAGGCCCAGCTTTACGTGTCCCCGGCTATTCTCGAGGAGTACCAGCGGGTTTTGAGCTATCCCGAGTTCAAATTTGTTCCCGAGGAAATTGCGGATTTTTTGTCGCTCGTTCGGCGCGTGGCCGTGCTCGTACGATCGACTCGTAGGTTAAACGAATGTCGGCATGAGTCCGACAACCGCTTTTTGGAATGCGCCGAGGCCGCCCGCGCCCATTACTTGGTAACTGACAATAGCGCACACTTCCCGCGCCGGTGGAAGAATACGCAGGTGGTTAATTCCAGGCAACTGATCGAGGTCGTTGTCGCGCGCCGCCTAAGATCTGATCTGTGACCAACCGGCGTTTTCCCTGCGCCACGTTCGACTTTCTAAAACCCATCCGTACGATCCAACTACTTTAGCCATGAAGGAACAGCCAGTGGGGGAGTCTTTAATGAATGAGCGTGGTTTTTCCACCCTGGATGAATCTTCCGAATTGCGTTCCGCGGAGCCGCAGTATTATTTTTTATCCTCACCCCGCGGCGAGCTGGTGGAGTACTACCTGGGACGGGAAACGATCGTGGGCAGTAATTATCCCATCCGGCCGGTTGTTATGCGCGTGGACCGATTGGATAAACAAACGGCGGTGATAATCCAATGTGGGCATGGCAAAGATCAAGACGATGGACAAGTCGTTTCCACTTTCGAGTTGCTGGATCAAGCCGAAGTCGACGCCAAGCGGAAAGAACTTGGGGATCAAGGACGGCACCCGGATATAATCTCCGTCTCCGAAGACGAGATGAAAACCAGAGTAAGCGGAGAATATGATTGGACACGGGTAGTACTGTGTCGTGCGGACGAAAGCGAAGACGCGCACCTGGAGCGCTTGGCTAAACTATTCCGTGTCGGCAATTATTTCAAAGCGATTCGGGACGAATTTTTTATCCCCTGCGGTATTTCCTATCTGGAAATTCCCTGGCGCGAGCAGTTAGTTATCGGGAATATTTTACTGGAATCGGATCCTAAAATTATCGCCCGATTTGCCCGAAAGTTCGGCGTGAATGGTTTGCGGACCCTGGCGGCCGCGGAGTATGAACCGCAAATACGCGACACCGTTTTATCCTTAACCGAATTTTCTCCGGAACAGGCGCGGATTATTTTCCGCGGTTTCGCGCGATTACGGGATGCAAGCCAGGAACTGGCAAAAATAATGGCCCGAAGCGATTTTTTGTCCAAGATCGGGTGTAACCTGGAGGATTTGGATTTTGCCGAGCAAATTCAAGAAGCGATTACGCGTCGGGGCAAGGATGTGCTGTACACGGCCGGGGCGGTCGCGCGAGGAGAGGCACCCAAGGCGGATGTCTACGGAGAGACTGTAACCTGCCGCGGTTTGGACGAGGTGGTGTTATCACTGACCGCGTATGCGCAAGCAGTGGAAACAATTTGCGATCTAGTCCGTGGTCAGGATCAGAAAGCAGGGCGCGACTTTCGACCGGTGTCCCAAGATCAAAGCCGGGTACCGGAGTCGTACCGATTTCAATACGCAAAAGACGATGGGCAACTCGGCCATCTGACCATTCAGCTGCGAGCGCTGGGCGCACCTCTCGGGAAACATAACGCCGATTTGGAATTTGACGGCGAAGCCAGGATTAATTTCCTGTTCTCGGAGAAACCGCTGGACTTGGACACGTCCAGCTTATCCCGTCGCCGGGCTCTAAGCATCCGCCTGGACCGGGAGTGCAAGCAGCGCTCCCAAGGCGTGATCATCGTCAACGATCCCGCGGCGGAACAAGGCGAGGCGTCTTTGGATATTGGAGGATTTTTACCAGATAGGGATGAGGAATCACCCGGTTCGGTTTTAACCCGGGTAATTTCAGTGGGCAATGCCTTGGCGCAAAAGTCCAAAACCGACGAGCCGGTTTACCCACAGTACTACCACAATCGCGAGTCCTTTGCGCGAGAATTGGGACGGGCGGATATTTTTGAAAAAATGGTTCAATATGTCCGCCGGAAAATCATGGAGCGCTATCCGCAGGTCTAACCACTTTTTCGTGCGGCGGTCTGGGCGCCCCTCTCGGCCAGCAGGAAAACCTGGCGCAAGGCCTGGGCGATCTGGGCGCTTTCCAAAATAACCCCGACCAATTCTTGGCCGAAAGATAAAAGCGCCACTTTGTCACCGTAGATATCTATTTCCACCGGCGCGCGGTAATCGGCGGCGGCCAGCCAGGTGCGCTTCAAGAGTATATGCGCGTCCTCTTCGAGAGAGTGGTGATGACCTGCGTCTTTGGGGGTGAGCGCTTGGACGGTAATGCCTCGACGCACTCTCTGCCGAATAAATTTTTCCACCACTGGCAGAATTTGTTCCCGGTACACCGGCTCATAAGCGGAACGTATCAAACAAACTTCTGTTCCCTCTGTAAGTATATCTTCGTAAATTTTCTCCAAACCCGCGACCCCTTCGAAGAACCGGATGCCTGGGCGGCCGGAGATTAGGTTGTAGTCCGACACCATACGGCCTAGCGCGGCCTGGAGCGATTCGCCGGCGGCTTTGGCGTCCGCTTCCTTTTTTTGGGCCAAGGCGAGGAGCGCGCTGGGGTGGGTGGCCGAAAAGATCGCCACCTGGCCGGGTTCTGCCTGCTTAGTGGCCAAGCCCAATTCCACCAGTTCCTCCAGAACCTTATAGACCAAGGCGCGGGTAAGTTCCGTCTGGGCGTGGATCTTGGAAGCCCGGAGCGGGCCCCGGGTGAGCAGGATCTCGTAGATCTGGGCCTGGTTTTCGGTCAGTCCCGCGCCGAGAAGAGGAGAGAGGTAAGCATTTTTCATGCGGGTAGTATAGCAAGTCCACAAATATTGTCAATATGTCGTGACAATAAATGTAGGGAAATCAAATACATATTGTAATCACTGGCGATATTGTAACTTAATAAATTATATTATCGCCACGTGCGGTTGACACAATGTCAAAATGAGGTTAGAATGCTATCAATCCTGGTGGCGTATTGGGCCGAGGCCCTAGTCGCCACCGGGAGGCACCAAGGGCTCGTGCAGGAGCCGCAGTGCACCTGGGCTGCTGGGACAAAGGACCTCATGGGTCCTCCAGCGGGGGAAAACCGGGAAAAGGGGACGAGTATGTTCGAAAGGCAGCTCTCCCCACTGCGCAAAAGGTTCTTTGAAAGATTAAGGTCGACACGGCCAGCCATGGCCGTCGCTACTCTCGCAAGCGAGAGCGTTGACCGTCACTGTTCCTTTCCCGAGGGACGGTGATAAAGCGAAGGTGCCGCTTTGTGAGCTTATCCTTGGATCACTCAAGGAGAGTTTCACTTTCGGCATTAAGGAGAAGAGGACCGGGAAGTTCTCTCTCCAACTGGCATACGGGCGTGACGAACAGAACTCGTCACGCCCCTCTATCCGAGCCAGTCGCAAATCAAGCGGTTGTCTCGGATGGGGGTTGTATGGCGATGAGCTATACGATCCGGCGGGGCCTTTTCCTCTTGGCCCGCGAGAGCGACCCACTCGCAGAGTTCAGCGAGCCGGAGATCGTTCCCGTGAGGGGGGAGAGGGAAGCCGATCTGATCTCCCGGATCGGATACCCGGGTTACCGGACCGAGGTGGAACTCGGTTTCGGAGTCCGGATCTTCTTCGGGAGAAAGGCGGAGGGGTGGAGGTTTTTCCGGGAGGAGGATGGCGCGAAAGCGTACATCGTCTCCCGAGGGATTGATCTCCTCCGCGGCGAAAGGTCCTCGCCGGCCTGCCGCCGATAGGGCGGCCGGGTAATGATGAGTCCTGGGAACAGAATCTCATCCGGTCCAGTGGGGTGCCCGTCAGTCATCCCGCCGCAGTCGGCCGAATGCGTCAACGCGGCCGAACAGGGGAATAGCGCGGAATATCCGCTTCCCAATTCTCCTCCCTTTTTCAGATCGGATCTAATTCCTCCTTTGTAAAGGAGGTGTCCCGCCGAAAGCGGGACGGAGGATTTTCGGATGCGGTCTGAAAATCGGAAGATGCTCTTTGAGAAATAATTTTCCTCCCGCCCAGTTTTGAAAATCAGGATTTATGCACTCGGTGTCATTCCGGCCTTTGAGCCGGAATCCAGGATTAGAAATGTACGGAGCGCTGGATTCCCGCTTCCGCGGGAATGACACGAAGAGTGGGTAAAGTTGTTTAGACGCGCAAGTTCTAAATGTTTTTGAGAATTGGGCGGGAGGAAAAGAAATGGAAAGGAAAAAGTGGGCGGGCGTGCCCACGGCGGTCCTCGCGCTCGTTTGGGCGGCCATGACGGTCGCCGGCCCGGTGCTGGGCAAAGAGTTTTTCGCCAGGCATGCGACCTTTGGCCCCATCTACGGGTGGACGTGGATTGGGCTGATCCTCGTCGCCACCGCTATGGCGGTGCGGGACCTGGTGGGGCTGGAGCGCCGCCACCGCCTCCGGGAGAAAGTGCGGCAGCTCATGCGTCGCAAGTTCTCCCACCATCGATGGGTCAACTGATGACCCGCCGGCGACCAGGGAAACCGATACGGAGGCCTTACGGCCCCATCGCGTTTCCCGCTTACCCCGTTAGAGAACTCACGCCAGACATTCTCTAACGAGGCAAGCCCGAGGTCGTAAATAAATTGCGGGTTTGGGTGAGAAGTCCCATAGGTCCTATGGGTCTTATAAGTCGAATAGGACCAATAGGCCTAATAAGTCCGATAGGTCCGATGCGCCGGCTTGACGGCGCCAGACCCGCCGAGTAATATAAAGTCACACTTATTCACACCTAATGAGAACTACTGACACGCTGACAATCTCTCTCCCGCCGGCAATGGCGAAGCAGATGGAGAAGGTTCAAAAAGAAGAGAACCGCACGCGTTCGGAACTGTTGCGCGAGGCCTGGCGCCGCTACTTCGAGAACCGCTACGGCGAGTACATACCTGCCAAATCTGAACTTGCCGCCATTCGTAAAGGCCGCGCTGCTTTTAGCCGCGGTGATTACGTGACGCTGGACCAGCTTCACCATGAATTGGACTCTGCTCGTAACCAAGCCCGCCCGAAAAGACCTCGTTAAGCTTCCAAGCCGCGATCAAGAACGGATCGAACGGGTGTTGTATAAACTGCGAGATGACCCATTTAGCGGTGACATTAAACACCTAGAACCTCCGGGTTGGCGGCGCCGGAGCGGTAACTATCGCATTTTTTACGACCTTCTCCTGGAAGATCATTTTATCGTAGTGACTGCGATCAAACGCCGAACTTCCACGACGTACTGAATAATCGGGAGTTCGCAATCAGATTGCGGGTTCGGGTGAGAAGACCTATGCGACCTATAAGTCCTATAGGTCCAATAGGACCAATAGGTCCGATAGAACCGGTGTGGTAAAATTAACGCACCTAGAGGGTTTTTGACATCCCGCACGCCTTTGCTATACTGGCCAAACCGGATTGGCAATCCCGACCGTTGATTGCTAATCGCGTCTCTCACTTCTCACTTCTATATTCTCTATTCTATTCCCCATGCCCAACTTCCATCGTTTTACCATCAAGGCCCAGGAGGCCCTGCAGAACGCCCAAGAGGCCGCCGCGCGCCAGAATCATGGCGAGCTGCGGGCGCTCCACTTGCTTTCCACATTAATAGAGGACGAGCAGTCCCTGGTCCAACCCCTGCTTCTGCGGAGCGGGGTGAATCTGGAAATGCTCCATCAGCAGATCGCCCTGGAGCTCGACCGCTTGCCCAAACTGGTAACCTCCGCCAATGTCGGCCAGCTGTACTTGTCCCAGGAACTGATGCGCGTCTTGGATCAAGCGACTAAGGTCGCGACCCAACAAAAAGACGAGTTCACCTCCTGCGAGCACCTGCTCTTGGCGCTTCTGGAGGCGTCTTCACCCGCGCAACTGCTCTTACAGCAGTACGGCGTGCGGCGCGAGACCGTGGTCCGGGTGCTGGCCCAATTGCGGGGCTCAATGCGCGTGACCGACGAAACGCCCGAGTCCAAGTTTCAGGTGCTGGAAAAATATGCCATTAACTTGACCGAGAAGGCCCGGGCGGGGGAGTTGGATCCGGTCATCGGACGGGAAGAAGAACTGCGGCGGATGATCCAGGTGCTCTCGCGGCGGACCAAGAACAATCCGGTCTTGATCGGCGAGCCCGGCGTGGGCAAGACCGCGATCGTGGAAGGCCTGGCCCAGAGGATCGTAGCCGGCACCGTGCCGGAACCGCTCAAGGGCAAGGAGGTCGTCCTGCTCGACCTGGGGCTACTCGTAGCCGGCACCAAGTTTCGGGGGGAGTTTGAGGATCGGATGAAGGCCTTTGTCAAGGAGATCCGGCAAGCCGCCGGCCGGATCATTCTATTTATAGATGAGATCCACATGATTGTCGGGGCGGGGTCGGCGGAGGGCGCGGTGGACGCGTCCAACCTTTTGAAGCCCTCGCTGGCGCGCGGGGAGTTGCACGCCATCGGCGCCACTACCACCCGTGAGTATCAGCGCTATATCGAAAAGGATCCGGCCCTGGAACGGCGCTTCCAGCCGATCGTGGTGGACGAGCCGTCCATCGAGGACTCCATCGCGATCCTCCGGGGGCTTAAAGAGAAGTACGAGATCCATCACGGACTGCGGATCTCGGACGAGGCGATCGTGGCGGCGGTCAACCTGGCTGCCCGCTACATTACCGACCGCTATTTGCCGGACAAAGCGGTGGACGTGATCGACGAAGCTGCCGCCGCGCGCCGGTTGGAAAGCGAGAGCTTGCCCAAAGAGATCGAGCAGATCCGGCAGGAAACCACCCGGCTGGAGGTCGAGCGCCAGGCCTTGAGCAAAGAAAGCGGCAAAGGCAATGTGCCGCGGCTGAAAGAGATCGAGAAAAAAATAAACGGCTTGAAGTCCAAGAATGACGAGCTCTCGGCCCGCTGGCACACGGAGAAACTGAAGTTCGAGACCTTGCATCAACTCCGCCAGCGGCTGGAGGTACTGAAGCGCGAGGTGGAGGTGGCCGAACGGGATGGCAACTTGGAGCGCGTCGCGCAGATCATCTACGGGGAACTGCCCCAGGCTAAAAAGGACTACGAAATTTTCGAGCGCAAGAACTTTGCCGCTCCGCCCGCAGTGCGCAAGTCGCACCGGGGCGCCTCGGGCAAGGCGGAAAACGAGCACTTTTTGAAGGAAGCGGTGGACGGTGAAGATGTGGCCTCGGTGATCGCGCTTTGGACGGGGATCCCGCTCCGGCGGATGCTGGAATCGGAGGGCGAGAAACTCCTGGCGATCGAGGAAAACTTGCATCATCGGGTGGTCGGCCAGGAGGAGGCCATCCGGGCGATCGCCAACGCCTTGCGCCGCGCCCGAGCCGGTT
Source organism: Candidatus Liptonbacteria bacterium (assembly GCA_016212635.1). Lineage (GTDB taxonomy): Bacteria > Patescibacteriota > Minisyncoccia > UBA6257 > 2-01-FULL-56-20 > JACRFR01. The sequence continues at coordinate 8,562 of JACRFR010000058.1, read as the reverse complement.
TGTCCGACACCCAAAAGCCGTTGGGATCCTTTATGTTTTTGGGTCCGACCGGCGTGGGCAAAACCGAACTGGCCAAAGCGCTGGCGGAGTTTATGTTCAATGACGAGAAGGCGTTGATTCGGATCGACATGTCGGAATATATGGAGCGGCACGCGACCAGCCGCCTGGTCGGTTCGCCGCCCGGCTATGTCGGTTACGAAGAAGGAGGCCAGCTGACCGAGTTGATCCGGCATCGGCCTTACAGCGTGATCTTGTTTGACGAGATCGAGAAGGCCCACCCGGAGGTGTTCAATCTCCTGCTGCAGCTTTTGGACAACGGGCGGCTGACCGATGGCAAGGGCAAGACGGTTAATTTCCGGAACTCCGTTATTATTATGACTTCCAACGTCGGCAGCCGGCACGTCAAGGCGCTCTCTGGGGGCATCGGTTTCGAAACTAGCGTGAGCGGTGCCCCGCGCCAGAGCGGCGCCGAAGGCTATCGCGATAAGATCTTCGCGTCTCTCCGGGAAACATTCCGCCCCGAGTTTCTGAACCGCATTGATGAGATTATCGTTTTCAGCCCGCTCTCGCCGCGCGACGCCGAGCAGATCGTGGATCTGCAGCTGGCCCAGGTGCAAGGGCGCTTAGGCGAGCGCCGCATTGCCTTCTCGGTCGACCCGCCCGCCAAGCGGTATTTGGCCAAGGAAGGTTTTGATCCGGAGTTCGGAGCGCGACCGCTCAAGCGGCTGATCCAAAAAGTAGTGCTGGATGCCCTGGCCGATAAGATCATCCGGGGCCAACTCAAGGATGGTGGAAAAGTTAAAGTTAACTGTAAAGCAAATACACTGGTCTTTAAGTGTTAAAGCTCTAGCTTTTGCGCTCGGCTGGCTCTTCCTGCCCTTCTGGCTCTTTTTATTTTTGGCCTTGGGCCTGTACCTCACGCCCTTGTTCCAGTCGGTCCAGTTGGCGCTGCCTTTCCTGGTAACCCTATTTTTGGCGGGTGTTTCCGAGACCGGCAGCATCTGGGTAGCAGTTTGTTTGGGCTTGGTGTTCTATCTTTTGCTGGGGGTTAAGGATCTGGTCCTGGTTAACCGGGGGATCGCGCTCCGGGCTTGTGTTTACCTCCTGTTATTTTTGGGAGCGATCCGCTTTTCTGCCGCGGTCGCCAATTGGGAAGGCAGCGGGGTTTTCCTGGCTCCGGTTCTGCCCGCACTGGTGCTGTTCTTTTTACTGCGGCAGTTGTTCTCCTTCGAGCCGGCTCCAGCCCCCGGCGGAATTCCCCCTGCCGTAGCCGCCGCGCTCGGCGCCCTGCTGTTCTGGGAAGCGGCCTGGGCAGCCATCTTACTGCCCCTCGCCCCCCTGCATCAAGCCGCCATGTTGTTCATTTCCGTAGCGGTGGCCATCGAACTTCTGACTGGTTCTCTGCGCCAGGATCTAAAACGGTCCGCGATCGTGACCAACTCGCTGTTGCTCTTGGTGCTCTATATAATTATTCTAATAACCGCCAGGGCGTAGAGAGTAGGGAGTAGCAAGTAGAGAGTAGGGGAAGCCCTCGCTCTACTCTCTACTCCCCACTCGCTACTCACTATTTCAATGTCTAACGTAACTAAACTAGTCATTCCGGTGGCCGGTCTGGGTCTGCGTTTGCGGCCGCTGACCTTGACCACGCCCAAAAATCTCCTGCCGCTGGGCGGCAAGCCGATCGTGGAGTACGCCCTGGAGGAGGCGGTGAGATCCGGGATAGCCACGGTTGTCTTGGTCATTAGTCCGGAGCATCGCGCGCAATATGAAACTTATCTCGCGAACATAGCCGACCGGTTCGCCGTCCTGAAGCTCCACCTGCGGGAACAGGCAGAGCCCCTAGGCCACGGCGACGCGGTTCTGAAGTGTCAAGACCTGCTGGACGCGGACCCCTTTTTGGTCCGGTTTCCCGATGATCTGTATCCGGGTGCTCCGCCGATCACGACCGTGCTCGTAAATGCCTACGAGCGCCTGTCGGCGCCGGTCGTGCTTTTAGAGCACACTCCCTGGGAAGAAGTTAGCCGCTATGGAGTTATTCAACCGGAGGCCGTACCCGGAGAGGGGGTGGAAACATATCAAGTCAAGGGGGTTGTGGAAAAACCACCCCGAGAGCTGGCACCTTCCAACCTGACCATCCGGGGCGGCTACATTCTAGATGCATATCTCCTGCAAGCTTTGCGTGATCATGCTGGCCAGGTGAAACCAGGATTGCCGGATTCTGTTCTGATCGGCGATGCGCTACAGAAAGCAATCGAACAGGGTTGCCGCATATTCGGCATTGAACCCGGCAGAAAAAGATTGGATTGCGGCAGTTTGGCCGGCTACTATGCGGCAGAGGAGGCGATGCGCATAAATAGTGCGTAGTGCATAGTGCGTAGAACACGGCATAGAGAATAGAGAATGCGGCAAGAACCGATTGACTGTTGGTGTCTTGATGACATATGGCTTATGTATCTGGGCATGGCGCTGTTCGGAAACATTGATTCCCCCGCTTGCCGAGTGTCATCCCGGGCTTGACCCGGGATCCAGTGACTAAGAAAACCTGGATTCCGGCTTTCGCCGGAATGACAAACCTGGGGTTTTCGAACAGCGCCTCTGGGCATTGACTCGCCCTTTTCTAAATGGAGTACTCCGATTCAAATCGGGGGGAGGGATTTAATTCTCTCTTCATTCTCCCCCTTTTCCAAGGGGGAGCAGAGGGGGTTCAGAAATTCTCACCCCACCTAACCTCCCCTTAGAAAGGGGAGGAAGAGATCGGCTTGACATGCGGCAATTAAATTACCTAAAATTGCCGCATAGGCATGAATCCTTTGGTAAGTAGCGGCAGTCAGGCGGCAGAACACCAGGCATTCGAAATATGCTACGCGATTCTACGGCTGGCGCCGTCTTTGCCGGATCGAATTTTAGCGGAACATTTGGAACGCTGGGCGCTCGGCGTGATGGCTCCGACTGCCACTCGCGATTTTCCGCAAGCTGTCGCGAATTTGCACGTACTCGAGTATTATGTGCGGCTGGGGATGGAGGGCGGAACCATCTCGGTGGACAACAGCCAAGTCATTCTACGCGAACTCTGGTCTTTGGCCAGTATTTTAAATGAACCGATCCAAGCCGAGCAGATCAATCTGGAGACAATCCTCGCGGAACGCAAGCAACGCTCCCAAAGTAATCTACCGGACGTCGGCTCTATAGGTCCTATAGGTCCTATAAGACCCACACAGCAGGCGGTAGATAAAATCGCCCCAAAAGGACCATCCAACGCCGAGTCCACCATGCACATGGATGCTCCAATCCGGCAATCGGCAATTCTAGATAAAGTGCGGCAATTCGGCAATTGCCGGTTAAAGGATATACAAGGAATATTACCGAATGTGAGCGAGCGTACGTTGCGATATGACCTGCAAGGTCTGATCAGCCAGAACAAGATTGACCGAATCGGGGAGGGCGGCCCCAGCACCTTCTACCGGGCGAAATAGGTAGGGAGTAGGGAGTGGCGAGTAGGGAGTGGGGGGGGTGCGGGGCGCTGTAACTTCCCTGGCTACCTGCCGTTTACTCTAGTACGGGTGGTACGACCACTTGCAGTTGGTAGCGCTAGTTTGATACACTAGACCCAAGCGGTTCAGAAGTGAGGCTGAACCAAGGCTAGACTAGCGGAGAGCGGAGAGCGGAGAGCGAAAAGAACAAACAATTTCCGTTGTTGTTTCATCGCTTTTCACTTGTCGCTTTTCGCTTGCCGCTAGCCGTGGCCTCGCTCTGGAACCGAGCGAGTTTTTATTTTACCTAGCCAGCGAACTGCTCGCGGCCGACCCTGATCTACCTCACTGATCATGGTGGGCCGTAAGTAGTCTGGAACTGAAAGGTCGACGGTCCATAATGGATCGGAACAAAACAAAAACAAGAGTCGAAACTCTAGAAATTGAAAATAACGAAACGTATGAGTAGCTTTACCAAGAAAGCCGCTTCCGTGAGCCTTTCGCTCATTACTGTGCTATCGCTCTCCGGAGCCGGCTTAGTTCTCCCGTCTGTTGTATCCGCGCAAAGCGCGACGGATCTGCAGACGACAATTGCGAGCCTGCAGGCGCAAATTCAAGCTCTGCAGGGTCAGCTTACTGCTCCCAGCGCTCCTTCCGGTACTTGCTCTTTTACCCGCAACCTCACGGTGGGTTCCAAGGGCGAGGAAGTAAGTGCGCTCCAGCAAGTTCTGATTGACGGAGATTATCTCGTTATTGCCGCACCCACTGGCTACTTTGGCGCTATGACCAAAGCGGCGTTGGTTAAGTGGCAGAAAGCGGAGGGAGTTTCTCCGACCTCCGGCTACTTTGGTCCCTTGAGCCGAGCAGCGGCTTGCGCCACGGTAACCGTGACTCCGCCAGTAACGCCTCCAGTGACTCCTCCGGTAACTCCTCCGGCTGGCACTCCGCCCGCCGTGGTTCCGGTAACGGGTGCGGTAACTGTCAGCGCGGGCACCAACCCGGGCGGCTCGATCATTTCGGGCGCAGCCCAGGTGCCGGTTTTGAACTTCAAAGTCTCGAACGGTTCCACGGGCAACGTGACCGTGACTGGCATGAAGTTCACCAAGACCGGCGTGGTGTCGGATTCCAACATCACCAACGCGTACATTTCTCTGGGCGCGAACATCGTAGCCCAGTACACCTCGCTCTCGGGCGGGGTAGTGACCTTCACCGGCAACCTGTTTGACGTTCCGGCCGGCCAGACGGTAGATGTCACCCTCCGGGTGGATATCTCCTCCGGCGCCTCGAACGGCAACACCGTTGGTTTCAGCGTGGCCCAGGCCGCGGATGTGGCCTTGTCGGCTGGCACTGCCAGCGGCACCTTCCCGGTGGCAGGTGGCAACTACGTGACCACCAGCGTGTCTAATCCTTCCCTGGCTTCAGTTAGCTCGCCTGCTTATCAGAGCGTGGCTTCCCAGGTGGATGCCGGCACGCAGAGCTTCCTCGGTGGCGCATTGTCGCTCACGGTACAGAACAGCGCCGTTAAGCTTCAGTCGATCCGCTTCAGCGTGACTGGCTCAATTAATGCCGCCACGGACTTGAAGAACTTGGTCCTGAAACTAGATGGCGTGCAGGTGGGTACGGCCGCGGGCCTAACCACGGACGGCAAGGCCTTCTTTGATCTGGCTGCCAGCCCGGCAACCATGAACACCGGTTCGCACCGGATGGAGGTCTACGCCGACGTGATGGGTACGCCGTACCGCAACTTCGTGATGCAGATTCTGCGGCCCTTTGACTGGGTGATCACGGACACGCAGTACAACACCAACATCTCGGGCGGCACCCCGACCGGCACGGCGACCACGGTTACCGTGCGCGCCGGAACCGTAACCGCTTCTCTGGATTCTTCCACCCCGACGGGCAATATCGCGTTGGGCGGCACGAACGTTACCGTTGGTAAGTTCGCGGTCCGCGCGGCCGGTGAGCCGGTCAAGGTTAAGTGGATGAACTTCCAGCTGACCAAGGCGGGCGGTTCCACTTGGGGTACACTCTCGAATGTCGACAGCGACATTCGGAACATCGCGCTCTACGGCGACGACGGCCAGCAGGTCGGGACGACCATCAACACGCCGTCCTCCTGCACCGGCGCGGCCGGCGCGAGCACGACCTACAGCTGTTCCTTCGGCACCTCGTCCTCCAACATCAACTACACCATTCCGGCCAATACCACTCGGGTGTTGAGCTTGAAGGCGGACTTGCAGTCGGGGGCGACGATCACCAGCCTGACCGGGGCCTTGACGGCGCCGGGCGGCTCCAACGTGGAGGGCCAGATCTCCTTCCAAACCTCCTCGGCCCCGGGCGGCACGATCAGCGGGTCCAACCTGCAGATCTCTTCCTCGCCCTTTACCGGCAGCCAGAATTCGTCCCTGTCCTCGCAGACCTTCGTGGGTGGCGCTTACGCCCAGAAAGTTGCCTCCTTTAGCTTGGGCGCATCTTCGGCGGAAGGCATCAACCTGACCAGCGTGACCGTCCGCACTTCTGCGGATGTCACCTCCGGTCTAAAGATGCAGAACTTGGTGGCGAAAGTCGGCTCCGCGACCTGGAACTACCAGGTCTCGACCCTGGACGCTAGCCAGTCCTACACCTTCAGCTCGCCCGGCTCGGCGACTTTGATCCCGGCCGGCGGCTCGGTGACGGTGGATGTCTATGGGGATATCTTGACTGGTTCGACCGCCGCGGCTTACACCGCTCCCGTCTCTTTGGCGGGCGCTGTGGGCACGGGGGCCTCGACCAACACCAACCAGACCCTCAAAAACACCGCGGGTACGACCGTGTCGACCTCGGCTATGGTGGCCGGCCAGAACATGACGGTGGCGGGCACCGGCTCCGTAACCTTGACCTCCTCGAACTCCATCCCGACCTCGGGTGAGTACTTGGTTCAGGGCGCGACCGGAGTCACGCTCGGTCAGTTCACGTTCAACACCAACAACAGCAGCGAGGATGTGAAGATCACCCAGCTCGTGATGACGGCGTCTTCCACGTCGTCCAGCGCGCCCTCGACCTTCAAGAACCTCACTCTGTCTGGTACGAGCGGCGGTACGACCTACACTGGCACTGGTACCAACCTTGGCATGACCAGCGGTGTGGGTACTTCGACCATCACCTTCCAGACCCCGCTGGTTGTCAAGAAGCTGGATACAGCGACCTTGACGCTTAAGGGTGATCTGGCCAGCTACAGCGACTCGACCACGTCCCACAACCAGTCCTACCTGTTCAAGATCGCGACTTCGTCTGACGTCACCGCCTACGGCGTGGCATCCAGTCAAGCAGCGACCATTAACGGCTCCTTCCCGCTGGCCTCCCAACAGCAGACGGTGCTCCGGACCAAGGTGACTGTGGCGATGGCCGAGTACAACGCGGCTACCAGCCGAGTGCGTAAGTCTCAAGATAACGCGATCAAGTTCACCGTAACGCCGGATGCGGCTTACGGAGCCAAGATCGAGAGCCTGACCTTGAGCTTGTCGGGTGTGGTCTTAAACGCGACCAACACCTTCCAGGTGTCACTCTTGGACAGCACATTGTCGACGACCTATGCCACCTCTAGCGTGACCACTACGCCGTCCACCAATTCTACGTCCACCACGCTCACGATCTCCGGCGGTGATGCGATCACTTCCGCTAAGGATTACATCCTTCGGGTTGACACCTCGGCCTTCGCGAACCCGTCCACCAACCCCGAGAGCTTCTCGGTTACGGTGTCCGCGTTCTCCTGGTCCAGGTACGATCAATCCAGCGAGAGTTTGAGCTTGCCTCCGAGCAACCTCAACAACTTGAGCACCACGGTCAAGTACGACTAGTGGCGGCAACCATTGATCATTAATCATTGATTACTAATCACTGATCATTGATCAATACCCCGACCGGTTGCTTGTGACATCCGGTTGGGATAAAACCTTCCCCCTCTCCGACTAAGGTCGGAGAGGGAGTTTGGTTTTTTTATCGGTTCTATAAAGTCCCATAAGTCCTATACGTCCTATAAGACTTATACGACTCATAGGACCTATACGACCATACGCCCTATGGGTCGTATAGGTCTGGTGGTCCTGGAATCCGGCAATTTGCCCAGTCGTGGCGGAGCCGGATTGCCGCATTCGGCAACGCAAATCTCGTTATCCGATGACCTAAATATTATCTGTGCGAGTGGTCATCGGATAACCCGGTATTGACCATGCCCTCTGGGACTTATTGATGCACCCCGTACTCGTTTAGGGGAGTTATGCACATTTCTGCGCTGTCCCCATACTTGTCACAAAAATATAGGAGTATAATTAAAATGTAAGCCGTGCTTGGCCTACCTCTGGTTATTTCGGTGGGCACGTATCCGACGAAAGTTGGAACCCGAGCCCCATCGGAGCAGCCCTTCGTAAAGAGGTAGGTTAGGTCACGCTGAAAGGTCGAGTTCGAAAAGCGAATGCTTAAAAAACCAAAGGTCTTCTGTCGCGAATATTTTCCGCGACAGAAAAACAATTAATTAATTACGAAATGCAGAGAACTAAAAAAATCTTGCTTCAAGCCGGAGCGCTTTCCTTGGCGCTGGCCCTCGCGGGTGTCTCCATTGCGGGCGCCGCGGTGACCATCAGTTCCACGGGCGTGACCGGCGACGGAGCGATAACTTTCACCGGCACAACTGCCGGGGTAACCCTTGGCAACTCCGGGGTGACCTCGCTCACGGTGACCACCGATGGCACGGGTAACGGCGAGGTGGTCTTGCCGGACGGTTCCATCGGTTCCGCCGAAATTCTGGACGGTACGATTCTGAACGCAGATATTTCCTCTTCAGCCCTGATCGATTTCTCCAAACTAGCTACCACCACTCCGGGCTACATGTTAGTCGCCACCACCACCAGCGGGGTTATGACTCCAATGGCCTTATCTGGCGATATCACTGTAACCAGCGGTGGCGTGACGGCTGTCGGCGCGAGCAAGGTCACCAACGCCATGCTGGCTGGCTCCATCGCGGCCAGTAAGCTCGCGACCACGACCGCCGCCAACATCCTGGTGGCCAACGCTTCTGAAGTCCCGACCTGGGTTGCTAGCTCCGGGGATGTGACCG
>JACRFR010000013.1 GCA_016212635.1 Candidatus Liptonbacteria bacterium | reverse complement strand
CAACGATGCGGTATTAGTGTGCAAAATTAAAAAATTCGCCTGCAAATCTCTCAAAGGGCGAGGTGTGATGAGTGGTATCCGTGTAATTTACGCATATCATATCGCCGCTTCAAAAGTTGATTTTATTGAGATATACTTCAAAGGCGAAAAAGAGAACGAAGATCGCGAGCGAATTAAAGAGTATTTGAAAAATCAAATTCCCGCTCGCCACCCAATTTGAGGTCCCGTCGCCCGAAAAATCCGCTGGGGGTTTCCAGCAGGCGGGCAAAAAGGAAGGGGGTTGGGGGGGAAGGAATTTTTGCCCGCCTGCTCACCGCGCCGAAGGCGCGGCAGGGGTGGGAGCGGCTCAGTTCCGTTCAAAGTAGGTTCGCACTGCGTTCAGTAATTGCGGGCCTTAAGAATCCCCAAGGCCCGACCTCGGATGCAATCCTTCCGGGTGTAGGTTGATCAGAAATGGTACCGATAATTTGCATATTTGCATCACATATCCACGGCTATTTGCAACTCTTTATAAGCCACGGCGGGATCGGGTCGGTTCCAAATATAAGCCCCGAAGACTAAACGGTCTGCACCAGCGTCAATTACGCGGCGGGTGGTGGTAGGACCCAGTCCCCCATCTACCTCGATACTCTTATCCGGCGCTTCTTGCCGTAACCATTTAACTTTTTCCAAAACCAGCGGCAAAAAACTCTGGCCGCTCGGTCCGGGATGAACGGCGAGACAGTGGAAGGCGGAGAACTTGCTCAAGAAGGGCAGAAGCTTGGCGGCGGGAGTTTCGGGATTGGAAGATAACACTAATTCCGCGCCGTGCGATGCACACGTAGCCAGCAGCTTCATGGCGTCCTGCTCGGGATTAACCATGGTTTCTACGTGCACGATCACCCGCCGCGCACCAGCCCAGAGCCATTTGCCGATCTCCTTTCCCGCCTCCGCGACCATGAGATGGACCTCCAGGTTCAGATCGGTTTCTAGATCCCGCCATCGCCCTGGCTCGTTCCAACTCCGATGATGAGTGAAAATGCCGTCCGCGATATCCAGGTGAACCCAGGTGGTGAACCGCTCGGCGGCCCGAACCTTATTTGTCACGCAGGACAACTCGCCCGGAGCGCAATTGATCGAAGGAACGATCTCGGTCATGGTGACGGCGGCTTGGGAATACCCAGGGCGGCGTGTTCGATCTGCGACACTTTCTCGATCCGGCGGCGGTAGCGCATCGTCCCCGCGAACGGCGTATTCAGGAAGACTTTAACCATCTGCTGGGCATCCGCCTCGGTAATAAAATCAGCCGCGAGGCAGAGAATATTGATGTCATCTTCGTCCCGGGCGGCGAACACCTGGTCGTTGGAAAGCGCCAAACCGGCACGTATGCGGGGTACTTTATTGGCGGCGATGGCCATGCCCGCCCCCGAACCGCAAATCAGTATCCCGCGCGCCTGATCGGTATTGTCGCCAACGCGCCGGGCTACGGCCGCGGCGTAGTCCGGATAATCATCTTCGGGATCCTGTTCCATGCCGCCCAGGTCGGCCACCTCGAACGCACCCTGATGCAGGAACTGTTTGAGCAGCTCCTTGAGTTGAAAACCGCGATGATCCGCGCCGAGGTAGATGACCATGGGAAATGATCAATGATTATTAATCATTATGACGCAGATATATCATATCAAACTAGCGAAAACATACTGGGCCTGTTACCAAACTCACTTTTCAATTGTTTGACTTGTTGCCTGCCGAATCGCGGGTTCAGCTAGCGCACCGGTTGAGGTTGTTCAGTTTGGCACGGGTGCGGCTGCCGAAGTAGCCGGTAGCGTTAGTCAGTCCGGCAGGAGTCAGAATGTCGGCGCGGTAGCGCAGTTGAAACTCGGAAACTTGGGAAGCCAGCGGCTCGTCAAAGACGCGGGGATCACCCTCGGGACTGACCGGGAAACCCAGGGTGGTCAGAACCTGGCGCAGGTACTCCACTTCGGCGCCTTGGGAGCCGATGCCCAGATCGGCCTGAAACTGACGGCAAGCGGCGGCGGGAGTCGAGGCTCGGCCTACGGTTATGCGAGCGCTCGCGGCATAGGTCTGACCGCCGGTGCTGTAGCCGGCACGGATCAGGGTCTCACCTTCCTTGATCCCTTTGACGTTGCCATTCGAGCCAACTTGAGCGATCTCCGGATTGTCCGAAGACCAGGCGGCGGAGGCGGAAACGTTGTGGGGGGGCACCGGACCCGAGCCATCAGAATCGTACCAAGCGGTCATAGCGGGACTGGACCAGAAACCGACTGCGACCTGATTGGTAGGAGGAATAACAAAGAAAGTGCTGCTTGACTGGGGTGTGCCGCCGGTACCAGTACCGGTTCCGCCCGTGTACACGGTTCGCGGTCGACACTCGAACGCCCGCTGGGCCGGGTTATAAAAAGTTTCCTGATTGGACTGCTGGCAAGCATTGCCTGTCCGTATATGCTGTATCTCGGTGGGCACTATCTGCCAGCCCGGGTTAATATCGCTACCATTGGGTCGCTGGTAACCGGCAAGGTAGTAAGCGCCAAAACCATCCAGTTCGTCGATGGAGCAAATAGAATCATAGTACGCGGTGACACCCGGGCCAGTTACCTCCACCATCCGGCACTTAATATTGAGTCCGCGCGCTTGGCCCTGCTGCTCTGCCAGACTCGCGCATTGCCGAGCGGTTGACGATGAGGTTCGAATATCGCCGGTGCACGGTACTCGTGTCGCCTCGCAACGGGCCGAGGAGCCACCGGCGAAATAGCAATTTTGGCCGGCACCGCAATCCGAGTCCAAGCAGCAAGCCGCACTGCAACTGGGGTTCGGATTGCCGGTTCGATTGGCGCAACTGCCGGTATTGGAACATACTCCCCTGCCTCCATCCTCCCGGCAACCCGGGGAAACAACCGACTGGCCGCTACAAACCAGGCCCACATCACAGCTCCGGTCCGGGATACATTCCCGGCCGCCGCCTATGCCGAAGGTTGAGTTGGCGCCCATGGGCCGGGTGCAAACTCTATTTTGACAGGTGTAGCCCTGCGCCGCCCGGTCGGCAGAGCAGCAGTTAGTGGGCGGGGGGGTTGTCCCGGTGTTAGCGGTAGTAGCACCGCCGCCGGTTTCAGTTCTGGTTTCAGTCTCAACGCCGCCGGTTTCAGTCTTGGCCCCACCGCCGCCGCCAGATTCAGTGCCCGGGCTTGCACCCGCGCCCGCGCCAGTTTCAACATGGGCCTCCCTGCCCGCGGGACTAGCATCCCTACTCATGGGACAAGCGGCGTCGCAGCTCGTGCAGCTCCAGGTGCCTTCTACCCACACATCATTGCCGCAATCACGATAACAACTGTCACCCCCGCAACCGCTGCCCTCGCTGCAAGTACTAAAATTCAGATCCTCGCAGGTGACCGCGCCGCCGGCCTCCGTATCCGCGCGGGCCGACAAGACATTTTGGCCCAAGTAGCCAGCCGAAACACCGGCGGTCAAAGCGATGGCTAGAATTGCGACCGCGAGAAAAATGCTCTGCCGGGTATTGTTCATAATCGCTAAGCGGGGTGGTTATTTCGACGGGGCGATGAAGTTTAAGATCACATCCGAAACGCCCCGGATGGAATCGTACTGAATCTGAACGGTCGCGCGCCGATTTCCCCGGTTGGCGTAGAACACGCCCCGAGCCACAGTGTTTCCCTCGAGCGCCGGCACAACCTGCCAGCCCGCCTGGTTGAATCGGTTTTGGTAATAATTCACGATGTCTGCCGCCATGCCCGGTAGTTCAAACCGCTGCACGGTTCGCAGCTGGCCTCCTTTAGACGACAGTTCGGTCCGAGCCCGCGGCTGGCCCATCCCGGGCGGAAAATTCAACTGCATGGGAGCGCGCCAGTTCTGTACCGTCTGGCAGCCATACAGCTCATTTAGCTTAGACCGGGTGCCGGAACCCAAGACGCCCGTGCCTGATTGTAACTGCTGGGGGGTTAGCACCTCGGCGCGGTACTTTTCTTGGAACTGTCTAACTGCCGCCGCGGTTTGCGGTCCGTAATAGGGTCGAGCGGGATCTCCGCCCTTTATTAGAATGCCCTCCCGGCTAAGCGCCTGCCGGAGCGCCGCCACCTCCTGGCCCGCGGCGCCGAGCCGGAGGTTGGTTTGGAAGTTGTGGCAGAATGCGGACGGCTCTTGCGCCGCAGCCACCTGGAGTTGCTTCAGTTGTTGCTCTAAGGCTTGAATCTGGCTCATCGGGTCCGCTCTGAAAGCCGCCTTTACGAAGAACGGCAGGGCGAGGGCCGAGAATAATACGAGGCCAATGGCTGGTTTTTGATCCATGGTGGTTTTATTGAAGCCGTGCCTTATTGTAGCACAAAGACCGCGAACGAATCCGTGCTCACTCGGTTTTCCCGGATACGCACCAACTCAAGCTGTTCAGTTTAGCCCGGGTGCGGCCGCCTAGGTAGCCGGTAACATTGGTTAGCCCGGCGGGAGCCAGGATCTCGGCGCGGTAGCGGAGCTGGAAGTCGGAAACAGCCGAGGCCAGCGGCTCGTCGAAGGCGCGGGAATCACTCTCGGAGCTGGGCGGAAAGCCCAGAGCGGTCAGGGACCGGCGCAGATACTCTATTTCGATGCCCTGGGCCCCAATGCCCAAGTTAGTTTGGAATTGGTGGCAAGCGGCGACTCCACAAACAGGGAGACTGTTCAGTTTGGCCCGGGTTCTGGGACCAACGTAACCGGTACCGTTTTGAGAACTGCCCAGAATGTCGGCGCGGTAGCGGAGCTGGAAGCCGGAAACGACCGAGGCCAGGTCTTCATCATAATCCTGGGAGGTAAGGCTGACGTCGAAACCTTCTTGAGCCAGGAGCTTGCGCAGGGCCAAAACATCATCGCCGGTCGTACCTACGCCGAGGTTGCGGTTGAAGGGGGCGGGGCGACAAGTGGCGGAAGAGGAAACGGAGGGGGGGTTGGTGGCGGGGGCCGAGGGAGTTGCGGGCGCGGCGGCGCCCGAGGCTCGGCCTACGGTTATGCGAGCGCTCGCGGCATAGGTCTGGCCGCCGGTGCTGTAGCCGGCACGGATCAGGGTTTCACCTTCCTTGATCCCTTTGATGTTGCCATTCGAGCCGGCTTGAGCGATCTCCGGGTTGTCCGAAGACCAGGCGGCGGAGGCGGAAACGTTGCGGGGTGATTGGGAGCCGGTACCGTCAGAATCATACCAAGCGGTCATAGCGGGACTGGACCAGAAACCGACTGCGACTTGGTTGGTGGGGGGAGTGATAAAAAAGGTGGTGGTGCCTGCGGCGGCGCCAGCAGACGGGCTGGTCAGGACGACAGTCGCTCGGCTCTCGGCCAGCTTGCCGTTCAAGTCCGGCGCGCCGATCAGAATTTTCAGGGAATAAGTGCCGGGCGCCGCATAGCGGCAGACATTAGATGCGCTCTGGGCGGTTGGAGAACCGGAGTAGAGAGTGTTGAAGGACCGATCCGGCTGGTTCCAGGACTGGTAACCTGTGCCGGCATCATTCTGATTACACCACAAGAGGACCACGTACTGCATGCCGCTCTGGATGCCGCCGACTTCCCACCCCGCGCTAACCGTCAAGGGAGAAGTACTAGTGGTTATGCTTCGGCTCCAGTCGGCGTCGCTTGCCGGATAGCGGGGCGAGGCTTTGAGGGTAACCGAAATCGAGCCGCTGGGCACGGCGGGCGCCCAGGGTGTGGAGGTGTCGGGTTGGGACGGAGCGGGAGAAAAGATGACGGGCGGATTGGGATTAGGATTGGGAGCGGATGCCGCGATCACCTTGACCGTGATGCTCTTGCTCGCAACTCCCCCGCTCGCGTTTTGCGCCCGGTAGGTAATGGTGTAAGTTCGTCCCACCTGGCAGTTCTGGGCGGTTGCGGTGACCGTGCCGGACAAAGTGTTAGCTACCCAGGGTTTTACTTCCCCGGCGCGGCCGATTCCGCCCGGACAGTCGGCGCCGTCCGCGGTATAGTTGGAAGCTGCGGACGCGGCGCCGGTAGCCGACCAGGCGTAAGTGATATTTTGGCCCGGCCTAACGGTTGTTTGCTCTCCACCGTTCACAGTCAAAGAAACGGAAACCGCTCCGCTCGCCAGTTGCCGCTCGAAGCGCTTGGGGTAGGGAACCGCGGCCTGGCCGTTAAACTTATAGCCCAATTGCGCGGCGTCGCTACCAGGCAGCGGATCGGCTTCAGTCGTGCCTAAGCTAAACATGAAGGCCACTACGCTGCCGGGCAGGAAAAAGGATGGGTAGCCGCTCGCGCGATAATAGTCCCCTAGCTGAATAACCAGGTTGTTCGGAATGGCGTTGGAGTAAGCGCGAGTGTGGGCGTCGCGTTTTAAATCCTCCAGAGTAATGACTCCCGGAACGGACGGCCCTTCGGCTACTTCCAATCGATAGGATTGTTCGGCAGTGATGTTATTTTTATCCTTAACCCGGAGAGTGAAAGAGTAGAAGCCCTTGGTGCCCCGCACCGGCTGGCCCCAGAGAACACTATCCCCCAAGGCGGCGTTGCCGAACCTGATCGGCGGTTGGTTTAGGTCGCCGATCAGGAACAGGCCGCCAGGCAAGCTGCCGGAGGCGAGCGTCCAGATGTAGGGCGCCTCTCCGCCGCTAGCTCGAAAAACGGCCGGCGAATAGACCTCTCCCTCCCGCCCGGGCGGCAGGTTCTCTATCGTCGGCGCAATGGTGATCACTAAAGTTCCGGCCGGAGTCACACTCCAGGCGTTGGCGCCGACACTGTAAACATAGCTCGTTCCCAAAACGGTCTGACGTCGAGTACCGTCCCCCGGTGTATCGCTGCCCAACCCCAGCAGTTCCGCGAAGTAGCTGCCCGGCCGGAGGCCGGTGGTTGGTATCCGGCTCTGGTTTTTGACACTGCCGTCTGCGTTTTTAAAACTGTCATCCAACAAGGCGGCGTTGCCGACCAACTCGGCTCGGGTTTTGGTCTTGCCCAGTTCGATTAAATCTTCCAAGACGGGCGGGGCGCTGCCCCGGAACTCGATTCTGGTTACTGTGGCAACCCGGCTGGCGTTCCGGATCGCGGCCGCGATGCTTGCCGGTACGCCGCGTCCGGTTTCGGAAAAAGCGCCGCCATCCGGATAGACCAGCACCATGCCCCAGCGCGCCCCGGCATAAGCGCCGCGGCGATTGCTCCCGTCTTTAAATACCTGCAGCGCGGCCAAGCCCTGATCGAAACCAGCGAGCCGCTCTGTAAGCGTCTGATCCATGGTCCGAATGAATCCGTCCACGTAGCCGCGCTGGGAGTCGGCGGACTGCTTTAGTTTGAAGTAGGCCGCGGTAGCGTCGAACAACGCGCGCGCTACCATGACCGCCCGGTCATGATTGTCCTGCTCCTCCTCTTGGTATGGCGCTCGATTGCTGTTATAGGTGTCCACGATCGTCCGGATCTTGGGCATAATATCGTTAGTGATGATCGTGTCGTCCACCTTTTGATGATTACGCTTGCGCACCGCGAGGATGTGACTGAATAACATCACCGCCCCGGCGATGGCGGCGGTTACGATCACGGTCGGACTGGGATGCAAGAAGAGAGCTTTCAACTTCACGAGGCTGAAATTAAAGTGGAAGAGGTTGGCGGTGTGAGCAGTGACACTCACCTGACTTATACCAGCGGCACTTACCCCTATATTTGTTATTCCCGCCGCGGCAGCTGCGCTTGCGGAAAGGACATGCCCACCGACTACGGGCGTGATTCCGCTCCAACCAATCGAAAGGGCCAGTGCGCGCACGGCTCCTATAGCTATGTCGGGTATAAAAATGCCACCCACAACTGGTGTAAAAGTGGCCCCGGAAGCAATAGCCGCTGTGCCCATACCGACAAACTGGGCCGCGACCGCGGCCGCCGTGGCCGCGCCGCCCGCTATGCCCAAGCCAATGGTCATGGCATTAGAGGGATTGCTCAAGCGCGAACCGACCGCGCTCACGCCCGGAACTTGGAACAGGTGCCAGTAGCGCCCGTCCCGATACTCATAGCCGCGCACGATCGACTTGACCGCCAAGCCGTTGGTCGAATCGGGTGTTTCCCCGCCCAAGTCCATCGCCTCCGCCATGAGACTGCCGGGGATAAAACTGGCCGGGAAGATGCCGGCATTAGCCAGGTAATACCCGGCAACTTCTTCCTGCTCGGCGGCGCTTAAGCTGGCCGAGGTCCGATCGCCGAAAAGCCCCGCGATATAGGCCGGTACCTCGGGCGGCGACTCCGGCTCGGGCAGCTGGTTATAATCCGAACCTTCCGATGATCGGTTGACGGTCACCGCAACTCGCGCGTCGCGAGAGGTATCCGTCCCCGCCGCGGAGGGGTGAACGGTGAGAACGGCGCTCATTAACTCTCCGGTAACATTAGGATCAGTAAACGGATCTCCGGCCGAGATTGTTATCTGGCCAAAGGCATCTGCGCTTCCGCTTGCCACATTGGGGTCGGAAGAAACAATGGTGACTCCCGGTGAGGTGGAGTTATCCGACCAGCGCACTGTGGCCGAAAGGGTCGCGGTTTGGTTGGCGGATAAAGTTACGCTGGTCTGGGATACTTCCACTCGAGCAACCGTGGCTGAAGTGTTAACCACTCGCACGGTTAAGCGTTTGTCTTTAGAGGTGTCGCTCGCGGGAAGTTTGGCCGGATGAAAAACCAGATTGGCCGTGCCGGGGCTTTTAGCTTGAATGGTAGCCAGGCCGGTAAATTGATTCATCTCCGCGGCGGCCACGCTCGCTTGACTGGAAGTAATGACCAGGTTGCCGTTTTGACCATAGATGTCACTGCCCACGGGCGGGGCGTACCAGGCGAGAGCCCGTACGGTCGCGCGGCCACCGGTTTTGAGTTCCAGGTAGCTTGACTCCAGCCACATGCCGGTCACGGCGGTCCCGGGGGAGGCCGGGCAGCCGTAGAGCGCGTTCAACTTGGCCCGCGTGCTCGCTCCGACCGCTCCGGTGCCTTGGGTCAAGTTGAGCGGCTTCAAAATATCGTCCGCGTACTTCTCCTGAAAGGCAGCCACCGCCCGGGCGGTGGTACCGCCGAACCAGTTCTGGTCCAGCTCTACCTGTAAGATGTCCGCGCCCAGCTGTTCCAACTGCAACACCCGATGTAGGGCGGGCACCTCGCCGCCGCGTACGCCTGCCTCTAAATTAGCGCCGAAGTCGTGGCAATAATTAGCCGCCACGGTCTGACTGCCCAGTTCCGCCGCGGCCAAGCTGGGAACCAGCAGGGTGACTGTTAAAAAACCGGCGACTAAACGCTGTTTGAATTTGCCTGGCATGTCGTTTATTAGCAGCAGGACTTACGCGCTTGGTGAACTAATACCATCTCCAATTAACCCATACCCACCAGAATCGCGTTCGAGGTCGGGCCTTAAAAATCCCCAAGGCCCGACCTCAATAAATTCGCCAAGTCATCCGACCTGGCGTCCGGTCGAATGACCGGACGGGTCGCCCCCCTTATTCTCATTGATTCATGAGCAGCGGTTAATTGGAGATGGTATAACTCCCTGATACCTAAGTCCTAAGTGAGTAAAAAATGGACAACCTTGGTTGCCTTGATTCTAGCACTTTCCAGTAAGTTGCAGAAGCTCTGGTGTCACTGGACCGGAGGGAGAACGGCGGCGGAGGCGGTGGCTAATTTAGTTCGGAGCAGGTTGGCCGCCACCGATCGGTCCACGGAGTTCTCAAAGGAACGGTAAAAAGAGGCGTAGGAGCCCAGGAGCACGGCGGCGAGAAGAACTAGAACGAAATAGGCCGCCCCGGAAGAGATGTTTTTATCCATGAAAACATTAAACAGTATCGACGGCCCCGGGTCAAATTGGACCGGCGCTGTTCGGAAACCACCGATTTTATTGCCCGAGCTTGTCGAGGGCCATGCCATGTACCCGCCAAAAAGCTACCCTTCGACGGGCTCAGGGAATAACTTTTTGACGTTTCCGAACGGCGCTAATCGGATCTATCGAGCCGCAACCAACTGGGCGGCCAACTCCACGTGCTTTAGGAGGGTCGCCACATAACCGGACTCGTTGTCGTACCAGGCGAGCACCTTGACCAGATCGCCGTCAATGACTTTGGTCAGAGACAGATCGACAATAGCGCCGTACGGCTCGCCGATAATATCCGAAGAGACCAGCTGGTCGGTCGTAACTTTCAAGATACCTTGCCAGCGCGGTTCTTGGGAGGCCCGGGTCAGAATATCATTTATCTCCTCCACAGAAGTTGGTCTTTTAGCGAGCAAAGTAAGATCGGACAGTGAGCCGTCTGGGACGGGTACGCGGAAAGCCAGTCCGTCGAACTTGGCCGTGAGCTCGGGTAAGGCGCGCGTGACCGCGATTGCCGCACCGGTCGAGGAGGGAGTGATGTTTAAAGACGCCGCGCGGCTCCGGCGGAAGTCCTTCCCGCCGCGCACCGGTCCGTCCACAATGCCCTGGGTCGCGGTATAAGCATGGACGGTGGACAAAGCGGCTTTTAATATGCCCGGATCCTCGGACAGGATGGCGATGACGGGCGCGACCGAGTTGGTGGTGCACGATCCATTGGATGACAGGACGCAAGTGGCAAGCTTTTCTTGGTTCACGCCCATAAGGATCGTCTGCCCGCCCAGCGTGCCGTCCGGGTCCTTGGCGGGCGCGGTCAAGACCACGCGTCGGGCGCCAGCTTGGATATGAGCCGATGCTGCTTGAAAAGACTCGAAAAATCCGGTCGCCTCGATCACGATGTCCACGCCCAACTCCCGCCAGGGCAAAGCGGCTGGATCCTTTTCCTGCAGAACTTTAATTTCCTTTCCATCGACGACCAGCGCGTTCCGGGCGGAATCAGCCGCGACGGTCTTCCCATATTTACGATAGACCGTGTCGTATTCCAGAAGATATGCCAAATTCTGCACATCGCCCAGGTCGTTCACGGCGACAATTTCCAGTCCCTCCCGCCCGAAAGCTTGCCGGAAAAACAGCCGGCCGATCCGGCCAAAGCCATTTATCGCGATACGGGTGTCGGCCATTTTATGTCCGCCTTACGGGGTGGAAGTCGCAGTTGAAGTCGTCGCGGGAGTGGTTGCAGGGACGGTGGGATGGGTAGTAGTAGCTGGAGTTACAGTAGGCAGAGTGGTGGTGGACTTGGGCGTCTGGGCAGCGGGCACAACTGGCGTAGTAGTTGCCTTGGGCGAAGAGGTTGCGGTTATCGGCACGGTGCTGGTCGCCTTGGGTGCGGTTTGCGGCGTGCTAGTTGAGCCTACCCGCCCCGTCTCCTCGCTCTTCGCCTTAACTTGCAACGACGGCTGGTTCGCGGTTTTAATGCTAGTCACTGTGACCAGTTTAGAACCTGACAGGTGGGTGCCGGTAATGTCAACTAGGGTGCTGACCAGCGGCTTGGCGTCCTCTTGGGTTTTGGCGTCGCGGAACCCCTTGATTGGGAAAATTACGTTCCGGCTGGAGGTCAGGAAAAAGTCTCCACCGGAGGAGATTCCCAGGATGCCTCGCAATTTGACCGCCAGTTCTTCGGTGGAGGTCGGCGATGATCCCGTCGGCGAGGCAAAAACCGCCAGTTGATTAGAAAGGTCGTCGACGTCGGCGGCTTGTTTCACAAATCGAGTGTCCATATCTTTTTTACTGGCCGTAAGTTCGGACAGCTGATTGGACAGTTTGCCGTTGTCTCGACTTAAGGTCGCAAGCCGCGTACCTGAATCGGAGTTGCCAAAATAAAGGAAAGCGCTGATGCCCGCGAACACTGCGGCCATCACACCGAGGACAATTGCGCTCAAGAACCAGCGGCGAGACACGTGACCGGCTGGAGCCGAAGTCGGAATCACGGTCGCGGCCATCGGCCCCGCCACGGCGGGCGCACCGGCGACGACTACGGGTGGACTCACGGTCTCTGGTTGGAAAATAACCTCGTTGGCGGAAAACACGGAAGCACTAGGGGCTGGACCGGGAGGAGCAACCGGGGCCGGAGCGGGCGTACTTCCGGTGGCAAGTTGCATCGCTTCACTCACATCCACCTGCGACCAACCAGCGCCCAGGAGCGCCGCCGTGATCGCCTCTTTGCCTACGTTGTTCTGGAGTTGTTGCTTAATATAACCGACAAGTTGTTGATTCGGCATAATACGTTAATTCTACTACCTCGCGAGTGGAGAGCAATGAACCAGGGGTGTTAATAAGTCGGGCCTCCTTCGCCCGCCATAACCTCAGCGCAGACGGGTCTCTTGCCTCTCCTCTCCTCGCTCTTCGCTCCTCCCTCTTCGCTTTGCTAGCTCGCCTCTTCTTTCTTGGATTTAATAAAACTTCGGAAGCTCTCTAAAAACTCCACAAATAGTTGGAAGGGCAGCTCCAGCAGAAAATTGAAAGCGATGACCAGGACGTTGAAGCGCGACAAACCGGCAATGGTCCATTTGCCGATGGCCATGAACGGCACCGTCACCAGGTCCACCAAAAACTTGAAAATGGTCGCTTTTTCTTTTTCCAGGCTGATCTCCTTGGCGCGATTGTCGATCTTCACGCCGGTGGCGATGACCATCGAAGTAAACAGCAGGAAAATAACGATGCTGGCCGGACTGAACTGGAATACCAGCAGCCCTTTTATGATCCAGTAGAGCACCGCGCCGAGTGTCACCAAGTAGGCCAAACGCATGCCGACCCGGCCCACCGGACTAGCCCGTTTGGGCACGATCAAGATATACTCGCGGCGAAAGTCGGGGTTGATTACCTCCCGGACGGCGGCGGAAACCAGGGCAAAATTGGCTCGGGACGGAGGACGAATGAAAGCGATGATAAGGAGCATGAGCAAGGGCGGGAAGATGATGTTAATGGCCATATTGGCCAGGGAAAATTCGTGCCCCAAGTACCGGTCCACGGGCACCTCGATCAAAACTGCGACCAGGATTTTGGAAATGAAGAAGGAGATGACGCTGAAAATCGCCAGACGATTCAATTGCTGGGTCAACTTGTGGTAGCGCCGCTGATAAAAAGGCTTGAGTTCCTCGATGATGTCATCATTTATGGGCCGACTATTGAAAACCAGATCGCCGATCAACTGAAAAACGACTTTGTGGCGGTTAGCCAGACGGTAGAAGTACGGCCTCAGCCGGTGAGTCAGGAGTTTTTGGAGATAGCGGCGGAGACCGGGAAGTTCCCGGGCGGTACGGGCCAACTCTTCCGGGCTTAACTTGCCCCAAGTCGGGTTCACGAATTTTAAGATGCAGTACTGCAACTGGTCGGGGTCGGGACGGAACAGAGCGCGCTGCACGCCGATGTAAAGCTGAACGTCGGCATCCGATTCGCTGAGCTTCAGGTTGCGGATAACCAAGCCGCTTTTCATGGCTTGATACATCGCATCCGCCAGCAGCCTTTCCTCCGGGGGCGGAAAAAGTTCGTCTTCCAACGCCGGCACAAAGATTTTGATCAGCCAGCTGGAAAACCCCTCGCGGCCGCCCTGCCCATTCGCGCCCACGGCTTGAAGCAAATAAGTCAGATTGTCGAGGATCGCCTGGACCCGGACGATCTTACTTTCCGAGACGGTGTCGTTGGGTAAGTGTCCGGAACGGATCAACTCTTTGATCAGCGGCCCGGCGATATCGGGTTCGATATCACGCAGAAAAACTCGGCGCCGCAAGATCCGATCGATCGTGGACTTACGGAGCAGGTGCTCTTCGTGATAGTCGATCAAGCTTCTGACCCGCTCGTAAAAGGTCGCGACCTTCTGCGCGATCTCGTCCACATGGATCTTCTCGGTGGTATCCTCCAGTCCCCGCCCTTCTGTTTGGAGGTATCGCTGGTGCTGGCTGATCAAGTTCTGAACCGCCTTAGAATACATATGGGGAAAGGCCCTACGGCCCTAATAGGTAAGTTTTACCTCAAAACGGCGAAAAAATAAAGGGGGGCGTTGGCACGAAGGTGTTCGAGGTCGGGCCTCGAACACTCAAAAAATGCCATAGCTCCTTGCACCAAGTAGCAACAGAATATAAGCGGTTAGACATTTCACGCTAACGGAAAGCGGATTGCCCGCCGTTATTCCGGCAAATGTCGCCACGGAGTTCGATCGCGGGAAAGACATGCCCGCCCGCGCACCATCTACTATCCGTTTCCATAGTATCAAAAACCCTTCGACTTTGCTCGGGGCAAGAAACGAAGCGGGCTCCTACGACAATTGCCGAGAGGAGCCCGAAGAAAATCCAGACACAAGGGTCCAAGTGGCCCAGGGCTGAAAGCCCAAGAGACGCCAGGACCCGAGTTGCTACTTGCCGGAAACTGCGACGCGGCCAATCTGATCGAGATCGTGGTCCGTCCAGTCCCAGCGCTGCACGAACCGCAGGCCATCGTCATTCACGTACGGGAAGTCGCGGTGGCCATCCTCGCTCACCACGATCAACCCACGGAAGTCGATATAGACCTTCCCCCGGAGTGCCCGCAGCGCTGCGAAAGCGGGCGTATCGTCGTCCTGGTGCTCCACGATCCAGTCTGCGTGCTGGAACCCGAGGGCCGGGACTCCGAGCATCCGGCGCTCGTACTCGGGACCGTCGATTCGGGGCTCGTCTGGACGAAGGACCGTCCCGAGCCGCAAAACCACCAGCCCTTTCAAAGAAATGTCGCTCTCGATTCCGCCCTCTTCTTTGATCCAGGGAAAACGGGTGCGCAATTCTGGAAGCGTCGGCCGCGGGAGTGCCGGGATCTCGATCGTGAGATCTTCTATGTAGCGAAGGAAGTCTCCGATCTGAACCCGAAACCCGTTAAGCATAAAGGCGGTGAACTCACGCCCCGCAAATATGTGGGCCTGGTCGATACCAAGCTGGACCTGAGGGGGAGTAAGTGGCACCGCTGAATTTTGGGTTGGTTTTTTCGGCGGAATTTCATAAAAAGTTCAATAAAGTAAGGGCATAAAGGAGGAACATTTCCCAAAAAGGTACCTTTTCCATAAAGTAGAAGCTATGAATACCAAAAAAAGCGCAAT
>JACRFR010000056.1 GCA_016212635.1 Candidatus Liptonbacteria bacterium | reverse complement strand
GAGCCGCCTGTCCGCCTCCGGCGGAGAATCCAGGTGGGAATACTGAATGGATCC
The DNA here is from genome assembly GCA_016212635.1 of Candidatus Liptonbacteria bacterium. Taxonomy (GTDB): domain Bacteria; phylum Patescibacteriota; class Minisyncoccia; order UBA6257; family 2-01-FULL-56-20; genus JACRFR01. The sequence goes on along the minus strand of JACRFR010000056.1, from coordinate 25,515 downwards.
CGGATATTTTTCACAGCTCTGAAAAATTCCGGGATGACCCGAGGACGCAGCAAGCTGACGGGGTATGAACCCTAAAAGAGAATCAAGCATGGTATGCCGAGATAATCAGCTTGCTCCGGTGGCACTTGTCGGCCATGATCGCTGGCAACCCAGCGATTAAGGCGGCAGAATGTTTGGACATAAAGTCGGCTGCATACGCCCTTCAAGAATTCTTAGGATCTTAACCCCACCAGAAAATTTCCTGCGTGAGTTCTCTAACTGGGCTTACTGAACCGTTCGTCCAGTTTTTTCTCCTCCACTCGCTGGCGGGCCTCGGAATCGGCACGGGACCAGTAATAGTTGTCGTGGTCCGCGAACTTCATAGCCGCCCCGCGCCAAGGCGAGCGAGCGGCGATCTCCCGGTGGATCATCTGGGCTACTCGGCGGTAATTGGGGTGGCCCTGGGGCGTGGTCCGCAGCTCGATCAGGTGCATGGCCCCCCGGTCGTTCATACCGAGCGTCCAGCGCACGAAGTGCCCATGCAAGACCGCATATTGGGCCAGCACCGGGGACTCACCGGCCATCTGCTGGCACAACGCATCAACTCGCGCAAGGCATTCCCTAACTTTAGACTCAAAACCAGCGGCCGTAATCTCGGGCGACAGGTCGAAGCCTATTTTAGTGGTGAATAACTGGCGCTGTTGGCTATTCATCCGGTGGCGCATCAGGTCTTTATAAACTCCCCAATTGGTGACCAGCTCCAAAGTATAGGGATAGCCGTCTTCCAGGGCGCGGCCGGGGCGGTCCCGGCGGGTTTTGCGCTCCCCCACGTAGGCCGCGATGATTTTTTCTTTTTCCGCCTGGCTCGCCGCGGCCACTTTATTCCGTAAGCTCACCAGCGATAAATTGGAGTAGGGAAAAAGCATGGCGGCCAGGGTGGCCAGGTCGCGGTCAGTTTCCGGCAAGAGCTTGACGCTCGGCAGTTCCGAAGGAATTTCCGGTTGCGGTGCGGTAAAGCTAATCGCGGAGAGGGTGCGCATATTTTCCCGATTGTTCGCTTGATACTCGCTCCGCTTGGCCCGGCGCACGTATTGCGGGATGACTTGGCTCGCGGCGGCGAAGGCTTCTCGGGCGATGCGGCCGGCTTCCGGCAAGTCGCTCGTGAGGAGATAAGAGATAGCGTGTTGGAAGAAACGCCCATTGCCGAAAAGCCCCACGTTAGTCAGGGTCGCGAGCGGCAGGAGGCAGCGCAGGGTATCGCAGGCCTTGCTGCGCAGGTCGAAAGTGTAGGTGGTGCGAAATGCTTTTCGATCCTTTTCGTCCGTCAGGTCGGAGTACTTTTCTTTTTGTCCGTCGCCGTTAATATCGTACTCCGCCGCCTCCATCGGCTTAAGTTGGGTGAAGTATTCTTTCATGGGTTCCACCAATCCGGTATAAGTCTCAAAAACGAAGTCCATCGTTGCCAGATATTGTTTGCCGAACGGCGCGTTAATTAATTCTTCGCCGCGCAAATAACGCCAACTTGCCTCGCCAGCGGCGGGGCCGTCGATCTTCTGGTCATACACCACATAGCGGGTGGATTGCTCGATGGGGGAGCCGCCGATCCGCCGATCCTCGATCTCCTTGGTGGCCAGCATGGAGATATTTTCAAAGGACAAATGCGCGCCCTCCAGCTCGCCCACGCTGTCATCGCCGTAGGCGACCAGCACTCGCTCAATGAGTTCGTTGGCCCGCAAGGGATCAATCACGCCCTCTTTGATGAATTCCTTAAGCAGGGTTTCCCGAAAGCCGCCTTTGGCACGGGAATAACGGGCGTAAGCCGCGCCGACCACCCCCGAGAGTCCGCGCACCGCGAAGACGTTCGCCTCCGCGGAAGTTACATATTGTTCCAGCAATTTCTTTTCTTCGGGGGTGAACATGAGAGAGTAATCGCAAATAACGCTAATTGGGGAGGTAATAACGCGAATAAGGGGAGGAATACATGCTAATAATTATATAAGCTAAGGGCGGAGAACCTTCTGAACTTCCCGCCAGATCAGCTCCAACGCTTCTTTCCTGGACAGAAGCGAGCCACCGGGAGCGCAATCTATCAAGGGATAGCGGAAGTACTCGTGCATTTGCCGATAAGTATCCGCGGCCCGCGCGAGATGATCCAGATCCGCCTCGTGCAGATCCAGCTTCTTACCACGGACATAAGCCCGAGGTTTTTTATTGCCCACTAATTTTTGCGCGATCTTGGCCGGAACATAAAGAAGAATGGTTTGGTTGGGTTTAGGAATTTTGAAAAAGCCATACTCCAACTTTTCCGCCCAGTGGAAAAAATCCTGTCGCTCCCGCCGGTTTTTCAATTTAGCTCCCTGGTGGCCCATATTGGCGGTCACATAGCGGTTAGCCAGCACGATCTTCCCAAGCGCCAAGTTTTTGCGGATCCGGTCGCGCGCCGCGAATCTATCCACCGCGTAAAAAACAGAAGGAATAAACGGTCCCAGCTGATTGGCTGTGCCGTATTTTCCATTCAGGTATTCCTCCGCTAATCCGGCGGATTTTCGGCCGTATTGGGGAAAGTCCTCAATTACCACCTGCCGTCCGGATTTTCTTAAACGCGCCGCCAGAAGTTTGATTTGGGTGGCCTTGCCGCTCCCGTCGGTGCCGTCCAGCACGATGAACCCGCCTTTTTTTGACGATTTGCGATTGGCCATGTGTTATTTACTAGATACCCGTACTGCCGAAGCCGCCCCGGGAGTCGTCCTTTATTTTTTCCACCTCTTGCCACTCCGCTCTCTCTACCGGGATAATCATCCCCTGGGCAATCCGCTCGCCCCGTTTTATCTTAACCGGCGCATCGGTGAAATTATAGACCGGCAAGAAGACCTCATCTTCCGGGCCGTGAAAATCCTGGTCAATAACCCCAATCGCGTTTCGAAGCGCCAGGCCGCGTTTCATGGTGGAACTCCGGGCCGACAAGATAAGCACATGGCCGGGCGGCACTTCAATAATCAGGTTGGTCGGTAGAAGTTTTGGGATCTTCGGTTCCATCACCGTGTCTATTCGGGAGTACAAATCGAACGCCGCCGCGCCTGCCGTTTGATACTGCGGCAGGGGCAGGGTTGCATCCACCCGCTTAATTCTCACCTGCATCGGAGATTTGCTGGACTTTAGCCAAGACCTGGTCAATGTTTTTTTGCAACTCGGCGACCGTACCTTCGTTAATGATCATCCAATCCGCGCGGGCGATGGGTCCGGCCTGGTGCAGATTGGCGATCTGGGAATAATCGCGGGACCGGAACTCCTCCGCGGTCAGTGGGCGATGCGGTCTCTTGGCCATCCGTGCGGCGCGAGTTTCGGGAGAAGCGAAAAGGGCGAGTACTCGGAAGTCGTCGCCGAAAGCGTCCTTCAAAATAATATATTCCTCCCAGCTGTAATGGCTTTCGATCAGAACGCTAGAGGTGGCAAAAAGCTCTTTTATTTTCGGCAGGCTCATCGCGGCCAGCACACCCATGCCGCCTTTGGCACGGAGATCTTCCCGGATCATTCTTTCATTCTCTTCGTTCAATTCCAGGCCGCGTTTTTTTATCTCATCCACCGTGACAATATTTCCGAAATGGACATGACCCCAGTTCGTTTTCTTCACGATATATTCCGAGGCCTCTGTTTTCCCCGCGCCCGGGAGACCAACCACGGCTAATACGATCGGGCGCATGGGAGTGGGGCTACGATTTCGCTTCCAATTTTACCTCGCCCTCGTTGGTGCGAGTCGGTACTTCTTCGGAAAAGATTTTCTGTAATTCTGCTAGCCATTCCGGATTCTCTTGATATAAGACCACCTCCACGCCCGCCTCTTTCAACATGTCGAGCGCCTTAGGGTTGCGATAGATCTTAGCCGCCACGATACGCTTCACGCCGCAGGCAATGACGTACTTGGTGCAGTGAATGCACGGCAGATACTTGGTGTACATGGTGGAGCCCGTGGTGCTCGTGCCGCCTTGGATCGCGGCTTGCAGGAGTACGTTGTGCTCGCCATGAACAGTGCGCACGCAGTGCCCCTCTTCCATTAAGTGGCCGACATCCTGGCAGTGAGGCAGACCGGGCGGGGAACCGTTGTAACCAGTGGCAATGATCCGGTTATTTTTAACCAGAATCGCGCCGGAATATAGTCGGTCACAGGTGCCGCGCGCGGCGACCACCTTGGCGATAGCCATGAAGTAGTCATCCCAGCCGGGCCGATAGTGTTGGCGTTCTTCGGACATAGGTTAGTAAATTTGATCATGCTAATTCTAGCCGAGGCCGCTCCAATCGGCAACTACCCGGGGCTTATTCTATTGTTCTCGCTTGCCCGACCGACTCGGCCTTCGCAGTTGTTTCAGCGAAGGAGGCAGCCGGGCGAAGGCGGGAAAACAATAGTGCTTCGGTTGACGGGGGGGGTGTTCCGTGTTAGTTTCCGAGCCGGAAAGGAGGTTGTTATGACAAGCGAGAAGGAGCGGCGCGTAAGGCACCTGGCCTACGCGCTGTGCGAAGAGCGCCAGGTATTCGGCCTCGCGCCAGATCCAGTCGCGGACTGGCACCTGGCCGAAAGCGTTGAGGCCTTCGAGCAGTTCTCGCCTCGCGCGCTGCGCGCCGGCGACCGCCAGCGGGTGGCGCGCGAACTTACCCTTGACCTCTGGTTCAAGGTTGAGGGTCCCATCCCACGGCTTGCCCGCCTGCTTTACCAAGAGCGGGTGCGGCTCAACCTGCCGGGTACGGCGGATGGCGACTGGCGGTGGGCGAGGGACCACCACTCCGCCTATGAGTATCGCCTGCGTACCCCGCGGGACTTCGCCGGCGCCGCCTGGAACGAGGCGGCGTGGCGCCTAGACGCGCTGAAAAAGTGCGCCTGGGATAACTACATCGACCGGCGGGCAGCGGCCCGGCCCGGCACAGCGGACGGCGACTGGTACCGGGCGGCGGCAGACCTCGTCCGCGAGCGGAGATACTAGCTCGCGGCGCACGAAAAGTATCGGGGCTGGCGCATACACCAGCCCCGAATTGTTTGAAAGTATCGAGGCCCGACCTCGAACGAAAAGGGAATTTGCACGGGGTGGAAAAAGCGGATAGAATATGGATATGAAAAGAGGAGTTGAGCAAATTAAGCAAATATTGCGGGACAATATGGAGGTATTGACTAAAAACCACCGAGTTAAAAAGTTGGGCGTGTTTGGTTCGGTGGCGCGGGGAGACGAGACTGACATGAGCGACCTGGATGTTTTAGTGGAATTCTCCGAGCCGACAAGCCTTTTCCGGTTTTTGGATCTAGAAAGCTATTTGAAATCCATACTCGGACGGGAAATTGATCTGGTCACGGCTGGCGGAATAAAGCCGGCCATCAAGGAAGACATTCTTAGAGAAGTAATATATGTCTAAACGGGGCTACCGATTATATCTGGTGGATATCAAGACGGCTCTGGAAAACGTGGAACAATACACGGCTGGGTTGCCGATGGCTGATTTTATCGGTGACCAGAAAACGGTAGACGCGGTGGTGCGCAATCTGGAAATAATGGGCGAGGCGGCGGCAAATCTTACGGAAGACGAGCGCGAAAAATATCCCGCGGTACCTTGGGGCAAAATTATTGGCATGAGGAACAAAGTGATCCACGAGTATTTTGGTGTGGATACGGAAATCTTATGGCAGACCATTAAGGAGGATCTGCCCAAGCTAAAAGAAGAGATAGAGAAGATAGGATAACTGACAGTAGGTATCGAGATCCAGCCGCGATACATTGTCCGCTCTAGTTGTTCAGCTGGTAGAAATTCTCGAAAAGCTTGGCAACTAAGATTGGGCCGGTGCCGCCGGGAGTGGGGGTGTACCACGCCGAAGCGAGAAGCGAAGAGCGATGAGCGATGAGCGAGGAATCAAAATCCCCGACGAGCAGCGGACTCTCGTCCCCTAGGAGCAGTTCTTCCGTATCTGAATATAGCTTTTCGCTTTTCGCTTTTCGCTTTTCGCTTACTTTCCCGTAGCCGAAGTCGATTACGCTCGCGCCATCTTTCAGCATCTCGGGTTTGACGAGTCCCGGTACGCCGGTGCCGGTCACGACCAGGTCGGCGGTTTGGAGGATCGACAAGTCGCTTCGCTTGCCTAGAATGATAAGTTCTTTAACCTTATCCATCAGCCAGTGAACAATCGGCCGGCCGATTAGAAAGCCAGTCCCAATCACGGCCACAGCTAAACTTTTTAAATAAGGTGAGTCGCTTCTTTCCGCGTTAATCCGCGTTTCATCTGCGTAAATCCGCGCCAGGATACTGGAGAGGGTGGTGACCGAGGGAGGCAGAATCTTGCTCCGGCCGGCGTAGAAGGCGCCCAAGGCTCGCTCGCCCAGTACGTCTGGGTCTTTCTCCCGCGGGATGGCGTTCATTACGTAGTGTCGGCCCAGATCTTCCGGCAAAGGCAGCTGGACGATTACTCCGCCGCAAGTTTTATGTGCCGCGATCTTACCCACCTCCCGGCGCAAACTATCATTACCGAGTTCCGGATCCAGACGATAGATCCGATAATCCACGCCGAGTTTTTCCGCCGTGCGCTTTTTGATGTTTTGGAAACTGATCGAAGCCGGGTCATCGCCGATTATCACCCCCGCCAGGAATTTCTTGGGCACGGGCCGCGCGCCCAGCCGGTCCAAGATTTCCTCCGCGATCTTTTTACCGTCTAGGGGAAACATAGCGAGTAACAAGTAGAGGGACAACAGCGAAAAATCTAAAGAAATCGAATGAATTCATCCACGGTCAAATTGACTTGTTCCAGAATTGATTTCAGTGTTTTGGGCGTCAGGTCTTTTCGGTGGCAGGGAATGGTTACTCTGACATTCGGCTGATCCGCGCGTTTTAGCTGGATATGTCCGCCGGTTTGATGATGTTCGTAAAATCCGGCTCGCTTCAACGCCCGGATAACAAGAACGGAAGGTATACGGGGTAGTTTGGGCACTACTTTAAGACAAAATTAAGCGAAACGCGAAACTCTTTCTCGCACGGGGCGGCGCGGAATCGAAACTATGTTTTTGAGAATGCCTTCTAAGTGGCATAGAATGGCGTCTCTCGCCATGGCCCGTGCCTCCTTCAAATTGGCACCCTCCGTTACCAGGCCGGGTAGGAGGGGGACAGTGACCGTATAGCCCGAACCGTTGGATTCTAGGACCACTTCAAAATCGTAAACTTTTTCCTGCCGTTTCAACATGGATTGATTTTATCATGTTACAACGGGAACGGCAAATAACATTTTCCCGCTAATCCACATCCAGCTTCTCCGCAGTGCGTTGCTTGATCTTCCGGAAACTTACCGAGGCCGGGTCGTCACCGATCAAAACGCCAGCCAGGAATTTCTTGGGCACGGGCTCGGCGCGCAGGCGGGCTAGAATCTCGGATGCTATTTTTTTTGCCGTCGAGAAGGAGCATGGGCGTGGTGGGTAAAAAGCAAGCAGGCGGTTAACGGCTGTAAACGAGTTCATTCATCTTGCCGGTAGGCAGATAAGCTCTCTGCTTCAGAGGTAGGCCATCTTCCATTAAGACGCTAGCAGACCCCGGGCCAAAAGTTCTATTAAGCCGCTCGCGCAGGGGAGCGGTTTGCCCGTGGAAGAAAGCGAGAATGAGGTCCTGCTCGGAGAGATTTCCGTGGCGCATGATCGTTTCCAATAAATCTGTATTATATCCCAAGAAGTCAAAATTCTCTCCGCGCATTGAATCGCCCATTTCTCGCATGTCTCTTTCCAGCTCCTCTGTTTCCCCGTGAACGCTATATTTTTTAGCCAGGTATTCTACCCATCCCTCTTCTACCACTCCGCCCCCGAAGCCGCGTTCCGTGCCGGGGTGGCCGGCCCCATGGAATCGCTCATGTAAGTATAACCGCTCCAACTGCCACGGTTTGCCGTAGTGCTTAAGAAAGTCGGGCCCCGCCAACAAGAAGGCCGTATTCTTTTCCTCGGCGAAATATCCATCCGCGTGATTCTTGTCATTTAGCCAGAGCTTGGCGCGTCGTTGATCGGCTTCTCCGCCGCGAAGAAGTCCCATAAGATGTTGAGTTTTACCTTCCGCGTGGAGCGGCGCCAGTTGGCCGAGTGCCACTCCCCATCTTTTCATTAAGGACAGGAATCTTCTCCGGGAACGTTCTAGCCCTCTTTTGATTTCCGCTTGTCTCAAGTGAGTCCTTTCCAGCTCGATCCGGTGCGCGACTTCCTCCGCGGTGAATGATTGGCTGAAAATCTCACCCAAAAATTCACAATCTCGAGTCGTAACGATAAATCCTTCCCCGGCTATTGGATTGTTGGCGCCTTTTTCCGTGAGGTTCATAAAGTGTTCTATGCTTCATGCTTCATGTCGCGTGTTTTATGAAGGTATCCCCGGTACCGGGTAGGCCAGTGAAAATTCTTTGACTTGAGCTCGGATTTCGGCGAGCTTGACGCTGTCCGTCCGGGCTTGAACCGCTTGAATGATCCAGCCAGCTATCCGCCGGGCCCCATCTTCCTTGACGCCGCGGGTGGTCATGGCCGGGGTGCCGAGCCGCACGCCGGAGGGATTGAACGGCGGCCGGGGGTCGTCCGGGATCATGCTCTTGTTGGTAGTTATGCCCACCGAGTCCAGAAGCTTCTCTAATTCCGCGCCGCCCAACTCAAAAGAGGCCACGCTGTCGATGACCATCATGTGATTATCGGTTCCACCCGTTACGAGCTCCGCGCCCTGCGCCATAAGTTCCGCCGCGAGTGCCTTCGCGTTCTTTAGGACTTGCTGGGCATATTCCTTGAACTCCGGCTGCATGGCTTCCTGGAGCATGACCGCAATTGCCGCGATGGTATTCATGTGCGGCCCGCCCTGTAATCCCGGGAATACGGAACGGTCTATAACGGTCGGCAAATTTTCTCGGGTCAGCTCTACCGCCTTGAGGGGATTGCCCACTTTCCCTTTAGTTAAGATCATTCCACCTCTCGGCCCCCGCAAGGTTTTGTGGGTAGTAGTCGTGACAATATCGAAACCGTAATCAAAAGGATTGCGCATGACGTCGGCGGCGATCAGTCCGCCGATGTGGGCCACGTCCGCCATAGTGAACGCTCCCACCTCGTCCGCCACTCGCTTGAAGCCGGCATAGTCCAGGTCTCTAGGGTAGCTCGTGTAGCCGCAGAGGATCACTTTAGGCCGATGTTCTTTGGCCAGAGCCAGAAGTTCATCGAAATCGATCCGGCCTTGTTCCTCGGGGTGGGTCTTGTAGCGTACCCAATTAAATAACTTGCCCATGTGGCTCACGGGGTGGCCATGGGTCAAGTGTCCGCCATGGGACAAGTCCATGCCCATGATGCAATCGCCCGGCTGGAGCAGGGCCAGGTAAACCGCCTGATTCATCGGGGAACCAGATAGCGGCTGGACGTTGGCATGGTCGGAGCGGAAAAGTTTTTTGGCTCTTTCTATCGCCAAACTTTCCAGCCGGTCCGTGAATTCCTGGCCCCCGTAGTAACGCAGGCCCGGGTAACCCTCGGAATATTTATTCGTGAAAACGGAACCCAGCGCCTCCAAAATGGCGGGGGATACGTAATTTTCCGAAGGGATCATTTCCAAACCTTCCTTCTGCCTCTTTTTTTCGCCCTGGATCAAGTCGTACGTTTGAGGGTCTTCTTGTTGTAGAGGTGTGTTCATGGGAGTAAGAGTAATCGCAAATAATGCGAATTAAAGCAAATAACGCAAATTAATCTATATCCGTAACCATTCGGATGCGCCCCGCCCGCCTCGCAAGCGAGAGCGTTGCGGGCGGGCATTCGTTAAGCGTATCTACACCATGTTTTGATTGTAGGCCAGGAGCCGCGGCTTGTACACCACTCTTTCTCTTGACCTCCCCCTGCCCCTCCTTTCCGCCAGAGGCCGATCCGCCTTCGGCGGAAGAAAAGGAGGGGAATTTGGACCGGGGGCTTACCGCCCGCGGACGGTGTTCCAGGCCTCGATAAGCAGGGTTTCCCGCGCGACGCGAAGCATCACTAAGTAGATGATCGCCCCCGCGGCGATATTGAGCAGAACTGGTACCTGGTTTAGTTCTAATAAATAAACCCCGACGCCCATGACCAGGGCCGCCAGGAAGATCTTTCCGGTCTGCCGAAAGAAAGCTAAGGATGTTTCTCGGCGGAGTATAAAAAATAAGAAGCTGGTGGCGATGATCTGATTGACCAGAGTAGACAGCGCCGCGCCGGTGATGCCCAGCCAGGGAATAAACAGGAGGTTGAAGGCCGCGTTGCCGACCGCGCCGATCAGAAAATAACCGAAGAGCTTCCGTTCCTGGTTTAGGGCAAAAACCGCGTTGCCCAAATTGGCGGCAAGAAAGACCGGCAGGTAGGTCAAGTTCATCAGAAAGAAGCTTGCGGCGGCGGGCGCGTAAGCGGAGCCGAAAAGCAGGACGATAATTTTCTGGGCCAGTATCACTCCCCCGATCATGGCGGGTACGGCGATGAGCGAGAGCATCGTGAGTGATTTATCTAAAAGCGAGCGGAAGCGGTCGCGGTCCGCGGCAAATTTGGCGAGGGATGGAAACAAAGCGGCGGCGACGAGACCCGGCAGAATGTAAATAAGTTGGCCGATCCTTTGAGCGGCGGCGTAGTAGCCGACTTGAGCAGTGTCACGGAACCAGCCGATCATGATGGTGTCGGTATTGAGCATTAAGCCGCCCAGGATGCCCATGAGCGCTAGGGGCCAACAGGATACAAAGATCGGTCGCACTAGTTGCCAAGAGAAGTTTTGGCGGAGACTTTGAAAATAGCGGCGGAAGGGCAGGAATGAGACCAGCATGCCCACACCGGTTCCGACCGCGTAGCCCCAGGCCAGGGCACCAGGGGTGGGAGAGAGCCAAAGGGCCAGAAATCCGGCGACGACGATCGCAGCATTGGTCAGGATGTGTATCCCCGCCTCGATCTCCATTTTTTCCCAAGCCCGCGAAAGCGCCGCTCCAAAATCTTTGAAACTGTCAAAACCGATGATCAAAACCACGGTCCAAAGTAAGGCGCGAACCTCGGCTTGCCGCACCAAGACCGGCATGCCGAGCACCAGGATCAAAGCAACTACTGCGAACATCGCCAGTTTGATCGCGAGTGCGGTTGCAAAGTACCGTTCTTGAATAGCCAAATCCCGGCTGGATTCGCGGGTAATGATTGCGTTGATGCCGAAATCAATAAGCACGGTAAACAGGGCCGCTACCGACAGGGCATAAGCGAAAACGCCCCATTGCTCGGCACCCAAAACCCGCGCGGCGTAGATTATGATCGCGGTCCGGATCAGGCGGGAAACAGTTTGGCCGAAAAACAGCCAGAACGTGTTTTTGGCCACGGTTTGCCGCAGGTTTTGATTCTGGAGCAGAAGGGATTTAACGCGCAGCCACATGGAGTAATCGCAAATAACGCTAATAGCAGAGGTAATAACGCGAATAAAAGTGTACAATATAAAGCATATAGGATACGGGGAGTAATCGCTAATATCGCGAATCGGAGAGGTAATAACGCGAATATACTAATCATAGAATGGAACGAGATATGAACCAACGCAAACAAAAAAGCACCCGGCCCCAAACGAAGAAAATAATCGTAGCGGTCAGCGGGGGGTTTGATCCTTTGCACGCCGGTCACGTACGCTTGTTTGCGGCCGCCAGGGCGTTGGGCGATGAACTGGTAGTTATCTTGAACAACGACCATTGGCTGCGGGCCAAAAAGGGCTTCGTTTTCATGACTCAAGCGGAGCGCGCCGAACTAACCCGGGCTTTGCGTCCGGTAGACCGGGTAATTGTTACCAGGCATGCCCAGCAACCTAAAGACATGAGCGTCTGCGCGGAGCTCCGGCAACTAAAACCGGATATTTTCGCGAACGGCGGCGATCGGGATCGCCGCGACGCGGCGCAGAAAACCTCGCCGCTTAATGCCGATCAAAAATTGTGTCGGGAGCTGGGGATCCGCATGGTGTTCAATGTCGGCCGGGGCGGCAAGATCCAATCCAGCTCCTGGCTACTGAATAGAGTGATCGCGAATAACGCAAATCTTGGCAAATAACGCAAATAAATTCACCCCGCCTTTATGGTTCGGGGTACTCCTTGTTCTAGCTTCACTGTCGGTCGCCAGCCCAAGATCTTTTTCGCGCGGCGCGCATCCAGCGCGATCCGGCGCACTTCTCCGGCTCGGTAGGGAACAAAAAGCGGCGGACGATCGTAGTTTGACGCGCGCGCAATAGCCTGGAACATGGCCAAATCACTGATCTCGCGGCCGCAGCCGATGTTCAGAATAGTATTCTTGCCCCGACCTAAAGCGAGAACATTGGCTTGCACCACGTCGCCGACGAAAACGTAATCGCGGGTTTTGGTGCCATCGCCGAATATTTTAGGCCGCTGGCCGGCCCGGATCAGATCATGGAAGATCGGCACTATACCCGCTTCGCCATTGGTGCGCTGGCGCGGCCCGTACACGTTGGCATAGCGGAAGATCAGGTACTCAAATCTATGCTCGCGGGCGAAGAAGCGGACGGCCTGTTCCGAAAACAGCTTAGACAATCCGTAGGGAGAAGTGGGATTGGGCGGTGTGTTTTCGTCTGCGGACAAGTGCCGCGGGCTGCCATACATCGCCCCGCCGGTAGAGGCAAAAATGAATTTCCCATTTTTGTCGGCGCGGTACTTACTAAAAGCAGCCAATAGATTAACCGTGCCCACTAGGTTGGTCTGCATAATGGCGGCCGGTTCCCGCACGGACACGGTTACGCTGGCCAAGGCGGCGTGGTGATTAACCATCTGCGGCCGTTCGCGCCTGAAGATCGCATCTATTTTTTTAGTCTCGCGGATATCGGCTTGATAGAATTTCGCCCGGCGGGGCACGTTGCTCCGCACTCCGGTGGCCAGGTTATCTATCACCACGACCTGGTGGCCGGCGGCGAGATAAGCGTCGGCTACGTGGGAACCAATGAACCCGGCTCCGCCGGTAACAATTATTTTCATGGATGATTGGTTTTACCCCGTTAGAGAATGTCCCGTGTGAGTTCTCTAACGGGGTTTATTTTGAGAACCGACGAAGAAGAGTTTAAGCGTATTCAGGGCCACAGCCAAGTCCAGTACCGGCGATCGGTTCTTTAGGTAGAAAAGATCATATTGCAACTTTTCGTAAGCGTCCGCGACGGAGGCGCCATAGGGATAGTTAACCTGGGCCCAACCGGTGATCCCAGGCTTCAAAACGTGGCGGATGTCGAAGTGGGGAATTTCTTGGATCAGCAAACTGACAAATTCGGGTCTCTCTGGCCGAGGCCCCACGAACGAAAGCTCGCCCCTCAAAATATTCAACAACTGGGGCAGTTCGTCCAGGTGGGTAAAACGCAACACGCGGCCAACTGGCGTAATTCGCGGGTCGCGCGGGCCGCTCCAGACAGGTGCCGTAGCTTGCGCATCGGGATTGCGTTCCGGCGAGTGGTACATGCTCCGGAACTTGTAGAGAGTGAAGGGTCGCCCGTGCCGGCCGGTTCGGGTTTGGCGGTAGAAGATCGGACCCCGGGAAGTCAGGGCGACGGCGACCGCCGCCAGTGCGCCCAGCGGCGAAAGGATAACGGTGAGCAGCAAGGCCGCGACAAGATCAATGCCGCCTTTAAGTTGATCATATAAGCGGTGAGAACTCGCCACGAATTCCAGGAACCAGGATTCTTCCAGTTCCATGAGCGGTATCTTTCTAAAAAATAGTTCATAGACAGTAGCCAGGTCTTGCACTTCCACGCCTTCGCGCAGAAGTTCGTAACAGGCGCGAGTCAGGATTGGATCGTGGTGGAGGTGGCGCGGGAGAATGACCGTGTTGATGTTTTTTTCTCGAACCAAACCGCGCAATTCTTCCAGGCTGGTCGGAGCCAGAGCCAAGTGGAGCCGGATGACATAGCCGAGTTGAGGGTGTTCCGCCACTGCGGCCAAGACGGCATCGGTGGTCTCGCCGCTGCCCAAGAGCAGTGCTCGGGAGGACGGCTCGCCGCGGATGGTTAACCGCTGGAAGATGCGGCGCCAGGCAAGTTCCAGAATTGCGGCGATGATCACCACCAAAACCAAGCTAGTTTTAGGCGCGATGCCAAAGACGGGCAGGAGATAAAAGAATCCGACCGCCAAGACGGTGTTGACCACTACCGCCGCCGCGAGCATTTTAAGCAAATCCAGTAAACGCCGCAGCCGTCGCAGGTCATACAAGCCGACAATATAAAAAACTACCAGCCAGATCAGGAAGAGAAGGGTGAAAGGATAAAGATGCGGCGCGAGCGGCTCGATCACTCCGGTACTGCCGAGCCGAATAGCCAGGGCGGCGACCAGACTTGCATACAGCACGACCAGGTCGCCTAAAAAGAGGAAAAACAATTTGACGGGGGCGGGAGCAGTCATGGGTTAAGTATACAGCACCGGTCTTTTCCCCGGCTGCTGTTCATTTTCGGGTTGGTATTTCCGGCGAAATTCCAAAAATCTCGGGTGATGGAAATTCCGGAGGCGCTGTTCGGAAACCACCGATTTTATTGCCCGAGCTTGTCGAGGGCCATGCCATGTACCCGCCAAAAAGCTACCCTTCGACGGGCTCAGGGAATAACTTTTTGACGTTTCCGAACAGCACCCGTCCCATTTGTCTTGATTAGTCCCATATGTTCTATATCCGCATCCATCCACGCGTGGTCCGCGCTGATCCGCGTTTGCCCCGTTGACACTCGGCTAACATTCCCTAAACTTAACCTCATGTCCAACGAATTAAATTCCAAAGAAGCAGGACGCGAGACCGCGCTCCTCCTGCCCTTAAGCATACTCATCGCGGGGATTCTGGTCGCAGGCGCGATCATCTACGCCGTAGGGAGAGGGGCGCAACCGACGCAGCCGACTGCGGGCCAACCCGCGCCCGTGCCCGCGCAGCCGCCTGCGGCAGCTAAGGCAACCGGGGGCACGCCCGCCATCGGCGACCGAGATGTAATTCTGGGCGATCCCAAAGCCAAAGTAACCATTTCCGAATTCGGCGACTACCAATGCCCCTGGTGCGCGCGTTTCTTTGAGCAAATCGATTCGCGCCTGCGCGAAGACTACGTGAAAACCGGCAAGGTCAAGGTTGTTTTCCACAATCTCGCGTTTTTGGGCCCGGAGTCACTAGCTTCCGCCCAAGCGACCGAGTGCGCCAAAGACCAGAGTAAGTTCTGGCCGTTCCACGACGCGATCTATACCGCGGAAGCCAAAGACGCAAAAGAGAATAACGGCAATCTAAACCGGGATTTCTTTGTGTCTCTGGCCGGTACGCTCCAGATGGACACCTCGGCCTTCGCCAGCTGCATCGACAGCAAGAAGTACGAGAGCAAGATCCAGGCCGACAACCAGGAGGCGGGCAAGTACGGCGTCAACTCCACCCCGACTACTTTCGTGAACGGTCAGTTGGTTAAGGGAGCGAGTTCCTATGATGATTTTAAGGCCGCGATCGAAGCGGCACTGAAAGGATAGGCATGAGAAGCAAGAAGTGAGAAGTGAGGGGCAGATCAAACCAACTCTGTTTTCCCTAAGCCTTAATTCTCAATTCTAACTTCTCAATTCTATATCCATGTACGATCTAATCATCATCGGCGGAGGACCGGCCGGCGTGGCGGCGGGAGTTTATGCCGGGCGGAAAAAAATGAAAACTCTGCTGGTCGCCGAGGCGATCGGCGGGCAATCGGTTGTTTCCGCCGGCATCCAAAACTGGATCGGGGATATTGAAATTTCCGGGTTTGACCTAGCCCAGCGCCTAGAGGCCCATCTCCGCTCCCAGCCGGAGGTGGAGGTCGTGACTGGCGAGCGGGTGGCGAGCGTTAGTAAGACTCCGACCGGCTATGAAGTTAAAACCGGGAGCGGCCAAACATATTCGGCTCGGTTCCTGCTCATTACTTCCGGCAGTCGTCGGCGGAAGCTAAATGTTCCCGGCGAAGCGGAGTTCGAGAGTAAAGGAGTTTTCTATTGTTCCATCTGCGACGCGCCGGTCATGGCGGGCAAGTCGGCGGCGGTGGTGGGCGGCGGCAACGCCGGTCTGGAAGCCGTCCTGGATTTACTGCCGTATGCCACTGAAATTTACCTCTTGGAGCGCGGCGAGGCCCTAAAGGGCGACGCGGTGACACAAGAAAAGATCAAAGCCGATCCCAAGGTTCATATTATTACCCAGGCCGAAGTTCAACGGATATTGGGCGAGCAATTCGTGTCTGGCTTAGAATGCCTGGACCGGAAATCCAATCAGGTCCAGACGTTGCCCGCCTCCGGCGTCTTTGTGGAAATCGGCGCCGTACCCAACGCGGAGTTCTTGGGCGACCTGGTCAAGACCAATGAGCTGCACGAGATAGTTGTGGATCATCAGACCCAAGCTACTTCCGACCCGGGCATTTGGGCGGCGGGGGACGTGACCGACGTGCTCTATAAGCAGAACAATATCTCCGCCGGGGACGCGATCAAGGCGGTGCTGAATATTTATCAGCAGATCTAGTCAAGCGCATCCGGCGCTGTTCGGAAACCACCGATTTTATTGCCCGAGCTTGTCGAGGGCCATGCCATGTACCCGCCAAAAGCTACCCTTCGACGGGCTCAGGGAATAACTTTTTGACGTTTCCGAATAGCGCCAGCGTATCCGCTGCCTCTTGACAGCATGCCGGTAGGCGATTAGATTCTATTAGCACTCTATGGTCGAGAGTGCCAATCAGAAAAACAAACGACTACTGACTATTAACTTTTGACCAGCGACGAAACTCTTTACTTTTTGTCAACGGTCATAAGTCATAAGTCAATAGTCATAAGTCAAAAATCATGCAATTTAAACCCCTCTCGGATCACCTCTTCCTGGAGCCCATGGAAGAAGAAAAGGTGACCAAAAGCGGTCTGGTTATTCCCGAGACCGCGTCTAAAACCAAGCCCATGATGGGCAAGGTGGTGGCAGTCGGGCCGGGCAAGACGAACGACAAGGGCGAGCTCCGCCCCATGTCGGTCAAGGTTGGCGACACCGTGCTGTTTAAAAAGTACGGCCCGGATGAGATCGAGATAGAAAATAAAAAATACCTGGTCGGCGACGAGGAAGACGTGTTGGCCATCATCGAATAACGAATCATTTACGAATTTACGAATCGAATTCGTTTATTCGTACGCCATTCGTAATTCGTTGATGGTTTTTATGAAATAAAAACATGGCTAAACAAATTTATTTCAACGAGGCGGCCCGCGCGGCGATGAAAAAGGGCATGGACAAACTGGCGGAGGCGGTACGCATGACCTTGGGTCCCCGCGGCCGGGCGGTGGTTATGGAAAAAAGTTACGGCGGCCCGCAGGTCACTTTCGACGGTGTGACCGTGGCCAAAGAGATCGAATTGGAAGACAAGTTCGAGAATCTGGGTGCCGAGTTTTTGAAGCAGGCGGCGGACAAGACCAACGATAACGTGGGCGACGGCACCACCACCGCGGTGGTTCTGGCCCACGCCATGATCGACGAAGGCGAGAAGCTGATCCGCGAAAAGGGTTTCAATGTCATCCAACTGGCCGAGGAGTTGGAGAAGGGCACCAAGGCGATAATCGCCGGCCTGGAAAAGCAAAAAGAAGTTATTAACGACAACAAAAAAGTGGAGGAAGTCGCGACCCTGGCCGCCAAAGATCCGGAGATCGGCCGCTTGATCGCGGAGGTTATGGGCAAGGTGGGCAAGGACGGCGTGGTGACCATCGAGGATTCCAACACTATCTCCAACTCCTACGAAGTGGTGGAGGGCATGCAGTTCGACCGCGGCTACATCTCGCCCTACATGGTGACCAACCAAGAGCGGATGGAGGCGGCCCTGGATAACCCCTATATCCTGGTAACCGATCGGCGGATCTCCTCGATCCACCCCGACCTCCTGCCGCTTTTGGAGAAGATTATTCAGAGCGGCAAGAAAGAACTTATGATCATTGCCGAGGATGTGGACGGCGAGGCCTTGGCCACGCTGGTGGTCAACAAGATCCGAGGCATCATCAACGTGGTGGCGGTTAAGACCCCGGGTTTCGGCGATCGCAAGAAAGAGATGCTCCAGGACATCGCGGCGGTGACCGGCGCGGAGTACATTTCCGAAGACTTGGGCCGCAAGATCGAGCACGTGGAGCTAGCCCAACTGGGTCACGCCCATCGGGTGGTGGTCACCAAAGACGACACCACGATCGTCGGCGGCAAGGGTGACAAAAAAGGGATCGATGAGCGAGTCGCCCAAATCCGCGCGCAGATCAAGAAAACCGAGTCGGACTACGACAAAGAAAAACTTCAAGAGCGGTTGGGCAAACTAGCCGGTGGCGTGGCCGTGATCAAAGTAGGCGCCCCGACCGAGTCGGCCCAAAAGGAACTCAAGCAACGGGTGGAAGACGCGGTGGCGGCGACCCGCGCGGCGATGGAAGAGGGTATTGTGCCGGGCGGCGGCATCGCGCTCTTCAACGTGTACGCCGATAACCCCGGCGCGGCCAAACAAGTCAGCCCGGTGGCCGGAGCAGCCAATGCCATCCTGATGCGCGCGCTGGAAGCCCCCCTCACCGCGATCGTCTTAAATAGCGGCGAGTCTCCCAGCAAGGTCACGCAGGACTTAAGAAGCCGCCCCGCGAGCGATTCCTGGAAAGGCTTTAACGCCATGACCAACGAAATCGGCGACTTGAAATCGGCTGGCGTTATCGATCCTCTGAAGGTAACCAAGACCGCTTTCGTCAATGCCGCTTCGGTGGCCTCGACCTATCTGACCATCGGTGCCGCAGTGACCAATATCCCGGAGAAGAAGAAATCCCAAGGCGCGTCTGCGGGCGGCGGGATGGGAATGGAAGAGGAGTACTAGGGGGCGAGTCGGTTGTGAGCGAGGTCGGGCCTCGAACAGCCATAGTCCGGCCGGTTTTTAGGCAGCAAGCGCCAAATGTGGTATCATATCCTCAAATGACCAGACCTGGAATGACTTCGGGATCAAGGGAAGTTTTACATAGAGAAACTCCCCCGGGAGCAGTTCCCTTGGCAGAGGAAGGCATCCGAGTTTATTATCCGACTAGAGACACAAGATTCGAGTGCAGAAGCAGGGAGCTGCTCGGTAGCTTTCAGCAAACCCTCCGGGATTTACTGAAGGGTATTGCGATAGACGACAGCGATGGTGCGTCGTTGTTAGCGGCTAAGATTACGAACATAGCTCAAAGTGCCCGTGTCGATTTGAGTTGCAGCGCAGTTCGTGGGAAAATATATTTCGTATTTCAAGAGAAAACGCACCAGCCGGGATACTACTACGTTTCGCCCGACGAGATTAGGAAACTTAGAAGAGAGATTGCAAATAGACGTGGGGCGCAAAAAAAGCACGGATTGTAACCCAGCGCTATCCACGCTCCCATTCTTTGCCCTAGGGGTTCTTACTCTTCCTTTTTGTGTACTTGCATCAAACTAGGCCCAGTCAATAATGGCCCTGAGAAACACTTCTCAAATCCGTTGGGAATTGCTAAAATTGTGGCATGAACATACTAACTATTGTCATCATATTGGCAGTCGCGGTCGTGCTGTGGCTGGTCGGCTTATTCAACCGTCTGGTTACTTTGCGCAATCGGGCCAAAGAGGCGCTCTCGGACATCGACGTCCAGTCCAAACGACGGTATGACCTGATCCCCAACTTGGTGGAAACGGTCAAAGGCTACGCGGCGCATGAGAAGAACCTGCTTGAGAACGTAACCGCGGCGCGGGCGGCGGTCATGGGCCCCCAGGGGATGAAAGAAAAGATGGCGGCCGAGAATGCCCTATCCCAAACCTTGAAGTCGCTCTTCGCGGTGGCGGAGAACTACCCCCAATTGAAGGCCAATGAGAACTTCTTGAAGCTCCAGGACGAGCTCTCGGACACGGAGAATAAAATGATGGCCGCCCGCCGCTTCTATAACGCTACGGTGCGCGACCTGAACACTAAGATCGAGCAGTTCCCGACCAATCTCGTTGCCAGCTCCTTCGGTTTTGCCGTGATGGAGTTCTTTGAGGTGGAAGATGGCAAGGAGAGAGAAGTGGTAGCCGTTAAGTTTTAATCTCTTATGGCCAGCTTGTATTCCCAGCGGGATGCCAATATCCGCCGTACTTGGTTTCTGCTCGGCTCGTTTTTGATCTTAGTTATTGCCATCGGTTTTGTGTTTGCCCAGGCCTATCGCAGCCCGGGAATTCTCTATCTGGCCGTGGCCTTGGCCATAGGCATGAACCTTATCGGCTATTTCGCTTCGGATCAGATCGCTTTGGCTATGGCCAGGGCCCAGCCGATCCAGAAGAAGGACAATCCTTACCTCTGGAATATGGTGGAAAACCTGGCGATCACTGCCGGTTTGCCTATGCCTAGAGTATTCGTCACGCCAGAACTTCAGGTCAATGCTTTCGCAACCGGACGAGATCCTAAACACGCGGCAATCGCCGTGACTGCCGGCGCGCTGCAAAAATTAGAGAATGAAGAGCTGGAAGGGGTCTTGGCGCACGAATTGTCCCATGTCGGTAACCGTGACACTCTGGTCATGACCGTGGCGGTGATCCTGGCCGGAATAATTTCCATCGCCTCTGACTTTTTCTTGCGCTCCATGTGGTTCGGTGGCGGTGGCGGTCACGACCGGGATAGTGATAATCGCGGTGGCAATCTTTTTGCCGTGGTTGGCATCGCGCTCGCGATCCTGGCGCCTATTGGGGCGATGCTGATCCAGCTCGCCATCTCCCGCAAACGCGAATTTCTGGCGGACGCCTCCGGCGCGCTCCTGACTCGCTACCCGGAGGGCCTGGCCCGAGCGTTAGAAAAAATTGGCGGTGATCGCACGCCGATGCAAGCCGCCTCCGACGCGACTGCGCACCTTTGGATCAGCAATCCATTCAAAGGTAAAGCCATTAGTGGCTTCCACAAATTATTCTTGACCCATCCGCCCATCGCCGAAAGGATCGCGGCGCTCCGGGGAATGGCCACATGAAAATGATTAATGACTAATGACTGATGACTAATGACTAGTGAGTGAAGAGAAGAAAAGTAGGTATCAGTAATTAGAAATTAGATATTGGAAATTAGAAGTTTTGCCGTCTCATGCCCTTCCCTCAATTATTCCGCAGAAGTCTTTATTCCCCCTCGTTTTATCGGAGTATTCCGCTCCAGTCCTGGCGTTTCTCCCTGCGTTACTATTTAACCCTAACCCTAGTCCTGTCCGTCGTAACCACGGTCCTGGTTTCGGCCTACGCGATTCCCGCTGCCCAACCCATACTCCGTGGCCTGGAGTCATCTCTGGCGGAACAGAGCGGTGTTCTGGACGGCCACGAACTCAATATCCGCGGCGGCCGAGTCACGCTGGTCCCGTCCGACCCGCCGGTGCGGTTCTCTATGTCGGATGCGATGCGCCGCGCCCTACCTGAAGAATTCATCCAAAAAGCGGACAGTTTACTGGTGATCGATACCCTCCAGCCGTTTTCGGAAAAAGCTTTTTGGGATCTACGCTCGCTCGCCTGGCTCTCGTCCGATCAGCTCGCGATGATGAATATAAGCGGTCAAGTTCAAACGGAATCTCTGGCACAATTGCCGGATCAAGTTTTCCGGCCGGCGGATGTTCGAACCATCGCGGATCGGATCGGGACACTGGCAGACTGGCTTGCGCCGGTGGCAGTCTTCGGCGTGTTCTTGGCCACTCTGATCTCCCTCCTCGGTGCGCTTGTTTATCTCTTGGTTGGTGCGCTCATCATTTGGGCAATAGCTTACTTCCGGCATCTGGGTTTGTCTTATATCTCCGCGTACCAAGTATCTTTGCACGCGGCAACCCTGGGGCTCGTGATCTGGACGGCAGAATCGCTATTCTTGCCGGAGCTGCCGATCCCGCACCCAGTCTTTTTCTTACTGCTTGCCCTGACCGCCTGGGTCAACCTAGTTCCGGGGATACAGGCCCACATCGATTCCGATCCGGAAACATGAAACACGAAGCATGAAGTATATAATATGTGGCATGAAGCATAGAACACGAAATGAAAGCGCCTCTTGTCATTCCCGCGAAGGCGGGAATCTATACCCTTATGAAAATTAACCTTGGTAAAACAATTGTAATCGCACTCGGCGGCTCGGTTGTCCATCCGGATGGGATTGATACAGATTTAATTGTAAAGTTCCGGCAGCTGATCCAGCGCCAGGTGTGCCGCGGAGTGAAGTTTGTACTGATTATCGGTGGGGGACAACTCTGTCGGAACTTCTTGTCCGCGGCGAAAAAAGTCACCAGGTTGAGTGCTCGGGAGCATGACTGGCTGGGTATCTACGCCACCCGCCTGAATGCTCAATACATCCGTCTAATCTTCGGCCGATTAGCCGATCCGGTTTTGGTCGAAGCCCGGGGGCAGATAACAAGACTCAAATATCCGGTCACGGTAGGCGGCGGCTGGACGCCGGGCTGGTCCACGGACTTCGTGGCCACGGCCCTGGCTCACGACTTGGGCGCCGACACCGTGATCATCGCGGGTAAGCCGGACTTTGTGTATAATAAGGACCCGCATAAGTTTAAAGGGGCCAAGCCCTACCGAGAGATGGACTGGCGCGCTTACCATAAAGTGATCCCGAGGAAGTGGGTGCCCGGCGCGCACGCACCGGTCGATCCGGTCGCCGCCAGATTTGCCGAAAAAAACAAAATGACCGCAGTCGTAATGGACGGGCGGAACCTCAAGAATCTGGAGCGCCTGATCGCGGGGAAAGAGTTCCGGGGTACGATTATAAACTAAGATTACCCGAACATTATGGATCAAAGAGAAGGGGGGTCGCATCTTGGCCGCACAGAGGCGGCCCTTCTGCCGCTGGTTTCAAACCTTGAAATCATAGCCGAAGACCCCAATTTGCCTAAACCGGATCTAGAAAGTTTTCCGAGTGTATTTGTCGATGAAAGTACTCACAAGCACTGCTGGCAGCAAGCCAGAGATAGCTGGTTGTTCGTCTTTAAACCCGATAAGGTCGTGGCTGGATTAAAATCGCCCCCAAGCAATAGAAAATTCCAATATCTTAAAAAACCCGCCGCTTTGGTCTTATCCTGCAAACGGCCTACAAGTTTTTTGATGCTACTCATCTTTGCCCGGAGGATTTTCACGAATTTATCAAGCTGCTCGGGCGGTTTAATGATTACTACAATGATATCTCCGAACGAAACCGATTTGCCGATGAAATCCTTACGAAAGACTATCTAAATATGTACTCGACGCCCGGTAATTTTTTTATACAACCAGCAAGTCCAGAGTCCGTTCGGTCATATGCCGAGCAGGTGATGAAAGAAATCAATGGGTCATTAAGCTGTCGGTTTTTACCATTAGAAGATTTTCACAAATTAAGGAGAAGAATTCGTTTATTTCAGGGCATCCTTCAAGTGCCTGCCGCGGAGAATGTGGGACATGTTCAGCACTGGTTGTTTTTCTGTTTGCGCCAGTTATCTGTTCGCTTGGGCGAGATACATGATGAGTATCTGCGGTGCCGCTTGGATACCCCGGTGCCCTTGGAAAATTGGGTGGCGGATCAGTATTTATCGGCCGAGCCGTATCTTAAGGCATCGTTTAAAATTCCGAGTAGGCCCGGCGGAGCCCTGTTTCAAGCTGAATGAAAACCAGCGGTATTTTTAAAACAATTGAGCCCGAACAGGACAAATGCCCAAAGATCCACTCGTAATCCTTGCTCAATTTGGTATCCCTTATGAGCGGTACGACCACCCCGCTGTCTTTACCTGCGAAGAAGCAGAAGAGAAGGCGAGTTTCGTACCAGGGGTACCAGCTAAAAATCTGTTTCTGGAATCAGGGAAATCAGGGAAGATTTATCTGGTGACTTTAACCTACAATAAGCGGGCGAACTTGAAACACTTGAGCGAATTCCTGGGCGAGAAAAAACTGCACTTCGGGTCGGCGGAGAAACTCTTGGCAGTGCTCGGCGTCACACCCGGCGCGGTCTCGCCACTTGGACTAGTGAACGACGAGCAGCACGCAGTAACCTATGTTCTGGACCGGGATTTCTTGCAAGAAGAATTGATCAATATGCATCCCAACGACAACACCGCCTCGCTGGTTCTCGCTGTGCCGGACTTCCTAAGATTCCTGGATCATATCGGCTGCTCTCCTCATATGTATCGCGCCTCCAGATAAGGTATTAATAATCTGCCTGGGTCTGCCCTGTTACTCGCCAATTCGCGCGAATTGGCGAGTAATAGGGCACAGTCCAAAGAACGGCCCGGGTAAGACAAGGAGGGAGAGCGGTGCATAATTGCAATAGGCAAAAATCCAACTGGTGCTAGAATTTAGAGCGTGAAGCGCTGGTCAATGATTTTTAAGGTCCTAGGCAATATTAATCGCCTAAAGATCATCAGGCTGTTGTCGCCCGGTGGACGGGCGCTGAACGTGAGCTATATCGCTCGCGAGCTGGACATCTCGCTCAAATCTACCTCGAAGCATTTGATCTTATTAAACAATCTGGACATTCTGAACTATAAGGGCCAGGCCGGCCATGTATCTTATTCCATTAATTCCGATATGCCCCCAGACCTGCGCAAGGTCATCAAGCTTCTATCCGAATAATCCGCGCCAGCCTGTCGCCAGCCCGTGCCTCTGGGCCGTTTCTGCTCCCCGCCATTTTCTCTACTCGCTAATTCGCGCGAATTGGCGAGTAGAGGTTGAAGAGGAATAGATTAGGCGTTACACTCCTGTAGGTCGGGGGAGGGGCGTAGGAGTCCCGCCAGTTGGAGGGCGGGGATTGAAAATTTGGCGGACAAATCGTCATGCCCGGGGCAGATCCTCCTTGGGAAGACATCCCGCTTAAAACGGAAGGGTGCGTGAGTGGTTGAAACGGCATCCCTGGAAAGGATGTATGTCCGAAAGGGCATCGAGGGTTCAAATCCCTCCCCTTCCGCTTTGTGCGGGAGAAAGCGTGCATACCGCAAGGTATCGAGGGTTTCCTCCGAAGGAGGACCGGCTTCCGGCGGGCGAATCCCTCCCCGCTGATTTGTTCGCAACTAGTTTTCTGGCTATTATTTCCGCATGAGCGATTCCGACACATTGGACATAGTGGATGAGCAGGACCGGGTTTTGTATCAGACCAGTAGGGGCGAAGCACATGCGAAGGGATTACTGCACCGAACAACCATTTCCGAGATTAGAGATTCCCAGGGATGGTGGTTGATGGTCAAGCAGTCGTCTGGCCGGCAAGACGCCGGGCAATATGTCTTGCCCGTAGGGGGCCACGTGCATACAGGTGAAACGGAGGATGAAGCCTTGAAAAGGGAAACAGAAGAAGAGTGCGGCCTATCCGATTTCAAATACAAGCTCATCGGTAAGGCGATATTCAATCGCTTCATTTGTAACCGGCAGGAAAACCACTATTTCATCCTATACGAAATTTACTCCGACGAAGAATTGAAGCCCAATGAAGAGTCTGTCAACTACAAGGGGCGCTGTTCGAAAACCCCATTTTTCTTGATAGAATGAGAGTATGCGCAGAACAGCCATCCGTCCCGCCCGGATTTACGAGTTGGCGCGGGAGTTTCTAGGAGAATCAAAGGTCCCCTTAGGAAGCAGGAAGGGTGGCAGG
>JACRFR010000012.1 GCA_016212635.1 Candidatus Liptonbacteria bacterium | reverse complement strand
TACCGGATGAACTACTAAAATAATATTGCGTAAAAAATGCCAAGGCGTCAAAGCGCGTAGGCGCCTGTTCGGAAGCATTGATTCCCCCGCTTGCCGAGTGTCATCCCGGGCTTGACCCGGGATCCAGTGACTAAGAAAACCTGGATTCCGGCTTTCGCCGGAATGACAAACCTGGGGTTTTCGAACAGCGCCAAGCGCGTATCCGTAACCCCTCACGCCTTTGAGAAAGCTAGTATTTGCAGCGGTTTTTTAGGGTCGTATTTTTGCCAGGTTAAACAAGGCGTGGAGAAACCGCTAATTTCGGGAGGTCGGGCCTCACACCCACGCGGATTCGCGCGGAATTGACGCGGAAGAGGCCCGACCTCGGAAGCTGTGCGACGGCGTGAGGGGTTACGCGTATCCTGTCTTCTCCAAAAGGCCGTGGACTCCGTTTATTAAGTCGTCTCGCGCATAACATTCTTCCCCGGTAACCCAAGCGCAAGCTTGATGTTCTTGGAGTTCCAGAGAGACTTTGAATCTTGACCCCAACCTCACGCGATATACAAAAAAGTCGGTCGTCTTTTGAGGAAATTCAAATACTATTTCCTGTAAAAATTCGAGCTTCTCGAGTGGAATTGAAAATCCGGTTTCTTCCCGTATCTCGCGAATGACGGCGTCTCGTTCGGTTTCCCCTTGTTCCACTCTGCCAGCCGGCAGGCCCCACTTCCCGCCTTGAGATTTTCCGGGACACCGCTGGAGTATCAAAAAGCGTCCGTCGTGTTCCAGAAAACAACCGGCTACTTTGATTTTGGGTTTTTCTTCAATATTGTGCATGTATGTTAGGCACAAAGATTCCGCCTCCCGGGAAAGACTGCTCGAGAGGCGGTTGTTTAGGTATCACCGTGACGCCCTCCTCGCGCGTAGTGATACGACAACTGGCCGCATCCGGCCTGAATGCCGGACTCGTCGGTTTCAGTGTACGCCGCGGATAGTCCGCCCTCCTCCAGGATTCTGCGGAATTGTTCCACTCGCTCTCGCGGCGTAGGACGGAACGGTGAGCCAACCGCGGGATTTAACCGGGTGAATTTCACGTGCCAGCCGGGGCCGAGCAGCCGGACTATTTGCTCCGCATGTTCCAGCCGGTCATTTACGCCGGCGCACAGGACGTAGTTCCAGACCACCGGCCGGCCGCATCTTTCCCGGTAAGCCCGTACTGCCGCCACGATTTCGGATATGGGCTGGGTGACGGGCATGATCTGAAAGCGAATATCGTCGCTCGGACCGTGCAGCGAAACGTGGAGTTTCAGACGGACAGAGAACGTGATCTCGCCCAGGCGCCGGATGAGATCCGGCCGGATTCCTGACGTCGAGACCGCGAGCTGCATTGGAACGGGCCAGCTCATGGCGGCCAGGGCGTAGAATGCCTTTAGGCACTCGTCAAAATTGAGAAATGGTTCGCCTTCACCCATAAAAGCGAATGTGAGCGGCCGGCAGTGCGCCGCGAAGTCCATCTCTTGGGCAATGTTGCAGCATTCTTCAACCATTTCCGCGCTGGTCAGCGAGCGTTGATATAGTGACCCCTTGCTCCGCCGACCAGAGGCGCAAAATCTGCAGCCGATCGGGCAGCCCACCTGGGTGGAAACGCAAAGGGTGTGCTTCTCCGGCCGCCGGATGTAAGTAGCCTCCACCACGAAACCGTCGTTGGTCTCCTGGAGGTACTTAGTTGCGATCCCGCCCGGCGGCGAAACTCGCTCGAGGATCTTCATTGGTTGCCCCCTCCTTTCAGGGCTGATTTCAATAGCCGAGGGAATCCCAGCTTCTAACTGTCATTATAGCACCTTAAGAAACAATCCCGCGGGCGAGCGGGCAAGCATTACCGTGCGATTCTTCGGTTATCACGAGACCGAAGAATTAGAATGCTCTCCCGTGTGACCCATGCGCGCAATGGCGCTGTTCGGAAACATCAAAAAGTTATTCCCTGAGCCCGTCGAAGGGTAGCTTTTTGGCGGGTACATGGCATGGCCCTCGACAAGCTCGGGCAATAAAATCGGTGGTTTCCGAACAGCGCCGCGCGCAATTGACAGTCGGAGGGGAATCAAAATAAAATTTATACCTATGAATTCACTTGACGAGGATCAATCTTTGGTGGCGTTCAGCATAATCATCGCCGGGATATTGATTGCCGGGTCCATCATTTATTCCAGTGGAGCTGGAATAGCGACGAGCGAGGGGTCGGTGGAGAATGCTGTGGTTCCGAGTCCGGCCGGAAAACCGGCCCCAACCGGAGGAGTAACTTCTACTCTCTTGACCACCGTCCAACCCGGAGAAGCGGTGCTGGGCGATCCCAAGGCACCGCTTTTGTTCGTCGAGTACGGCGATTATCAGTGCCCGTTCGCCGGTCGCTTTTTCACCCAACTCCAACCGGAACTGATTAAAAATTACGTTCAGACCGGCAAGGTTCGATTCGTTTATCGCAACTACCCCTTCATTGGCCCGGAGTCTTACCTGACCAGCCAGGCCACCAAGTGTGCCGGAGATCAGAATAAGTTCTGGGAGTATCACGACGCGCTCTTCCGGGCGGAGATCAAGGACGCCAAAGAAAATAACGGCAATATCCAGCGCGATTTTCTGATCCAAGTGGCGCAGGATGCCAAGTTGAGCGCTAAAACCTTCGCCACCTGTTTCGACAGCAAAAAATACGAGGCCGAGTCACGCCAGGACCTGGACAAGGCCAAGTCGGTAGGCGTAGAAGGCACGCCGACCTCGTTTGTGAACGGAGAGAAGTTCCCGGGCGGCGCGGTGCCCTTCGAGCAGTACTCTGCGTTCTTGGACAAGATGCTCGCGCAATAAGGCGAGGCGGTCGCGCCCCGGCATCCTCCACATTCTTTGTCCCGTCAGAAATACCCCATGGCCTCTCGCTGGCTCGACAAGCTCACCACGAGTAAACTCGGGGTAAACAATTTCTAACTGGATTTATTCTCTTCCATTCTTTAATTGTCCCTATAATACGCTGGAGCGTATCTTAGGGACACTGGGAGGAATGGACCTGGATTGTCAGAACCTGGCCCGACTCTGGTTTTTTTAAATACTCCTTCAAAATCGGAAGTACAGACCGGTAATAATCCCTTAGATTGTTGTATGATAATCTCTTCTCCGCTTTATCGTAGTTTGCCCATTCGATTAAGCTACCCCCCAGCGCGGAGGCGCAGGGAGATTGGTTATATTACACCGCCGAAAGGCAGGAGATCAAAAACTTTTATCCCGTTAGAAATACCCCGCGGCCCCTCGACCAGCTCGGGACAAGCAATTTCTAACGGGATTTATCTTAGCGGTGATCTAAATCGAAGAAAATGGCGTGATCCGGATTCTGAAAATAGAAAAAAGCGCGATAGGCGCGAGTGATACGGAAAGAAAAGGCGGATGGCAAACCTTGTACTTTCTTAACGTGCAACCTACTGACTTTCGCATAATTACTTAACATATGCTACAATGAGGGCATGTCCACCTCATCACCCGTTCGGGAGCGTCGGGACATCAAAGCTCTCGAGAATCGAAGGAGGGAAGCAGGTCGAATGTTCACGGCAGATATCC
>JACRFR010000057.1 GCA_016212635.1 Candidatus Liptonbacteria bacterium | reverse complement strand
GCACCAGAGTAAACACGGTGCGGGGCTTGCCCAGCACCAGAGTAAACACGGTGCGGGGCTTGCCCAGCACCAGAGTAAACACGGTGCGGGGCTTGCCCCGGCCGTCTCCGCGGCGGGAAAGCCGGAGCCGACCTACCGCATGCTCCGCGGCGCAATTGACTTTGTGGAACCGAACGAGAGGGGAATATTCAAACGGGAGGAATTCGAGATCTCGGATGAGGAGGTTGAGGCGCTGGAGCAGTTGATAATCAAGACCTCCGCCGAGATCCTGGATCTCGGGTTCTGGAGCCGCCGCTGCGGTGAGCCCGATTGCGAGTACTGCCGCTTGCGGGAGTTGATGGGATTCATCGGATGACCTATGGGACTTATTGGTCTTATACGACCCATAAGACCAATAGGCCCTATATGACCTATAAATATCGGGGAATGCCGCGTCACTTGTTTTCTGCCCAGTCTATGGTATACTGCCCCGCACAGTGCTTCTTGTGGCAACATCTCATCTAAGCCGTTTGGGTTATTAGACGAGAAGCCGACAGGATAGGATTGCAAAGCCCCGTACCGTACCGCCTGGCGGGACTGGTGCGCGGGTAAAAAATAGGTCGGCTATACTAAGCAAAAATAACCTAAATGGCTATGAAGTTGTATGTGGGCGGCTTGCCGTACACGACCACCCAGGACGAACTGCGCGACGCGTTCGCCCAGGCGGGCACGGTTACCTCCGCGACCATCATCATGGATAAAATGACCGGACGCTCTAAGGGCTTCGGTTTTGTGGAGATGGGGAGCGACGAGGAGGCGCAAGCGGCTATCAACATGTGGAACGGCAAAGACTTCCAGGGCCGGACCCTAACCGTGAACGAGGCTCGCCCGATGGCGGATCGTTCGGCTGGCGGCGGCGGTTTTAACCGCGGCGGCCACGGCGGCGGTGGCGGCGGTGGAGGCTACGGCGGCGGTGGCGGTGCCCGCCGACGGGGCAACTGGTAAACATGTTACCGAAAGCAGTCCCCGCTACAGAGCGGGGGCTGTTTTTTCTCCGGCAGTATCTGTATGTCTGTGTCCCATTTGCGTTATTACCTCGGTAATTCGCATTATTTGCGATTACTCTTGCGATTACTCTATGAATATCCGTAACGTTGCGATCATCGCGCACGTCGATCACGGCAAAACCACGCTGGTCGACGCTTTGCTGCGTCAATCCCTGACCAAGCTGGGCAAGGAGAACTCCGGCCGCGATCTGATCATGGATTCCAACGAGTTGGAACGTGAACGGGGTATCACCATCTTTTCCAAAAATGCGGCGATCGTTTGGCGGGATTATAAAATCAACATTATCGATACGCCCGGGCACGCGGATTTCGGCGGCGAGGTGGAGCGGGTCCTGCAAATGGCGAACGGCTGTCTGCTTCTAGTGGATGCCAAAGAGGGGCCGATGCCGCAGACGCGCTTCGTACTAAAAAAAGCGTTGGCCTTGGGCCACCGCGTTATCGTAGTGATCAATAAGATCGACAAACCCGACGCGCGGGTACCTTACGTTTTGGATAAAACCCTGGATCTGTTTTTAGAACTGGGCGCAAGCGACGAGATCGCCGACTTTCCGATAATCTATGCTTCGGCCAAGCAAGGCAAGGCGAGCCGTGAGCCGGAGCTCGCGCGAATGACCGACATCACTCCGATTTTCGAAGCCATTGCGGAGTTCGTGCCGCCGCCCGAGGCAGATCCGGAGGTGCCCCTGCAAATGCTTGCGACCACGGTGAGCGGGGATAATTACAAGGGCCGTATAGCCGTGGGACGCATCGTGAGCGGGGTACTGCGGCGCGGGCAGGATGTCGCGCATATTAATCGGGCCGGTCAGGTTACGAAGTACCGCTTGACCTCGGCCATGACCTTTCTCGGCCTGGAGCGAGTAGATACGGAAATGGTAGTGGCAGGAGACATTGCCGCCATTTCGGGCATAGCGGACATCAATATCGGCGAGACCATTGCCGATCCGGCAACCCCGGTAGCTCTGCCGCTTCTGGCCATCGAGGAACCCACGGTCAAAATGAATTTTTCTATCAACGATTCCCCGTTCATGGGCGAAGATGGGCAGTTCACGACCTCCCGCCAGATCCGCGAACGTTTGTATCGCGAAATCGAGACGGACATGGCCCTGCGCGTGGAGGATGTGCCGCCGCCGGGTAACGGTTGGGTGGTTTCCGGACGGGGCGAGCTGCATCTGGCGATCTTGATCGAACGCATGCGCCGGGAGGGCTATGAGTTTCAAGTGTCCCGGCCGCAGGTTATCAATCATGAAAAAGACGGCCAGATCCTGACGCCCTATGAAGAGGTTTCTATCGAGGTGCCGGAGCAATATGGCGGCACGGTGATCCAAAAACTGGGCAGCCGCCGCGGGGAACTGCAAGATATGCGCACCGAAAACGGCATCACCCTGATGGAATTTTCCATGCCCACCCGCGGTCTTTTCGGCTATCGCAGCGAGTTCTTAACCGACACTCGTGGACTGGGAATTATCCATACCTGCTTCGACGAGTATCTGCCGGATCCGGGGGGTTGGCGGGAACGGGAACAAGGATCGCTGGTGGCGCATGAAACCGGCGTAACTCGGTTGTGCGGCTTGGTCAATGTGCAGGATCGCGGTACGCTCTTTGTCGGCCCCGGTGTCCGCGTATATAAGGGCCAGGTAGTGGGTCAGAATGCGCGCAGCCAGGACATACCGGTGAATGTTTGCAAGGAAAAAGAGCTGTCTAATATGCGCTCCAAGAATGACGGCTCGGCGGAACACTTCGATACCCCGCGCGCCATGGATCTGGAAGACGCTTTGGAATATATCGGCGACGACGAGCTAGTGGAAGTAACACCCAAGAATGTTCGGATCCGCAAGCGTATCCTGGATATCAACGAGGATAAACGCAAAAAAGCCCTGGGTCTGAAGTAAAGAGGTCGGGCCTCGGGAATTTTAGAGGCCCAACCTCCCGAAATTAACGATTTCTGTTCGCATTATTACCTCGGTGATTCGCATTATTTGCGATTACTCTGCTATACTTTTCTCATGCCGGACAACCAGTATTTGCACGAGGTGGTTATCACCGCTATCATTTATCGCGGCGATAAATATCTGATCGTCCGCCGGGCTGCGACCAAGAAGCGCCTGCCGGGCTATTGGACCGTACCGGGGGGCAAGTTGGAGACGACCGATTATACCAGTCTGCCTAAGGACACGGAGCACTATTGGTACAACGTCTTGGAGAAGACCTTGCGCCGGGAGGTGCGGGAAGAAGCCGGCATCGAGATCCGGAACATTGAGTACCTGACCAGTCTGGCTACGATCCATGCCGTGGACGGCGTGCCGGGCATAGTTATTTCCTGCATTGCGGAGTATGAATCTGGAGATATTCGGCTGCAGGAAGGTGAGACGGACTCTTCCGCCTGGGTGGATCTGAACGAGGCCAAGACCTATCAGCTGATCGACGGCATCTATGACGAACTGGCCATGGCGGATAAGAAGCGCAAAGGAAAGCGGATCGAGTGGCAGAGGGCGGACTGACTAATGACGAATGACGAATGACGAATGACGAATGACGAATGACGAATGACGAATTAATCGTCAATAGTCAATGGTCAAAAGTCAATCGTCGATCGTCAATCGTTATTTCCATGACCATCGAGGAGTTCCAAAAAGTGGATTTGCGGGTCGCGCGGATACTTTCGGCCGAGCGCGTAGAAGGTTCGGAAAAACTCGTGCGGCTCTCGGTGGACTTGGGCGAGGTCAGTCCAGTAGATGATACTCACGTGTCCGATGGGTCTGATGGGACTTATACGTCCTATACGACCCATAAGTCTAATGGGGCAGATACGACGGATGTGGTTCTTGCACCGAAAACCCGCCAGATCCTGGCCGGTATCGGCCAGGCCTATGCGCCAGAGGAACTGGTCGGCCGGCAGATCGTGGTCGTGGCCAATCTGGATCCCAGGAAGTTAATGGGCCTGGAAAGCCAGGGGATGCTGTTGGCCGCGTCCGACGCCTCCGGTCAGCCGGTGCTCCTTACGCCGGAGAAAAAAGTAGCGCCGGGGACGCGGATCAAATGAAAAAGAAGAAACCGGGCTCGCTCTTGCTGGATATTTTCCGCAAACTCGCACCGCAAGTGGGGGCTAAAATTCTGATCGAGCCGGAGTGGCAGGTGGTTGGGCAGGTCGCTTTTCGAAACAAGCGTAAGCGTTACTTTCGCGGTACCACCGTGGATTTGAATCCGGTCGGCGCATCGGACATCGCCAAAGACAAGAACTATGCCGAGTTCTTTATGCGCGCGATGGGGTATCCCACCGTACCCGGTAGGCCATTCTACTCCGCCGCTCATTGTCGCGCGATCGGTTCTCGGCAGAATATCGAGGCCGCTTACCGCTATGCGCGTAAGATCGGATTCCCGGTGGTGGTCAAGCCCAATAGCGGCACCCAGGGGATAGGCGTGGCCAAGGTTCATACCCGACGCGAGTTTTATCGCGCCATGCGCTGGATCTTTGCGCGGGATCGGGTGGCGCTGGTGCAAACTCCCGTAAGCGGCAAGGATTATCGCATTGTGGTTCTGGACTGCAAAGTTATTTCCGCCTATGAACGGATCCCGCTCAATGTCGTGGGTAACGGTCGGTCGACCATCCGGCAACTGCTGCGCAAGAAACAGGAGCAATTTATCTCCACGGGGCGCGACACTATGATCCGCGCAGAGGATTCCCGGATCAAGCTGAATCTTAAGCGCCGCGGTTTGAATTTTCGCTCCGTTTTGCCCCGGGGCGAGAAGTTGCTGCTCCTGGATAACGCCAACCTTTCCACCGGCGGTGACGCCCGTGATGTGACCGGGCAGATCCATTCCGGATTCAGGAAAGTAGCGATCCGCCTGACTCGCGACATGGGCCTGCGTTTCTGCGGCGTGGACTTGATGGTGGCCGGTGACATTAGCCGGAAGCCGGAGCGTTACTGGGTCTTAGAGGTGAATGCCGCGCCCGGTCTAGATCACTACGTCAAAACTGGCCGGGCACAAGAAAATATCGTGGAGAACATGTATCGCCAAGTGCTTCTGGCCTTGCGGTAGCCGGACAATTTAGAATCCGCAACGATATTTAGCCATGCCCAAATATCGTTGGCAACCCCTCCTGCCTCTGTTAATTTATCGAGGTCGGGCCTCGCGGGATTCCCGAGGCCCGACCTCCCGAAATTAACAACCCCCCGTACTTTGTTTAAAATGGCAAAAACCATTGAGCATCTTGACCGCAGGTCATCCGATGAACCAATATTGGGTATTTCCCCTTGTTCATTGGATAGGGGCAGATTTAATATCGGGTCTTGCGATGGCCACCGAACCGATAATATTAGGCCATCACAAGACGGGACTTTCCGGATAAGGTGGTGCTGTTCGGAAACATTGATTCCCCCGCTTGCCGAGTGTCATCCCGGGCTTGACCCGGGATCCAGTAACTAAGAAAACCTGGATTCCGGCTTTCGCCGGAATGACAAACCTGACGTTTCCGAACAGCGCCGGATAAAGTTGACTCCCACCTATTTTTTCCGTAAATTATTACCATGTCCAAAATACGAATCATCTTGTTTTTGATCGTCGCGGTCGTCGTGCTCTATTTCGGCCGGGCGTACAGCATCCAGTTGCAGCAGCGGGCCACCGGGGAGCGTGCGGCTACGGCGGAACGGGAAAAAGCAGCGGCCCAAGAATTGGCCGCGAAGGTGGCGCGGGAAGACCTGGTAGTTGGCACCGGAGCCGAGTCAAAACCGGGCTCCACGGTCTCGATCAACTACCTCGGGACTTTTCCCGACGGCAAGGTGTTCGATCAAAGTTTAAAGCCGTTTGACATTAAGCTGGGCGCGGGGCAGGTGATTCCCGGCATGGAGATCGGTCTGCAGGGGATGAAAGTGGGGGGCAAGCGGCGCATCACCATTCCGCCGGAAATGGGGTATGGCGACCAGGCGCGCGGGTCTATCCCCGCGAACTCCACGCTTATCTTTGAGGTGGAGTTACTGGAAATCAAGTAGAGGCGAATATACGCGAATATCTCCGCGAAATGTTGCGAATGATCAACTCCGCGACTTCGCGTAGGTTCGCATTTTGATTTCCACCGGAGGCGGGCAGGTGCACCCTTTCGCTTCTACCTATGTTCAAGATAAATAAGCAAGATAACCTGACCAACGCCCGGACGGGGCGGATCGAAACTCCGCACGGGATAGTCGAAACTCCGGCCTACGTGATCGTGGGCACGCACGGCGAGGTGCGAACTCTGGAGCCGGAGGATCTGCCGGGTACCGATACGCAGCTTATCATCGCCAACACCTACCACCTCTGGCAAATGCTGGGCGAGGAAGGTTTGAACGATTTTCTGGGACTGCATGCTTATATGCGTTGGTCGGGACCGCTCATGACCGACTCCGGAGGTTTTCAAGTTTTTAGTCTGGGCTTTCTGAAGGATCAGGGCATGCGCCGGGGCGGCCAGATGGGAAAAGGAAAGAGCGAAGAGCGAGGAGCGAAGAGCGGGGGAAAAAGTGAAGAGCGAAGAGTAAAGATAGAGGAGAGAATAACGGACATCAGCAGAGAATTCTCCTCCCTCATTACTCCTCCCTCGTCGCCTTCTAGCGTGCGCGTTACGGAGTCCGGTGTGTATTTCTCTAACGAGGCAGGCGAGGAACATTATCTGGACGCGGAAACCTCGATCAAGATACAGGAACAGTTAGGCGCGGATATCATCGTGGCTTTCGATGAGCCCACCTCGCCCGCGGTGGATCGCGAATATACCGCCGCCGCCATGGCCCGAACTCACAACTGGGCGGAGCGCTCGCTGGAGGCCAAGGAGTCCAAACAACAGATTTACGGCGTGGTTCAGGGCGGAGCTTTTGAAGATCTGCGGCAAAAGAGCGCGCGATTCATCGGTGCGTTGCCGTTTGATGGTTTCGCGATTGGTAGCACCTACGGCGACGCTTATGGTGGCACCAAAGCCCAGACCGCCGACATGCTCAACTGGTCACTGCCGTATTTGCCAGTAAACAAACCGCGCCACTTGTTTGGCGTAGGTCGAATTGAGGATCTATTTGCCGGAGTAGAACTGGGCATAGATACTTTCGACTGCGTGATTCCCACTCGTGAGGCGCGCCATGGCCGACTCTGGACCTCCCAAGGGCACATTGATATCGCCAAAGCAGTACACGCGACCGACGGAGAGCCGATCGAGCTGGGTTGTGGCTGTCCGGTTTGCACTGGACAACTAGAGAATAAAGACTCTTGGGTCAGTAAGGCGGAACTGCGGCAGCTTTTCGAAAACAAGGACACCCAGGCTGGCCGGTTGGCTACGATCCACAATGTTTTCTTTTTCAATAACTTAATGGCGCAAATCCGGCAGGCGATTCAGACGGGAACCTTTTCGGGGTTCCAGCGTGAATACTTGGCTCGCTTGAGATCCGCTAAGCGGGAGTAATGTTCCAGCATCCCCGCGACAACCGCTCGTTTTTCGCCCGCCATCTGCTATTTATTTCATATTCGCATCAGTGGCATCAGTGATCATGTAATACGCCTAGGCGTATTACATGATCACTGATGCCACTGATGCGAATATGAAATAAATAGCAGATGGCG
>JACRFR010000011.1 GCA_016212635.1 Candidatus Liptonbacteria bacterium | reverse complement strand
GTCGTCCCGATGCCGACGTTGCCTTGTCCAGTGATGGTCATTAGGGTACCGTTCGTGGTACCTGACCCACCTTTGAACTTAAATCCGTAATAGCCATCGCTATTGGCGCTATATGCAACAATTGAGTTAGTAAGTGAGGCTCCATCGTCTGTTGCAAACTCGATTGCTGCGCTATCACTGTTCCAATAACTTTGTGAGAGCCGAATGTTTCCACCCCCAATATCTAATTTACTCCGCGGTCCCGTCGTCCCGATGCCGACGTTGCCGTTACTGTCTATTCTGACCTTTTCCGCCCCATTAATTTCTAGAGTCATTGGGATTGCATGATTTGTGCTAATTCTTCCTAATGCAGTACCCGTCGTCTGTGACCCAAGTAAAATACCGTTCGTGCCGGTGCCATAAAATGACGCAACAAAACTATCAGCAGCACCAACAACATTCAATTTCATATCCGGCCCTGTCGTCCCGATGCCGACGTTGCCTGCCGAGTTCCATATGCCCCCCGGCGGATTGAGGGTGGTCAAAGCTAAGGCCTTAGTGCCACTTAAGACAGCGGCTAGGACCAAGAGCAAAATATATATTTTCCGTCTATTCATACTTGGATTTTAGCTAAAA
Source organism: Candidatus Liptonbacteria bacterium (assembly GCA_016212635.1). Lineage (GTDB taxonomy): Bacteria > Patescibacteriota > Minisyncoccia > UBA6257 > 2-01-FULL-56-20 > JACRFR01. The sequence continues at coordinate 12,316 of JACRFR010000011.1, read as the reverse complement.
CAAATTCTTTCACATGTAACGCGGCCTGCGTAGCCAGGCTGGCCTCTGCCGAAGAAAACTCTGGGCAATCTCCCGGATAGCGAGTTTCCAGATAATACCGATTGAGTAATTTCAAATCCTCGTGACACTCTCCGATTCCCGGTTCTTTCTCTAAAAGTAATGTCTCCAACCCCAACAAATCGTGCGTTTTGGGGAACATTAATCCCAGAGATACTAGAAACCCTTTTAAATACTTTTCGGCGGCCTGCTGGCATAAAAAACAGATGGTGCCGAACGAACCACCTTCCCGCAAAAGAATATCCGCCGCCAGACGATCCTCTTCGGCTTTATCGAACCAGTCCCCATGGTGCGTGAAGGAGTTATTTGGCATAGAGCACCTTCCCCCGCGCGAGAATATCGCGAAGAAAGAAATCTTGAGGCCCGGCCTTTGTTAATTTCTCCGGGCGGCACACCAGAACATCTAATGGAAACGGGCGCGGGAAAACAGCGCCGTCTATTTCGCGCGCCAGGCGTCGCGTATCATCCACTTCTTTCACCACTAATAGATCCACATCGCTGTCCGGTCCCGGCTTCCCCCAAGCATAGGACCCGAACAAAATAATCTTCTGCGGATGAAACTTCCCGGCAATATCCGAAGCGACATTTTCAATTGTCCTTTCAGTGACTTGTTCGGTCATGGGATAATTTTATCACACTTTAGAAAATCCCGCGCCAGGACAAAAAGCATTTTAGGTATTTTTCGGCCAACTGATACGCGTGGAAACAAACTGGGTTGGCGGGTCCACCCGCTTCCAAAATAGCTTGAGCGACAAGTTGGTCTTCGTCCGCGTATTGTCGCCACTCCTCCCACGGTTGTGAATCATTGTTCATTATTGGGCTCAACCGGCAATCTGATATAAGACCTTGCCTTATCCGGGCCGGGATTACCCCAAGCCTCCGAGCCGAAGAGATAAATCTTTTCCGGCTTATATTCCCGAACTATCCTTTGGATAATTTGGTCGGTTTTATCTTGATTGGATCTTGTCATAATAGAAAATTGTACCACATTCTTGGCCCCGTCGTCCCCACGCCCACATTGCCTGCCGAGTTCCAAATGCCCCCCGGCGGGTTGAGGGTGGTCAGGGCATAGGCGGGGGTTATTTGGATCAACCCAAAAACAAATACACCGGACAATGCCGCGGCTGACACCACTGCAATCAGCGTGCCAACTTTAACTACTACTTTTTTGTTGCTTGCTTTTATCACGGGGGATGTAGAATAAACTGCTTTAAGTTTTCTTGACCCGCGAGTTAATTTTTCTCTGGGCAATACCATAAACCGCTCTGGCAACTTGGTAGGCCGCTCGCGCTTCGGTGATTGGAATATTCCTCTGAAAATCATCGGGGTATCGCGACTCGATATAATAGGTGCTTAAATTATCTAATTTGGCTTGTAAGCGCTTAAGTTCTGGCGCAACGCCAACCAGCGTCCTAGCTATCGGCCAAAGATCGTGAATCTTTTCAAATTTTTTGGCGTAAAAAATTATCATCGCTTTTAGCGATTTTTCCGCCGTTTGTTGAGCATGAAAACAAATAATGGCTGTGGGAATTTTGTGCTTTAACATTAGGCCGCAAGCCTGATTATCTTGCGTCGCTTGGCGCAACCATTTTTGGGCTAAAACTATCTGGCCGTTTCCCAATCCATTTTCAATCAGTTTAAGCTGCCGCATCGTATAGTAAGACGCCCTTGGTTGCGACCGTTTTCAGGAAAGGATTGCCTGATTCTAGTTGAGAATTGAATCTGTCCGGTGAATACACCAGTAGGTCCAGGGCGATATCCCGATCCCCCAAAACACTGTACATGCGCAACTTCATGTCTCGTGGTTTTTTGGTCTTTTTTACCACGAGTAAGTCCATATCCGAATCGGCATGGGGATTACCGTACGCGCGGGAGCCGAATAGATAGATCTTCTCCGGCTGGAACTTCTCGGCCAATACCCTAGCCGCCCATTTGGCTCCTCGCATTGTTTCTTTCTCATCTCTTGTGGCAATCTTTCGCATAGGCTTATTATATCAGTTTTGTGTTCCCCCGCCCGGCCCCGTTGTCCCTACCCCGACGTTACCGGAACTATTCCATATTCCTCCAGGCGGATTAAGCGTAGTCAGGGCGAACGCCAAAAACGGAGCACCGGCCAATCCCAGCGCCACCGCGGTCATTATGAAATATTTACTATTTCCATTCATGGAGCGGAAGGGGTGGCAGTATCTATAGACATTGTAGCATTTTAAATGTTTCCTCAAGTTCTTGACATTATAGTTGGACGCGGTATTATTACCTCATAACACATGGAGGCGGATTCCTTAACCGGCGTCCGCTTCTTTTGTTTTTTATACGTCATTTTTCTTTACCAAGTCCCTAATGGAATCTAAATTCGTAAACCGCGCGCCAAAAAGGACTTTTAATTCCTTAGCGGTCCGACGAGCATTACCCATGAGCCAAGTGGTATCTTTATGGATTAGACAATGCGCAATGAGCCGATAAAAATCACCATCGCCGGTTAAAAATATTGCGCGATCGTATTCGTTCCAATATAGCATGGCTTCAAATGTGAGGTCGACGTCTGCGTTCGCTTTTTTACGCACCACTGCTCCTTCTGCTCCCAGATATTCTTTCACGGGTTTCACGACAAGTTCATACCCGAATAATCGCAGTTTGTTATGGAATGCCATTTGAGAGGCATTACCAATTTCTTCGCCTCCGTAATACAATAATCGAGATACTTGATAGCGCGAGCGTAAATATCCCGCAAGTTTTTCAAAGTCCATCTTCCAGCCGGAGGCCCGACACCCGTAAATAATATTGGAGGCGTCAATGAATGCATAGGTGCGAAGCGGCGTGGAATCATTCATGGACTAATAAACAATCAGGCTGGGCTGGTCGTCCCCGTCTCGACATTGCCTGCCGAAGTTGCAACAAAGGCGGCCGTTGCCCGAGGAGCTCTCCTCCGGAGGAGGACCCTCCTTCGGCGCATCCGCCGAAGGCCGATCCCGCCAAGCGGGACAAACCCCGCCCGGCGGATTTACCCCGCTAGAAGTCCCCGCCCAGCGCGGGGCATCCCGCCTAGCGGGATTACTTCTAACAGGGTTTACACCTGCTAATTATAGCAAATCTAATATTTCCAGCCCTGTGCACACCCACCCGCGCCCACCCAACCGCGCCCACCCCCCCGTGCCCACCCAGTCGTGCCCACCACCCCGTGCCCACCCCCCGTCCCTCTTCTCTCCCCCTCCCCCACGCTACGCCTTCGCAAGACGTAGCATTAATATTACGTCTTGCGAAGGCGCAATATTGGGATATTATTAAATCATCATGCAGCTCTGCCATGTGTTGAATCGCGGAGTGGATAAACGGACGCTTTTCGAAGACGACACCGATTACCTTCGTTTCATACACGATCTTTTTGAGTTCAACGATCAAAATCCGCTACCGCCCATGACGCGATTTTTGTTCCAAAAAAATCCCAGGATCGAGGAGCGAATTCTTTCGGCCCCGCACGCTCCCCGTAAGCTACTGGTCGACATTCATGCATTCTGCCTAATGCCGAATCATTACCATCTCTTCTTATCGCCGCGCATTGAAAGAGGGGTGTCGATTTTTATGAAGCGAGTGAATATGGGATACGCCCTTTATTTCAATCAAAAATACGAGCGGGTCGGCACATTATTCCAAAGCCGGTACAAATCGGTGCCGATTACCGAGAAATCTCACTTTCTTCACTTGCCATTCTATATTCACTTTAACCCGCTGGACCTCAAATACAGCGAGTGGCGTTCACGGACATTATCTTCCAGCGATGCAGCACTAACCTTCTTGAAAAATTACCGCTGGTCCAGCCACATGGATTATTTGGGTATTAAAAACTTTCCCTCCATTACTAGCCGAGAATTTTTGAACGAAGTCTTGGGCGGACCCAGAGGCTATGAGAAATCGATTCGGGAGTGGCTCCAAGACATCGAGATTCCTCCGAAGAAATTCCTATTCGAGTAGTTTCGGTAGCTCTCCCCACGCTACGCCTTGCGAAGGCGTAGCGTTAAGAATTACGTCTTCGCAAGGCGTAGCGTGGGGTAATATTTATTGGACTTGCATGATGCCGGTTTCGCCGCGGCTGGCGTGACCGGGCACGTCGCAGAAGTACGGGTAGCCCTCGCTTTTTATCTCGCTCGGCGCGTTGAAGGTGATCGCCCGGGCCTCCCCTGCCCCGACACCGACCGCGATGGCGTTCAAGGAGCTGTCTTTGAAGCGCAAGACGTGGGTGTACTGATCGGCGGACTCCGTTACGATCGTCACCGCTTCATTTCGGTGCACCGTGAATGTGTTGGGAGTCATGCCTTCGGCGGTAATGCTGATCACGATCGCGCCCTTTGGATATTTGTCTTTGGTGACCGGATTGGAAACCAGTGGCGCGTCCGACATGCCCGGCTCGATAGTATTATTCACCGGCGTACCGTCCATCTTGACCACCTCTCCGGTCTTGGGATTGACCGCGGAAGTGCCGATGGCCGTGGGGGAATAAGTGGGCTTGGGCGGAGGCGGCGGGGGCACGGGGGCGGGCGGAGGCATGGGGACAGGGGTGGAAGGTGGCGGGGCAGGGGTGGGGCCGGGCATGGGGGTTGGGACCGGAGTAGGTACGTTTACAAATGGCGCGTTTGAATTGGGGATGGGAGCGGGGGTCGGAGCGGGCGGGGCAGGTTGCGGGGCTGGGACTTGTGTTTCCGTACGTTCCACGATGGTGCGCTCCACCACCACTACTCGTTCCGGCGAGCTGGTGGCATTCCGGGCCCGCTGGAACATCTTGAGCGGCGTCGCGAAACTGAACGCAAACACCAAGACGCCCATGATAATGAGCCCAATGAACAGCGCCGCCACGACCCCCCGGATTATGCCCTCCATCGTAATAGTATAAAGAAGTAAGAATTAAGAAGTAAGGGGGGAGCAGAAGAAAGAAGAAGGAATTGAGAATTAAGAAGAAAGAGGCGGGTACATCCGGGCGCGGGATGCTTTAATCAATCCATTTATTATCTTACTCACCTCCACGGTCAATTCAAACAATTGCTCATATTCCACGGCAGATAGGTAACCCACGTCACGCGCGATCAATAGTTGATTTTGAACCTCGGTCAAAGAACCTAGGCTTATGTGGTAAAAATTCATTTTTTCTTTTAACGAACTTCGGCTAAACCCTTCGGCGATATTCGAAGTTATAGAAATTACTGCTCTACGTAATTGCGAGACTAGACCGAATATCTCTTTTGCCGGGAACTTCTCGGTGGCCCGATAGACGGCCAGAACGAGTGCGTGTCCCTTTTGCCAAGCATATAAATCCACAAGGCTTCTGATCTTCTCTGTGTTTGTTTTATCCATACTTCTTAATTCTTAATTCTTAATTCTTACTTCTTACTTCTTACTTCTTACTTCTTACTTCTTACTTCTTACTTCTTAATTCTTACTTCTTAATTCTTACTTCTTAATTCTTACTTCTTAATTCTAACGATCCAGTATTCCACTCGGACCGAGGAGGCCCAGGGACTACGGGCAAGGTCCGCCGAGGGTAGCAGTTCCACCCGGAAACGGAAGTCGTCGGACGGCGAGGCCGCCGAATGATCATCAATTATTGATGATTGATTATTGAACCCCACCGCCCGGCCTACCTCCACACCAAACCAGTGCTTGCCGCCGTCAGCGGAGAGAGAATACCGAACCTCCTTTGCCACGCCGGAGTTCTGTGCGGAGGCGGGCTCAGCTGTCGGACGTTGGATATTGGAAATTGGAAATTGGAAATTTTCTCTACCACTGTCTTTCGTTTCCAGTACCGTTCCCTGCACGATCTTCCCGTTCCATTGATTCAGGCGTTCGGATTCCCAAACAGCCGGACCGCTGGTATCAAATCCGTGGTCGATTAATTGTTGGACGCGAATACCGCTACCGTCCTCCAGCACGGCGAAAACCGAGTCGGTCTTAAATCCTGGCACGAGTTGGCTTGTCCGGATATTCGCCAGCAGCTGCTCGGTCAGGTCCGTTCCCACGCCGCCCAGGACGCGCAATAATTTAAGACTAGGACTCGACGGGTCGGAGCCCGCCCACCAGCGACCATCCTGGCCGAAAATTTGCAGGGCCAGATCGGATTCGCCTTCCGCCTGCCCGCCCACGACCCGCTGCGGAAAGAATCGGGAGTAATCCTCTGTACGATTGATGGTTGACAATCGACTATTGACGGTCAGGGTCGCGGCTTGGCCGAAGTACGCCACATACACCGCCAGGATCGAACCGGACCCCACCTCGCCTCCCCTTGGAAAAGGGGAGGGACTGGACCCCGGGTCGTACCCGAAACGGATGCCGCCCCGATAAGGCGACAAAAAGAGATTTGCCCCGTTAGAAAAATCCTTCCCGGAATTCCCGCTACTGGAGTTGGCGCGAATAGAAAAAACCGTACCCTGATATCGAATCGGCCGGCCGCCCAAATTGCCTGGACTGGGTTGGTCGGCAACACGGCGCACTACCCCTACCAGCCAGGCATCCGGCGTTTGACCCAAGCTGACATGTTCCGCGCCCGAAAGTTGCTCCCGGAGCGGCAACCGCGTTGTCTCGGCCAAGTTGCGCGGCGAAAAACGGTAAAGCGCGGTGGCGGGGCGGTACTGTTCCGTGTTCAGAGGCAAGGTTAAGAGTAAAAGACACTCCCCGCGGACACAGGCCAGGTCACCGATCTGGGCGTTCCCGGGATCAGACAAGGTCTGCGACGACACCACCCTGGCGGATTGGGCGTCTACGGAAAGCACCGCAAGATGGACCGTATTGGCAGAGATAAAAGCAACCGACCACAAACCGGAGTCACTGTCGTAGGCCAGTTTACTGCTCCGAACCTCCCCGCTCCCCTCCTTAGAAAGGAGGGGCTGGTCAGCACTCCTCTCCTTTCCAAGGAGAGGCGGGGTGAGGTTCTTGCTCCCGTTCGGCACCTCCCCGCTCCCCTCCTTAGAAAGGAGGGGCTGGTCAGCACTCCTCTCCTTTCCAAGGAGAGGCGGGGTGAGGTTCTTGCTCCCGTTCGGCACCTCTCCGCTCCCCTCCTTGGTAAGGAGGGGCTGGAGAAGGCTCACTGGCGATAAATAGGAAAGATCGGACCCAAACGCCCAAACCAGCCCGCGCTGGGTTAGGATCAGAACTTCCCGGCCATTGCCGCCGGCCGCCGCAAGCTGCTCGCCCGCAAGCGGATTAAGCGATGCGACTTGCTCCCAATCAAATTTAGGCGGGAAGGACAAGGTCATGGTTTTAGTATCCAGGTAGGCCGTGCTCTTAGCTCCCAGCTTGTCGGGAGTAACAGTGAACATCTCCGTGTGACTGCCACTCACTGCTCCCAGCTGGTCCGGCGGCACGGTCGGCGCGGGACCCGGGGGGACTTGCCCCGAGCTTGGTCGAGGGGTAGCTTGAGAAAGCCCCGATCGGAATCCCCGCAAGAAAGCCGAGCCAAAGTGGCGCACCCGAGGAAACGCCCAGAGGAGCGCAAAAATCACCAGTAAAACTAAGATCGCGCGCGGCAGGAAGAACAGCCAGAACTCGGTGCTAGGCAGTTTTATCTTCAAGTACTTGGGTCGGTGCTTGAGTTTCATTATTTATGAATCTTATACCATCTCCAATTGACCCATACCCACCAGAATCGCGTTCGAGGTCGGGCCTTAAAAATCCCCAAGGCCCGACCTCATAAATTCGCCAAGTCATCCGACCTGGCGTCCGGTCGAATGACCGGACGGGTCGCCCCCCTTATTCTCATTGATTCATGAGTAGCGGTTAATTGGAGATGGTATTATAGGACTTATAGGTCGTATAGGTCGTATATATTGTACCAAATCGAAAGGGGCGCTCCGATTTTAATCGGAGCGCCCCTTCCTCTACTCTACTCTCTACTCGCTACTCCCTACTCTCTTTTCTATTATTTGACGATCATCTCTCCCACCTCGCCGCGGCTGGAGTGGCCGGGGACATCGCAGTGGAACTTGTAGGTTCCGGCTTTCGGGGCGGGGAAAGTGATCGCGCGAGTTTCACCGGGACCAACACCCACCGCCACCGCGTCCAGCGACGGATCGTCGAACTTGAAGACGTGGGTCTGCGAGTCGCCGGAAGTCACGCCGATCGTAACCGGCTCTCCGGCCTTGACCGTAAACCCGGACGGAGAAATACCGCCGGACGACATAGTAATCTTGACCGTCTTGGACGGCAGATCCGCCGGCTTGGCAACCGGATTAGACTGCTGCGGCGCCTCCGGCGTGCCCGGGGTTACATCCAGCTTGACCGGCTTGCCGGAGGGTGCGAGAACCTCGCCGGAAGTCGCGATCGGGCTGGTACCCGTGGCAGCCACGACGCCCTGCGGAGTAACCGTGCCTTGATCGGTCTTGACCGGCTCTGGGACCGCGCCCGGGGTGCCCGGAGCGGCAGCTGGCTGCGCCACAGGACCGGTCGCCGGCTTATTGCCGAACGCCAGGTATAGCGCCACGATCACAACAATAACAGCGATAATGATACCAATTGTCTTTTTATCCATTGTGTTTGATTTCTAGTTTTCTACTTTTGACTCTTTAGTACTAGCTCGACCTTTTGGTAGATACGCTTGAGGAATTGCGCATGCAAATTGATACCTTGATATTATAGCATATTGGGGAATACCTAATACCTAATTTCTGTTAAGGACTTGGGGTTAAGGATTTATTCGGAATTCCCCGAGGTCGAACCTCAAGGGATTTCCGAGGCCCGACCTCCCGAAATTAAGAATTTTTGCTTCTATTTATTTCTACTCACCAGTCATTAGTCATCAGTCAATAGTCATTCGCATGCGCCATTCGTTTCCTCCAGAGGAGGATCCGCCTCCGGCGGAAAGCGTATCTACTGTATCAGTGTACTAGTACATAATCTCATAGGCTTATTTATAAACTCGGCCGCGCCAATCAATTCTCGCCACTCGCACCGCCTGTTTCTCAAAATCAAACTTGGCGATTATTCTTGCCTCGCCCATTCGGATTCAGTGGAAGCCAGACCAGACGCCCCGAAGTTTCTTCATGTCCGTGCTTGTTTCTTCGCCTGTTAATTTGCGGATCGCATCAGCAATCGCCACCTGGACATCCTCAAACGAAAAATGATTCCTTTTAATTTGTTTCAGCGACCGGCCGGAATATTCCACGCGCCAAAGCATGGTTTAAACATTTAGCCAAACTGTTTTCGTTGGCCGTTCAGAAACAGACGGGACGCCATGTAGCCGCTCGATTTCTTGTTGCTCCTTTTTGGGCACGAAGGGCAAAGCCAAGGCGCGCAGCTTCATCAGATTCATGTTTATCGCCTCGCTCACGCTGTCCTGAATAAGCTTTTTCAGTTGTCGCTCGCTTAACTGGGTGGTCATGGTGCAATTATAACGCGGCCGGACGTGGTCAACAAGCGCGCCTCACACGCTACGCCTTGCGAAGGCGTAATATGGGACATAGGGTGCGCCTCGCTTGGCCGTAGGGGGTGGCAATGACTTCCGCGTTGTTCCGCAAGTCATTCATGCTTGCTTCTCCCGTTGGAATTTTTCCCACGACTTTTCCAAATGAAAAATTTTGGTCCGAACGTCGGAATACCTTTTAATTAAATCCTCGACCAAACCCTCGTCCGCGAGCCGCGAACCATACATGCCGCGTATCTGCTCTAAATATACCACCATTTTATTACAACCGGCCATAGAGCGTTCCAGCAGGATTTTACCCGAATGGTTATCCGCGAACCGAACCGAGTGCGCCTCGGCGATAAAAAGCGGGATGGCCATGGCGCCGTTAGTGAACTGCTCCGCGAATGGGAATCCAAGCCGCGCTAACTTGGCTTTCAGGTTTTTCATGATCAGCACCGAGGCCTCCATGGTTTTTTGGTACACTTCCAAGTCGCGGAAAGTTTTAACCGGCGCGCGTGGCGTGAATTGCCTTGGATTTCTCTGGTAATAGGGCATTTCTTTGTTTGTTATTCCTATTGCTTTCTGTCATTCCCGTTCCCCTCTGTCATTCCCGTTCCCCTCTGTCATTCCCGTTCCCCTCTGTCATTCCCGCGAAGGCGGGAATCCAGTACCTTTAGATTCCCGACTAGATCGGGAATGACACAACATCAACGTTACACGACCTGCAAGACATTTTTTCTCGGGATAGAAACCAATGCGCCACTCTTGAGCTTTACTCGCTTCGCGCGTTTTTTCTCCGACAGCTTGTGCACCACATGGAGTGGATAGAATTCAAAATAATCCTTTTCGTCGAACCAAGCGCATTTGAACTCAAACAATCGCAAACCCGTGAGCCGAGACAGGGCCAGGGCATACCAGGTCAACTGCTCAATCGGCTTTTCTTTGGCGGCGTTGGGCTTGTAGTCTAAAAGGTGAATCTGGCCATTTCTAACCTGTACAAAATCAATATGCCCCGTGAGCAATGCGGGAATTCCTTTTAGTTTTTCCTTGACTCTTTTTACTTCCAGATACCATTCGTCGTTGTCCTCGCCGCGGGGTAAAATCTTGAACTTCAGCTGGTTCTCCATGTGCTCGATGTCTTCCCGCCGGATATACACCGGCACTTCGGTGGCCACCGTGACGGAATCATTAGCAATAAAAAACCGCTGTAGCTGTTCGTGCCGATCCTTATTATCGGCAACCACCGGCAAAACAAATTCTGCCAGGCGATTCGCATAATTCGTCTTGCCTCTGATTATCATCTGCGCCTTATCGAATTTACTCCGCACTTCCGAGATTCGCAAACCCTCTTGGAAGTATTGGTGGGGCGTTTCACTCGCCACGCCATCTAGGTATTCTTTGAGAGACGTGAAACGGTGATGTTTATATTCTTCCAACATGAGCTTCAGCTTGGGTCGGTGGTAGCGGAATCGATATAGCTGGCGATGGGCGAGCGTAACGACTTCCACTGTATCTCTTGGTTTGCACATTTTGATCGCGAACGGTCGCAGACGGACGTAACGGCACAAATCGGAATATTCGGAAACCCAGTCGGCCAGCGTGGCTGCTCCGGGATCCAACTTGAACTTCCGGCTTAAAAGGCGACAGGTTTCCTCCAGCCCGAACCCGAGGTTGTAGTAGTTAAGGCCCTCAATAATTACTACCAACGGGAAATGCCTGCCGCGCACGAACTGCGCGGTAAAAGTTCGGCCACAATCTGTTTTCTTACATTCGTAAAGCTGGACGGTCTCGAACTTCTTTTTTCTGGTGCCGCGTTTAATAAACTCGGATGATTTGCAGTATGGGCAGATTTCGGCCACCCGAGTTTCAAATTGCGAAAGTGCGGTGCGGGACACAATCTCAACGGCATCGGGGCAATCTTGGCTCGGGGCTGCCACCTCACGACTTTCACCGGCTGCCACCTCACGACTTTCGGAAATTTTAGCCTTTCCACGCCTAATCGTGAGGTAAAAATGGCCTAATTTACCGACTATCTGGCGTAGGTAGTGGTTCATGCTCCAAAAATGTTACGGCAGCACAAAAGTTGCTTTCTCCGTCTGGTCTTTTGCCTTGACTGGCCACTCTCGCCAATCATGGCGGTATCCGGTTAAGCGGAAACTAAACTCCACCGGCTTATCGCTGTAAAATATTAATTTGTCTGCGCCAGTCCGCGTGCCGTCTGCGTTAGTCTGCGCTTGGACGATTTCATACCAGATACTCGCCGCTTGGCCGTAGGGCGTGGCAACGGCTTCGACGGTGTCCCTGGAAAATTCTACCGCCTGATGCCAGAGCCACAGATCGGAACCTTGGGGTGTGGAGGAAAAATCCAATAAATACCGATAGTTTTTGCCAGATTTTACGGTTTTCCCGCGACCGCTAAACTCCTCTCGAACTTGCCCGGCGATAGACGGCACATAGGTGGAGTAGTTTACCCCTCCAATTCGATATAACGGGTCAATGGTGGCTACGGTTAGCTTGACCACGCCGGTGATGGAACCGGTGCCCTTGAGATCCGCGCCATTCATCTCACAGGTAGCGTCGCCGTCGCAAGCCAGAGCTTTAGTGACGGTCCCGCCAGTTACTGCCGAATCCACATACGACTTGGTGGCTGCGTGAGACGATGCCGTGGGAGTACCCACAATTACCGTGTTGGCGAAGCTGCCGGTGCCGTTTACATCGAACTTATACCCTGGAACTGTCGTCCCGATGCCGACGTTGCCCGAATTTGAGTTATACACGTTATTGCCCGAGACAGTCCAGGTTGGTGAGGTTTGCAGAGAAGAATCCACATACGACTTGGTGGCTGCATGAGACGATGCCGTCGGAGTGCCCACAATT
>JACRFR010000055.1 GCA_016212635.1 Candidatus Liptonbacteria bacterium | reverse complement strand
CTGGTGCAGATCCAGACCGATGAACGTCTGTTCATTCATGGCAGTCTGTTCGGGGATTCTTTTTCTTTATATTTTCGACCTTTGTTACAGCCTAGCACGTCCACAGCACTGGGCTATGACTAAGGTCTTTATAGCGCTATACTCACCGTACGAGAAGTCATTGTTATGAGCTACATCAAGATCATCACACCAGACAATACCGAGATTCGGTTCAGGCCCTATATCAGTGACGCCCCGCAGACCTGCGCGGTGTTCCTGCGTTCTCTCCCCATTGCGGCCAGAGCCGTACAGGCGCGATTCGCTGGCGAAGAAATCTGGATACCAGAAGGCCCTGCTCTTTCCATCCCACAAGAAAACGCCACCATTGAACTCAAGCCGGGCGAACTAGGCTACGCCCCGCCCACCCCGAGAAACTCCGTCGGCCGCAGTATTGCCATCGTCTACGGAGAAGCGAAGCTCTCCGATTGTGTCAACGTATTCGCGGTCGTCTTTGACGAGGATTTAGATAAACTCAAGCAGCTCGGTGAACGCATTTGGCTCGGTGGTGCCTGCACCCTGCAACTGCAGGCCGCCGACTAATAACCCATTTTCGACGCCCTCCCTATCGAGGGTGCGGAGGCAGCCGATGTTGACTCAATGTCCCGCTCCACTAGACTCACCGCCGAGGATTCATCTCAAATATATCGCTGCCATCCTCGCGAGTCTTCGCCGAAACCCTGCCGCACCGATTCAGGCCGCCCTCACTGGTTGGGTCACTAGACTCGCTCCACTCGGCAAAGTCGTTTTTATGACCCTCCGTGATGCTACCGGCTCGGTTCAACTGAAGTGCGGGTTTGATACCATGTCTGCTGAGCAGTGGCAATCTGCCAAGGCCCTTAAGCTTGCCGACCGCATCACTGTGACGGGCGCGGCAGGTTTTAATACCTTTCACGCTACACAGACCCCGACGGTTTTTGCTGATACTCTCTCAATCCTATTGCCCGGCCAATTTGGAGACACAGAACTGCTGGGATCAGAGCGAGAAGCGGTAACGAAGCAGTTCTTTCTCTCTCGCCTCCGGACAAAGGCCCAACTGTTCTTTGCAAGTCGCGGCTTCGAAGAATTTGACGCATATTACCTCTCCAGCCGCCAAGTAAGCTATGCCATCACCTCTCTTCGTGTAGTGTTTCCGGGCTTCGGCGCCCCCACGTTCATGGCTCCCTCTCCGGCTTCGCAACTTCTCACGGCTCTTTTCGCTGCTCCGAGTTCGAAGGTATTCTGCGTATCGCGCTGCTTTTCTAATGAGATTCGCGACGGTTACACCAGCGCTGAGAGCCCCTTGGTGTGTCTCATGCAATTGGCTGCCTCCACCGAGACTCTATGTCAACTGGGAGAGGATTGTATTAAGGCAGTCTTCAGCGACATCGTGACGATGCCAGATCTCGCCGAAACACACCAGGCCTGGCTGGGGTCAGACTCTTGGCTGCGGCAGCAGTTTTCCCTGGAAACCGAGAGTGAGGAGGTATCTGAACCGACGATTCAGATCTTTCCGCCTCCCAACACTGCAGTTTCGCACGGCCTTCAGTCGGTCTTCAGGATATCTTGGCCGGAGCGCTTCGTTCTCGTGGAAGGCCACACCCAACTCATCGATACCAAGCTCAGTCTTGGAGGCTTTACCCTGCACCTGGAGCGTATGATCCCTGCGCTTCGCACCGTCATCCTGAGGCGGCTTCGGCCCCTGTAAAGTCGGGAACAAATGTCAGCGCGGTCAACCAGTTATGTTCTTGAGCCAGATCCCCTCACCAATCTGGAGGTTGCCTGGGCAAATGCACCCCACGGGAGCCGCCTTTTAAGAAAACGGACCACGGAGTACGACGCCGGTACCTTTCTCTTCTATAAGCCCATCAGGTACACGACGGTGCCCCTCGACGCCGTCAGCCGGACCGCCCCTACTGACGAGTGGCTCCGCGACAACTTTGCGAGGCTTGTACTCGGCGATCCGGAACATACACCTTGCCGCGGCGTAACGCCTCCGCCGTTCATGGCACCCCCAGACGACTCGAAGAATCTCGTCGCGGATACACTTATCTACCAGTACCTAGAGGTCTGCGAGCGAGAGTGCGTATACCATGAGAGGATTGACGCATTACTTCGAGACACGACCCTCACTCGAGAAGGGAAACTCTGTCAGTTGCTCTGCCATGAACCTGTTGGCACACCTGCGAATAAGCCTCACGACCTGACTGAGGTGGTCACTAGCAGCATGCGCTCGGCTCAGGGACAGCACTTGCCTATCCAATTCATCCTGCCTGCGTTCCCGTTTAAAGATCAAACGCCGTTTCGCTCCTGTGCGCCGGCCCGGCATGTCGACTTCGGAGAGATTGCACTGCTGGCCCGGCTACACATAATAGCCCTGGCTATTTATCAAATCTACAACTTCAGCGCTGAATGGATCATTGTCTCTGACAGTGTCGCCTACGCGCCACTTTTCGGTATCGAAGTGTCTGAAGCGCGCACCTATAGGGAGCGCTTGCGCGCATATCGACATCTGTTGAACATGAACCGAACGGTGCACATCCTGGACCTGGACGACATGACGACGCGTATCGACGGCTTCCAAGACGTATACAGTCATATCGTGGATAAGCTGAAATGGATGCGTGCCTCTGGGATACTCGCAGACCGGTTCCGCGTCCTCGCTCGTGGGATGAAGTGGAACATAAATACTCGCCCCTATTTGGAAAAAGGGCGGTGTTCCTGGGAGCACCTGTGGAACATGCTGGATCAGGAGAATCCTGAAACCAGCACGGCAGTGGCTAAAGAGATCGACACTCTGAGCCAAGACGCTGGTCTGCACTATGCCGCTCACAACTTAACGATGAAGCACCTCGACCTCCTACGGTGCTGCTTCCCAGATGCCATCCGGGCCACCGTTCACCCGAAACCGGGCCAGGTGGCGATACCTATGCTCGGAGAGACCTTCCCATGGAATGGAACTGCGCTTCTAGCGCATAAGCGTCTCGGCCCAGAGGCAGTTCAGACAGTGCCGTTATACAAGATATTGAGAGCGGCACACAGTATTCCTGTGTATCTGCCCGGAGCAGAAGCGCCATTCTTCTTCCTTCAACAAGAGTAGACTTCTGATGGGCGCGGCGCGGGGATGAGGTCAGCTTGGATGAGGTGGAGAGGATTGTGATTTGACCTCATTGTGGCTTGCAGCGATACATGGGATATGGACAACTCCCTGGGCTGGGCTGCTCTTGGGTTAATTATTCTGGCCGCAGATTGGACAGTAAACCTCTCCGAGGGACCCCATTGCTTTCACCCAACAACGCTCATAGACAGCCTGTCCAGAGCACGTGCACTCTGAGAGGCGGGTTCCTTTAGCTCCGCATTGGATGCATTCTCTCATGTGGGTTCTGCCTCCTTCGGGACATACAGAATATCAAAGCGTTTGAGAACAGTCCCAGATGAGGATATCGCGTCCATTCGGTAATACAGGTCAGATAGTGCGCCATCTATAGGGTCAATGGCGTGGGTCGGAATGTCGGGGTCAATCAAGTAATCCCCAGCCTTTGTCCATGGTCCCTTTGAAGATGTAGCCCGATATATGGACACATGATCGGTAGCGTCCGGAAGGTTAGCCCAAAAAAACATGATACCGCCGTCCCCCAGATTCGTCGCCCAGAAGTCGTCGGGAGCATTCGTTACGGTCAAGCTTGGTTGGACCTGGATTGTAACCAGATCTGAAATGATGCGCTTGAGAAGACCAGTAAACCCGGCCGAGACCTGTAGGCGAACATTAGACTGGACGGATTCAGTGAGCATAGCCTGGATCGTGAAAGTTTTGTCCCCGGCCACCGCATCACCATTGAGACCGTCGTCGTGGAGTGTTCCGAGGATGGTGGTCACCTGGCCCGAGGCAGCCAGACGCTGCAGAAACACACTCGCTGGAATCAGTCGCGGGTCTGTGATCTGCGACGTAATCGTGACGGTTGTGGGTACCCCGGCCGCAATCGCAGTGTGGTCCAAAGTTGGGGTGCCCACAACAGGCACAGCCTGAGTGGTTACACCCGCAGGGCCGACTGTGGGTGGTTGACG
>JACRFR010000010.1 GCA_016212635.1 Candidatus Liptonbacteria bacterium | reverse complement strand
TGTCATTCCCGCGAAAGCGGGAATCCAGGTTTTTCAGGATCCTGGATCCCGGGTCCCACCTTCGCTAAAGCTACGGTCGGGCACGGCAAGCCCGGGATGACCGAGAGGGATAAGAGAAAAGGTCGTTTTCGAACAGCACTAGGTAGAATAGGCAAATCGAGCTGGCTCGCGTATAATTACGAGCGTGTTTGAACGCTTCTCCACCATCCAAGAGTTTCAGGACGCGAACGGGTACACCATAGACGGCACTTGGTATCCGCGCGTGACCAAGATCGTGACCATTAAGGCCAAACCGGCCCTGTATCATTTTTATGGACAAGCCGATAGTTTTGCTCACGGCGAGGCGATCAAAGAAAAGTCCGCAGAAGAAGGAACAAAGATCCACGAGGCGGTAGAGGGAATTCTTCTGGGCCAGGAGCCGGAAATAGACTGGGAGATCCTGCCCGCGGTCTCGGCCTTTCGCGAATTTTTGGCCAAGCGCGATATTCAAACCCGGCCGGAGCATGTGGAGCAGCGTGTTTGCCATTCCGAACACCGTTACGCAGGCACGGTGGACGCCCTGGCTGTCATCAACGGCAAGTTCGGAGTTTTGGACATTAAGACCTCCCTGTCCATCTACCGCGACTATAATCTGCAGACGGCAGCCTATTTGGAGGCGCTAAAGAACGAGTATGACAATTTAGAGACGCGCTGGATCCTGCGTATCGATCAGGGACAAGTATGCAATCGTTGCGGGGCCAAGTTACGAACCAAGGGTGGTCGGGAAAAGATCCGACGTAACGGCTATTTAACTTGCGGCGACGGCGAGCATGAGTGGGGCGAGGCCAAGGGCGAGATCGAGCTCAAAGAATTCCCCTCTTGGCGGAGCGATTTCGAGGGGTTTTTGGGCGCCAAACGCCTGTGGGAGTGGGAAAACGAAGATTGGCTGAAAAAGATCGGGTATTTGTAGACGATCCATGTATTTAAACCGCAAAACTCCTAGAAGAGTCTAGGAGTTTTACTACCCCTGGTGTGTGATCATTTAGGGGGTGGCCCTGCTGCGCGAGACTTTTAATTCCGCTGGAATTAAATTTGTGCCCTCAACTTTGGCCCGAGAGCCAAAGCGCTTTGGACACTTATAATTGATAAATCGTTCGGAATTCGTCATCGCGCGTAGGGCTACTTTCATTTTCTTACTCTGACGATAGGCGTCAAGACCGAAAGTGGACAACTGAAATGTGTTCTGGTAAAACACGCGTGCGAGAATCATGTCAACAGCGATTGACGCTGTTCGGAAACGTCAAAAAGTTATTCCCTGAGCCCGTCGAAGGGTAGCTTTTTGGCGGGTACATGGCATGGCCCTCGACAAGCTCGGGCAATAAAATCAGTGGCTTCCGAACAGTGCCACAGCGATTCATCGGCGGTCAGGGATCAGTCGAGGACGGACACTTTTCGATCACGATCGGTGCGCGGCTGTACTCGCGATTAGCCAGATAGCCCAAGCCGAAACTTAAAGTTGAGACCAAAAAAATAGCGGCCAGAAATATCAGCTCTCGCCGCCGGCGATACAGCCAATCCCAGATGGAGCTCATGATGTTTGACTGATGTTTGACCAATGACAAGCGACTTTAAGCAAAAGGTCAATACTCAATGGTCAACGGTCAATCATAGATTCAAATACCTGTTCCACTTCTCGTAGAGCTGCATGGTTGAAAGCAAGTCGCCCAAGTTATATTGTGCCATTTCCAGCCAGCGGCCTTCGCGGACTAAACGTTCCACGTCTTTGCCGGAAAGGCCGCTCTCCTTGGGGCTGGGGATGCCAAAGGCCTTGCACCAAAAGTGCAGGTTATATTTTTTACGCACCGCGCCGTAGTAAGTCAACTGATCCAGCAGGTCGACGTGATTGCAGTTATCGAGCTGACTGGCCAGGTAGCGGTTAGACATTAAGTTCTTGGTCGGTTTCACGCCGTGGATCGCGGAACGGACGAGAATGAAAGGAGCGTCAAACACTCGGCCGTTAAAGGTGACGAAGGTGTTATAATGGCTGGCCGCAGACCAAAACTTCTCGATGATTTCCGCCTCCGTGCCGGACTCGAGTTGAATGCCCGGCTGTAATTCTTCCGGCAGTTGTTTACTGGTGGCCAAGAGAATATTGCCGCGTCTGGTATCCGGGTTGATCAGGCCGATGGCCGCGATCGTGCCAGTTAAGGGCGAGAAGCTCAAGCGCCCCGTGGCCTCGATCAGGTCCTCCTCGGTTTCCGCATACTCCCGCACATATTCCTGGGAGATTTTATCCAGGCTATTAAAATCCACGCCGACCGTCTCAATATCGAAAATCAGCTTGTTGGTGTTTGACATACTGGGTATTATAGCATATTCTGTATCCCAAGCGGAGAAATTAGGAATGGCTTCCCGCCGCAATTTCGCTTACGAAATTGGAGCGGGATGCTCATGTTTGTAGTTAAATTTCCTTCGCGTTCGCTCGTAAATTTAAACAAACATGGCACATACCAAATCCGGCGGATCGACTAAGCTGGGACGCGATTCCGCGGCCCAGCGCCTGGGCGTAAAAATCCAAGATGGCCAGCCGGTGCGGGCCGGTCAAATTATAATTCGCCAACGCGGCACGCGCTATTTGCCGGGAGCGAACATCCGCCGCGGGGGCGATGACACCTTGTATGCCGCCGCGAGCGGCACCGTGAAGTATTCCGTTCGCCAGAAGACCCGGTTCGACGGTTCCCAGCGGCGAGCTACGGTTGTGGGAGTACGCGCAGTTTAAGTTCAGCTTCTATTCCCGGTCGGAAACGGATCGGTACGTGATGTTCGCCCATTGCTTTAATCGGTTGTTTTAATAATATCTCGATTCGTTCGCGACCGATCCAGCCGGTAGCGCGCAAGGCCTTGAGAATGGCCTCTTTGGTTACCGATCCGTAAGCTGTGCCGTGGCTGTCGGTTTTCAAGTGCAGTTCGATGAAGCGGTTTTGGATCAGTTGCAGCGCTTCCGCCACGCGCTTATTACTTTCTTGTTCTTCCCGTTTCGCCTTGATTTGAATTCGGTTCAATTCGGCTAGCGCTGTCGGGGTTGCAGCGCGCGCGAGGTTCTGCGCCACCAAAAAATTACGGGCATAGCCGTCCGACACCTCTTTGATCTCGTAACGCCTCCCTACTCCACGTATATCTTTCAGTAGAATTACTTTCATGACTATGGACTGTTGACTGTGGACTGTGGACCGTTGTCAATGGTCATCCGTCAATGGTCAATTATTACTTTCCCATCTGTTGTCTTAGCACTTCTAGCGCTTTATCCAATTGCGGGTCGCGCTTTTTCTCGAAATCCTCGTCGCTGATCTTGACCTCGATGTCCGGTTTTAATCCCTCGCCGTCGATTATTTTGCCTTTAGGAGTGAGCCAGTGCGCGACCGTGATCTTAACCGAGGAGCCGTCTTTTAAGTCCTCGATCTGTTGCACCGAACCCTTGCCGTAACTTTGCTCCCCGACGAGCTGAATATTGCGTTGATCGCGGAGCGCGCCCGCTAATATTTCCGAAGCGGAAGCGGAGCCCTTGTTAAGCAACACGACCACCGGTAGGTTTTCCAAAACGCCGTTACCTCTGGTGCGAAGTTCGGTCGGCGGTCCGGTTCGGGCGGCTTGGCTGACCACCAGCGTGTTGCGGGGCAGAAAGAAGCCCGCCAGGTCGGTGGCGACTTCTAAATATCCACCCGGGTCATTGCGCAGGTCGAGTATTATGCCCTTACTGCCGTTGCGGATCATGGTTCGAGCGGCGTCGGCAAATAACTGCGGAGCGGTGGCGTTAAATCGGTATAATTGCACGTAAGCAATTCCGCCATCCTTCATTGTCAGGTCCAAAGTGGGCACTTCGATTCGCTCCCGAGTGACAGTGAAATCCTTGGGCTTATCCCAGTCGGTTCGGTAAATTGAAAGTTTCACCTCGGTCTTCTCCGGTCCGCGGATCCGATCCACTGCCTCCTCGATGGAAAGATTGTCGGTGGTGCTGGCGTTAATCTGCAAAATAATATCCCCTGCTCGGAGACCGGCGCGACTGGCTGGCGTGTTTTTGAGCGGCGCGATAACTACCAGTTGGCCCTTGCGGACGCCGATCTCTATGCCGATACCGCCGAAACTGCCCTGAATGTCCTCCTGAAACTTTTTGCTCTCGCTGGGCTTGAAGTAAATGGAGTAGGGATCGTTTAAAGAACCGAGCAAGCCGCGGATGGTGCCGTACACTTTTTCCTGATCGGAAACCTCCCCGCTGCGGAGATATTCTTGATTAACATACTGCCAAGCTTGCCAGAAAGGACTAAAATCCACCGTACTGGTCACACCCCCGGGTGCTTCCACGTTGGTCACGCCCTGGACCAATAAGGTTTGAGGAGTTTTTTGGCCGATCCAGCGGCCCCACCAAAAACCGCTGCCGAACAAAACAACGGCCGCGACCAGCAATGAAATTGATAAACCCGCTTTGCGCATAGTTGGCCCAACCATTCTAAACCAACAAGTTAAATTTCGAAAGGGGACAACAAATAAAGGTTGCCCAATCTCCCGGACCCAGCTTCCGAGGCCGGGCCTTGAAGGATTCTTAAGGCCCGGCCTCTAAACATTGAATTCTGGTTCCACGTAGCCAAGCTCGCCTTCTAACACCTGGAATTACGAAACTGGTAACTTTGTGCCCGAGGTGAGGTGGGGTTAAGGGGGAGGATGGAGTTTCGTAATTCAAGGTCCAACAGGGTACATGGCGCCCGGGTGGGAATTGCCATAGAATAATCATGTGCTGGACACCAAAACCTATCTGACCAAGCTGCGCGAGCGTTCCCGGGAGTCCCGGGTTTATCGGGAATTTCAGGCGGTTGGTTTGGAGTTGGCGGAGATTTTGGCGGACGACCGGCACCGGGCGCTGTATATCCGGCTGGCCAAGCAATATGACGGGAACTTACTGCGCCGCTTAGCGCGCGAAGTGGCCCAAAGACCCGGCGTGCAAAATCGGGGCGCTTATTTTATGCGGGTTTTGACGGGAACCTTGCCCCAGAGACCCAAACCTGGTAAATCTGTACCATCCCGAAAAACAAGTCATTAGTCATCAGTCATTAGTCATTAGTCATCAGTCACTCCCATGAGCGATCCCATCGTCACCATTGCCACCAAGTCCAACGAAAAGTTCTTGCACCGCAAGACGGGAGCATTCGATTTTTCCAAGCACTCTCCGGCGGAAGTAACCGATCTGATTCGCCGTATGCGGGCGTCCATGCGCGCGGCGAACGGCATCGGGCTTTCGGCCAACCAGATCGGCTTGCCCTGGAAAGTATTCGTGGCCCAAGTACCGGATTCGGACGGTACTATGAAGTTCTACGCGATTTTTAATCCGCAGTTGGAAAAAATGGGGGGCGAACGGGTGCCGCTGGAAGAAGGCTGTTTAAGCGTGCCTGGCGTCTACGGCGAAGTCCTGCGGTATCCGCGGGTAACGCTTTTGGGACAAGATCGCCGGGGTAAGCCGCTCAAGATCAAGGCCTGGGGACTCTTGGCCCACGTCTTCCAGCACGAAACCGACCACCTGGACGGCAAACTTTTTATCGAGTTAACAAAAAATATCCGTACCGTCGCGGTTTCGGAGCGTTTGGCCGAACGGGAAAAGAAGATTGCGAATCCACAAGAACATGCCGCGCCTAGCAATTGACGTAGTCCTCCTGCCGGATGCGGAGATGACCGACGCGGCGATTTTAGCCAATCGTCAATTACCAGACGAGCGCATCCGATTATTTGCGGATGGTTACTTGCCGCATATTTCTCTGGCAATGTGTTGCGTTGAGAGTCGGTACATCGAAAATATTAAGCGTGTTTTACGAGGAATTGTGGATGATCATCGTTCTTTTTTGATGGAGATCACCGGTATTGAAATGTATAAATTTCAAAACAAAGCATTCGGCTGTGGCTTGCGAATTGCCAAGACTCGGGAGTTGTCACTGATCCGACAGCAAGTGGTAGCTGACCTTCGGCCTTACGCGCAATATAATCCCGAGTCCAGCGATTACTATCCAGCCGGGAGCAGCATAGACCCAGGTTCTATGAAGTTCCTCAAGACTTATGAAAACAGCCAGGACGATTCTGGATTTTTACCTCACATTACTCTGGGGTTTGGCGCATTAGACGAATCTGCAATAAAATATCCTAAACAGTTTCAGGCTTCGATTCTGGCGTTATGCCACATGGGTGATTTCTGTACCTGCGCCAAGGTTCTCGCCTCTTTCGACTTATCCGGTAAGGATTAAATGACTTTCAACTTTGCATGAATTTAGAACAAAGGCTTGAAACTCATCTAAATATCCACCGTACCGTAGATGGTGACCGTGATCCCACATTGGTGGGGGTCAGGCGTGGCCTGGAGAAGGGTGTGATCCGCCAGTTGGAAACTGCATTCACCAATGAATTCCCGGACGAATTCGTGGGTATCACTCCCTTCGGTTCACGAACCAAAGAGTATGCTGTACGGGAGCATTCCGATTATGATATGTTTGTGACCTATGACCCCGGGGAAGGAGGAAACATCTTTGTAAATACCTTTATGGCTCGAAGTATTATCCAGCGTGTGAATGCATATCTGGAAGATCGGAAGGCAGTTAATGGAATTTTATCTAAAATAACCGTGATGCCAGTGAATGTTAATCCAGAAGAGGTCGCGGAAATATTCCGAACCTCATATAATAAAACGAAGGGGCATAAGCGGTTAGCGGTTATCTGTCACGCAGTCTATGGCCAATCCAGCGGTCGGAGGATTGAGAAGTATCGAGTGGATATCGGTCAGATGGTGCAGAGACTACTAGGTTCCGATCCAAGCCGAGAGCAGCAATTAATCCGAACTATTAGTCGTCGCATCGCGAGATCGGAACTCCACGCCGCGAGCTTTGCTAAGCTCACACAACGGCGGCCAGATCTTGTTAGTACCCGCTCGAATTTACTGAATGCCAGGCAGGCATTGTGGGTGCACCGACTGGCAAAATACTTATGAAGTTTCTTCTCTTCGGTTCACCCATCTTCACCCGACTGGTCTTGGAACAGTTGGCGGCGGCTAATATGTTACCGGCAGCGGTAGTTTGCAATCCGGACCGACCGTCAGGGCGGCACCAGGAGCTGACCCCGCCGGAAGTTAAGCGTTATATTCTGGAGCATAAATTGCCGATCGACATCCTCCAGCCGGAAACCGTGACCCCTGCCACATTCCACATTCCACATTCCACATTCGACTTTTTTGTGGTCGCCGCTTATTCCAAAATGTTGAGCAAAGAAGTTCTGGCTATCCCGCGGCTCGGCACGATCGGCATTCACTCCTCGCTCTTGCCGAAATATCGGGGTACCTCCCCTATTCAGGCGGCCATGCTTGCCGGGGATAAATTTACGGGCGCATCTTTATATGTCATGGACGAGAAGATGGATCACGGCCCCGTTCTATCTCGAGTGGAAGTTCCGATCTTGGCGGATGATACGCACGAGACACTGATGCGCAAGATTTGGTCGGGCGCGGGTCGGCGTTTGGCGGAGATCATTCCCGATTTTTTGGCCGGGTACATAACGCCACAAATTCAGGACGAGTCTCAAGCAACCTATACGCAGAAGCTAAACGGTCAGGATAGTTATGTTGATCCGGTAGAGTTAGAACGGGCTCTGGGGGGCGACTTGGGCCAAACAACCACGATCGACCGCAAGATTCGGGCCTTGAATCCCGACCCCGGAGTGTGGACTAAAACTGCAGGCGAATTTCGACTGGGACAAGTAACCGTCCCACCCGGCAAGCGACTGAAGCTTCTAGCCGCCGAGGTGCGAGACGGCAAGTTAGTCTTGAAGCGCATCCAGATAGAAGGCAAAAACCAGATCACACTTTAGATCGGGCGCATCTTTTGTGTTTCCTTATTCGCTTATTCGTACGAATAAGCGAATAAGGAGCAATTACCAATTGCTAATATTTCCTAAGATTTTACGCGCCTGGCTGCTAATTCTCCCTTTGGCAAAATCCTCTGGCTCGCAGACTCGCCACCTCCTTTAGGAAAGGAGGAATTGGGAGTGGCTGCAGGTGGTGTGGGGATTTAAGCACTAAAACCCTCCGTTTAAAAATTCGAAGGGCCGCCGACGCGAGAATTGGCGAGGGTGGCCCAGGGCTGCGAGCTCGGGTGGTCATAATATTATGGCGGCTACCCCCGTGATTTTGCGTGCCGTAACTGGTTCGCCCAGGATCAAACAGGCACCGGTAAAAGCGAGCACGTGCATTAGCCCGCTCACAATTGGCACGACTCTTGAAACGTCAGTGCCTGGCGTACCGAGAAGCTTGTCACAGCAAATCATCCCGATACCGTTCAGCACTCCAGCGCCCAAACCGGCGAGTAACAGCTTAACGTTGGGTAGGCTGCTGTTGCCGCCATTGCCAAGACTAATCATCATTACCCCGGTTGCAGCTAACGCGACCGTGAACGTGATCTACGGTCCCAGTACACCAAAAAATCTGGTAACCAGCGGCCAGGTAGACTCGACCGCAGCCAAGATGCACAGAGAAAGAAACCTTGCTGTCATTTTTACCCCTTGATGCTGTGAATTATGAAATTGCGTATTTGTCTGTCATTCCGGAATGGCCAGTAGGCCATATCCGCCCGCCTGACGGCCGGCAGGGAATCCAGACCCAGAAATCCTAGATTCCCACCTACTCGCCTTGCCGACTCGGCCTTCGCAGCCGCTTCGGCGCAGGAGGCAGCCTTCGGTGTAGCGCAGGCGCGGGAATGACGCGAAGAATGGAAATCAGCAATTTCGTAATTCACAGCTTGATGTGAAGTTGCGTTCCCAGTCAAACTTTTTTCAGGTAAAAATTAGGCACAGGCATGTGTAACTGGTCCTTCTATTCGAATCATGGTTATGCTATTATTATAAATAATAAGTGGTTCAATGACTCTCAAGCTTAGTGAGCAAAATTCGGCGATTAGTCTCCGGCGCAAAGGCTTGTCTTACCGAGAAATATTAACAAGGGTGCCAGTTGCAAAATCGACTTTGTCCCTGTGGCTCCAGTCTGTAAAACTTGCGACTCATCAGGTTCAACGATTATCAGAAAAGAAACGACTTGCCGCGATGCGTGGAGCCGCAACTCGACACAATAAGCGCATTGCAGAAATCGAGAAGCTAAAGATTTCTGGACAAAAAGAAGTTGGAAAAGTCTCTAAGCGTGAGCTGATGATCATTGGCACGGTTTTATATTGGGCAGAAGGGTCGAAAGAAAAGGACGAACGACCGGGATCGAGCGCGAAATTTACCAATTCTGACCCTCGGATGGTGAGGTTGTATTTAAAATGGCTGAAGGATGTATGTGGGGTACCTGAAGAATCGATAACATGCAGTATTATAATTCACGAGAATCATAAATACCGCCTTGGCGAGGTGATTAAATATTGGGCGGAATGCACCGGATTTTCTACCGCCGGATTCACGCAGATATATTTTAAAAGGCACAAACCGAAAACTAACCGCAAGAATATCGGACTGAAATATTTTGGAATATTGTCTGTAAAGGTTAACGGAAGCTCTCACCTGCTTTGCAAGATCCAGGGCTGGATTCATGGCATAACCCAGTGTACAATCTAACCCGAATTGCGGGGTCGTCTAACGGTCGGACGCCTGCCTTTGGAGCAGCGTAATCCTGGTTCGAATCCAGGCCCCGCAGCTGATTAGATTTTGTTAACGAGTCTGCGAGTGTTACAAAATCAATCATCCCGAGCGCAAGCGAGGGGCGATTAGAAGATCTTATGTCGCGTACTCGCGCGTTACAAAATCAATCATCCCTAGGAGCTGTGCAACGAGGGATAGATCAGGCCTTTATTATGAATATAAAGTTCATTTCAGTGGATCTCCAAAAAGATTTTAGCGCCAAGGGCGGAACGCATTACCGTGTGCGTCCGGCGGTGTCGTTCATTAAAAATGTACTGTTGCCCTATCTGGAGAAAAGAAAAATAAAAGTTTCCGAGATCGTCTCGGATTACCGCCGAGAATATGGTCGCAAAGACAACGATGCTTGCATACCCGGAACCTGGGGCTACGCTTCCGAGATGCCGGTGAAAAATAAAAATAGTAACGTATGGATCAAGTGTCAGAATTCCCCCATCTGGATCACCAAGAACATCGGCGATCCGATGAAGAGACCGGGCATGCCCTACCAGGATCCAAAAGCCTTTTCCCGATGGCTGAATGACGCCGTAGGGAAACCAGAGGATGTGGATCTCGTGGTATTGGTAGGGTTGACGCTTGATTCTCTTTTAGGGTTCATACCCAGTCAGCTTGCTGCGTCCTCGGGTCATCCCGGAATTTTTCAGAGCTGTGAAAAATATCCGGGATCCATTCAGTATTCCCACCTGGATTCCGGCTCCAGGGCCGGAATGACACCACTTGGGTAGTTTTCAGTTCATGCCTCGTCAGCTTGCTGCGAGGTAGTTGATTGTTGTGTTTTCTGCACCGCACAAGAATTGAGGTTTCGCCGGTACAAGGTGGGGATCCTAGAAGAAGCAACCGACATCAATCGCGGCACAAAAAAGGAAAAGAAAATGATTCTCAATAATTATCCTCTGAAAAATTGGGCAAGGCCCATCACCTGGAAAGAACTGCAAAAGATCTTATGATCGCTTTCGCCTCGGCCGGCACTTACTTTTGCTTCTGTAACTTTTGGCCGCTTAGAGCTCGGGATGCAGCCTCTACCTATTTCCTCCATACTCTAGTGTTTTGCAAAACACTAGAATGAAGAAGTGGACGATCCGCGGATATACGAGAAAATAAATGGCTCCACGGCTAAGCCCAAAACACATTTCATCCCGCTAGAAATGGAGCTTCTAACGGGGCTTGTGGACGGGGTTAAGATCTCCCAATTGCCGCGGGAATTAAAATACCCCGCGGTAATTTTTAACGGGATTCATTCTGAGTCCCGATATTTTTCACTGCCCTAAAAAATTCCGGGATGACATTGGGGGTATAGCCGAGCGCCGCGGGCATTAATGGTGTTGCGTGATACGTACCACGTTTGCACGCTCGAATGGGAAGCTAGAGAATGCCCGGGGCGAGTCCTCTAGCGGGCTTTACTGTTTTTGCGTGATGTGTCAGCATGATGCAGGAAGGAGAAAGGCATGATTAAAGAAGAGGAGGAGTGCCCCTGGTGCGGGGCAACCCTGGAAATTGAAGTACCCCGCGATTACGGCAATGGCCGGTGCGGTGATTGCGGGGGCGAGGTCGTGGTCGTGCCGGATGAACTATTCGGGGAGGCGATAAAGTTGTTTATCGCCTTCAGTGAAGAGGTCATGCCGGCGCTTCAAGCGCTGGCGAAGTCCCCGAGTGACCTCGCCGAATTGGAGAGGATTAGTGCCGGCCTAAAGAGACTGTGAAACGACGCGAGGGATATTCCCTCGCGTCCCTTTTGGCCCTCCGAAAGAAAGCCCGATGAAAGCCTCCTTGCTCTGGCAGGTAGGTATCACTCTAATGTTTTGCAAAACACTAGAGTGTAAGGGAGTGTGCTATACTTTGATCATGGTGTTGCCATATAGAAACATGGAAAGGATCGTGAAAGGATTTGCCAGTCATCGCCGACTGCAGATCTTGGACCTACTGAACAAAGAAGCCGAGCTTTCCGTGCTGGACATAGCGAATAGGCTCAAAATGGGGTACGAGAACGCCTCGGATCATATTCGCAAGATGGCCATCGCCGGTCTGGTGATGAAACGAAATGACGGCCCTAACGTCCGCCACAAACTCACTCCTCGCGCCCAATCTGTTCTAATGTTTTGCAAAACACTAGAATGAATAGATGGGCGGAAGGGGGAAAAGAACGAATGGCCAGGTGAAACCCGGGTTTATGCTTAGACTTTTGCCTTATCGCACTTTTCTCCGGACGTTTCGGTATGTGCCGCGGCTGGCGGTCAGCTTGGTGATTCGAAATCGGCAGGGCGCCGTGTTACTAACCCGGCGCGCTATCCCTCCCTCGCCTGGCTCCTGGCACATGCCCGGTGGATTCTTGCTTAAAGGCGAGACCATTCGGCAGTGTATTAAGAGAATATTTCAGCGGGAGCTGAATTCCGGGTTAAGGAAAAATCGGTGTGTTTTTTTCGACGGCCGTTAGACGAAAAGACTTGATACTATCGATTTCTTTCGTCTGAGTTGACCCGCAGATAGACATCGGGAAGTCTATCTGCATGAGAAAACACAATAGACGGTGCGA
>JACRFR010000054.1 GCA_016212635.1 Candidatus Liptonbacteria bacterium | reverse complement strand
TCCTACACCACTCCGCCCTTAACCCAGAGTGCCACTTTCTATCTGACCGCCACCAACGCGAGCGGGACCAGCACCCAGTTTATATTAGTCCAAGTGCCCAACCCGCAGATCATTGAAGTCAGGCCGCAGTAAAGGAAGCGAGGAGCGGAGAGCGAAAAGCGAAAAGTAAGGGGAATGAGAGAGGGATAAAAGCGAAGAGCGGAGAGCGGAGAGCGAAAAGAGAGAGATAATAGCGAGAAGTGGCAGAACTTAAACAGAACATAAGAACTTACCGTGATTTACTGGTTTGGCAGAAAGCTTGCCTTTTAATAGGCAAGGGCTTGAAGATATTACGAGGTGTCCGCAGAGATTTTATTTCTCAAGCGATCATTCAGCAGTTACTAACCTTCACACAACTCCCTAGCAGTAAAAAGACCAGATGCCTTGAGGCAGCCGGCCAGGAAGGAGGGCTCCCGGGATCTCCGCCGGAGGGAGCGATACACTTTGGCTCCCAGATTGCGCGAAGAATAGGGACAGTAGTTCCCCAGGTCCGAGCGTTTCACGCCGGACCAAAGGAATTCCTGCGGGTTCAATTCCGGCGCATAAGCCGGGAACCGGATCACGGTCAGCCAGGATGTGTTCTGCCCCAAGAACTGCCGCACTATCCCTGCCTGGTGAGCAGGCAAGCCGTCCCACAGGAGAAGCAGATGCTTTCTCCGAAAATGCCGCCTCAAATCCATCAGAATACCCAGCAATTTTTCCTTGCGCATCGCCCGCTTGGAAAGCCAGGCAAGGGCCTTGGCGCGCTTTGTTTGGCTGTTTCATAAAATCAGGCCGGCGGCGGTGATCCGCTTCCAGCCACCCCGGGACTGAATTACGGGAGTCATGCCTTTGATGCTCCAGGTGCGAACCACATGAGGCCGGTCGGAGAAACCGGACTCGTCAAAAAAGCCAAAGACTACGCCGTTCCGGAAGCCCCCTTTTTGACCTGGGGCCAGGTTTCGGCGAGCCACGTTCGGATGGCTTCTTCGTCGCGTTCTTTGGCCCGCCGGATTGGCTTCTGGCAGGAAAACCCGAGCCGCCTCAAGACGTGCCAGATACTGCGATCTTCATAGGCGATCCCCGTCCATCGTTTCATGGCCAGGGTGAGACGTTTCAGCGTCCAGAAGTTACCGGAAAACCCGTGCGCTTCCGCTCCGGTCAAGATATTGCGCCTGACCACGGATTCCGCGTCTTTCCCGAACTTTGGTTTGGGGCCGTATCGGCCGGCTCGCAGGGTTTCAATACCGCCCGAGAGATAGGCGACTTTCCAGTCGTGGACCGAGGGGCCGGAAACCCCCAGCTTCCCGGCGATTCTTCGTTCCGACCATTCCTGTTTGAAATACGGGACGGCCCGCAGGCGGCGCGCTTCCATCTCTTCCTGGGAGAGGGCGCGGTTGGGATGATGGTGAGTGTTCATGTCGGAAGTATGGCACACTCCTGGCAAATACGCTAGGGAGTTGTGCGAATATCAGTAAAAACCGCATGGCCTCACTCAAAAGCAGGTTGATTTTGGGGTCTGCCCATTCGAACGGCTGGTTGATCGGTGACGGGCTGAAGCTCTTGTATTCCGCTTGTTGTTTATAAACGCCTGCCTTGAAGTCCTTTTCCATAAGTGAAAATATGGTTTTTTATATTTACACTTTAGCATATGAGGTGAAAGTATGCAAAACTGTATTTTCAGCTGATTTAGGGATAGGTTGAATTATCACGTGAGTGGCGTTATGATAACCGCTATAAGAAGCTACTTATCTCCAACATGCGAGAAAGAATACCCTCAACCCCGATATCCCAGGAACAACTGCCGGAATATCTGGAAATGCTCGCCGCGGAAATTCCTAAAGACGAATATCCTCCCGCTCCGGAGGAAGCAGAGAAACTACAGAAGTGGGGCATTACCCCGCCCTTGAATAACAGGGTGGCGCAAGAAATGATCCGGTACGTTGAATCCGCCATGGGAATGAAGGGTGAGCACCAGGGCTTAGACAGAAAGAGGATCGCGGGAGTTATCGAGATGCAGGATAAATGGCCTCGGGGAGTGGTTATATGGGCCAAACCAATGATGCTTAAATTATTCAATCACCCCGAGTTTGGGTCTGTGCACAAACAAGCGCGGTCTGACAAATTTGTCCCTGTGAAAATTGTTGATGTTCGCGCAAAACCGTTCGAGGAGAAAATTAGAACCAGGGAGAGGATGTCAAAAGTCGGTATACAAAGGGAGAAGCCTCTTGCTGATTACTCCCTGCGCGTTTTAGTGAAAGCGGGCAAAAAGAAATTCGAGGTACACACCCTGTCTTTCGCATATATTAAGAGGCCGGATAGCAGAGAGAACCCCGAGATCCAATCTTGATTAGCCTGCCAGAAATAGAAGAGCCCCAGCAGCCGCACTTTGTGCGCGCGCTGCCGGGGCCTCTTTGTCCTGGTAGCTCTCCCATCTTATGGGTCCCGAGGGGGGTTCCCTCAAGACCCTGCCTCGCGGATGAGCCGACCCGCGAGGAGGTTAGTCCTCCTCTGTGACGCGGCTGAGAGACCCCGCCCGATGCGGTGGGCGGCGGTCTCAGTTTTTTTGCGGAGCGGAGGACCAGATTAGTCTCCCGCTCTCGAAAACTGTTTATTTTATGCACCGCCAGAAACCCTTTGTAAGGAGCGACGCGGCGCTGTTCGGAAACCACCGATTTTATTGCCCGAGCTTGTCGAGGGCCATGCCATGTACCCGCCAAAAAGCTACCCTTCGACGGGCTCAGGGAATAACTTTTTGACGTTTCCGAACAGCGCCAGAGCGGCGGGGGTGAACCCCGCCCCGTTAGGAATGAAACTTCCAGCGGGGCAAGCTGGTTTAAACTCAAATTCTTACCCGGGCGGCCGGGGGTGCTGCTTGGCCAGGGCGGCGTCAAGATGCCCGCGCACTTCTCGAATCTTTCCAGCCAGCTCGGTCAGCACTTGAACGCGCCACCTTGAGTTAAAATTCAAAATGTGTCCGGGGGACTGAAGGCGCACAATCTCCGCGCCGCGCCAGCTTTCCGCCTTAACTAAACTATCCGCAATGTGAGCGCGCGAATAAAAGAGCGCCCGTATGGCCTGACCGCGCAGACCGGCAACTGTAAAAAGGTTGAGCAGATCTCTCTTGGCATCACCCCGGGCATCCGGGCTCGTATTGGTAAGAAGTTCTAAGGCGCGAAGCTCTTGAAGTTCCGAAGGGAACAAGCAGGGCGTTTCTGGGCGATCGGATACGGGGAACCTCGGGGAAGCAATAGCACTTTCCGCCGCCAAGAATAATATTCCAACATTCTGCAGAATGTTGGAATATTATTGAGAGTGATTCCGTCCCGGCGCGGCCCGGGATAAGACGGCTAGACGCGGTAGATCAGGTCTTTCCTCTCGATCACGATCCGCCAGTCGGCTCTTTTGGCCGCGGCGTAGAGCTTGCGATTAGGGTTGAAACAGATCGGACGGTTGACCAGCCGCAGAAACGAGATGTCGCTTTCGGTATCCCCCACTCCCACTGACCCCTTGAGAGTCACGGTTTCTTTTTCCAGAATGCGTTGCACGATCTTCGCCTTGTCGTAGATCAAGTCCTCGTACATCGCCCGGCCGGTGAATTTATGGGCGCCATCCAGCTCGTATAAAATGCCGTAGGTCTTATCAAACCCCAGGCGCTTGGCGAAAGGTCCCACGATGGCCTTGGGGGAATGGGAAATGGCGGCCAGCCAGTATCCTTTTTGCTTCAAGTTTCTTACCAAGTCCCGGGTGAACTGGTACACGCGGTTTTGGTGGACGGTTACCACTTGCTGCGCGACGCGGAGAAAATCATCATAGGCAACACCTTTCAAATTCTTCCGGAAGGAGACGATGACACTTGTAATATAGTCCTCATACTCCCCTTGCCGGTCCAGCCACTTTTTTCTGGCCCGCTCGTATGCCCGAGAGGCGGACGGCCGGAAGATTCCCTCGGCCGCCAGAGCGTTGGTTAGCTCGATCAGCAAGCTGGAGCGGAAGATAGTTCCATCAATGTCGAAAATCGCCAGCTTACGGCGAGGCACGTTCATGGTTCTAAGTATACCTTATACCATCTCCGATCAACCCGGGTTACCTTATAGTCAGGGTCTGCCCCGGGATAGAGCCGCAAGAAACGGAGCCGCCGTTTTGAACAACCGTACCGGTGCAACCGGTCAGAGTGGTGGCGGGACTTATGGCTCCGGTGGCTGCGGTAGCCGGAATGTCGGCCAGGACATCCACGGCCTGGGAACCACCACCGGGTATGATCACCAGACCGGAGAAAGTGTAAGTAGCGCCGCCAAAAACAGTTTGCTGCACCAGGCCGACCTGACTGCCATTAGCGGTCAGTCGGAGGTTCTGTAAGTTGCTCCCATTTGTGCCAACCTGAATGGCCACGGAAGCCAAGTTAATCGCGCTCGCGACGGAGGCGACCAGAGTGTAGGCGCCGATCCGTACGCTAGTCGAACTGGCGGCAACGGTTTGATTGCCGAGATTGGAATTCAGAGCGGCAGAAAATGCGGCCACAGGCGGAGTGATCGTCAGCGACTGCCCCGGCACCGAATTACAAGAGACGCCGGTCCAAATCCGGGCAATGGTTCCCGCGCAGTCTATCAAGGTAGTGGCCGGGCTCATGCTGCTGGTGGCGGTCGCGAGCACATCCGCGTAGACATCCACGGTTTGAGTGCCGCCGGCGGCAATAGTAGAGAGGTCGGGAAAACTGTAAGGCGTGTTGGGAAAAACGATCCGTTGCGTCTGGCCGATCTGGCTGCCATTCACTTGCAGTTTAAGATTCTGTAAATTTTCCGCGTGGGCGCCCAGCTGGACCGTAACGTCACTCATGCTTATGGCGCTGGTGGAGGAAGCGGTTAGGGTATAGGAACCGATCCGGGCGCCGACGGCTCCGGCCAACGCTGACTGGTTGCTCAAACCGGTGTTAAGTGAGGCGGACAGGAAAGTCGAGGTGGCTTTGGTAACCGTAACGTTTTGCCCCGTGATCGGCGCGCAAGAAATTGTCTGATCCGTAGCGGTGGTGCCAGCGCAACTATTGAGCATGGTCGCGGAGCTCATGTTGCCGCCGGCCGATTCCAGAATATCCGCGTAGACATCCAGGATCTTGGTGCCGCCCGCGGGAATGGCTACCGAGCCGGTGAAAGTATAGAAAGAACCGCCCAGAACAGTTGATTGCGCCGAGCCCACTTGGTCGCTACCGACCTTCAAGACGAGATTCCGTAAGTAGTTGGCGCTCATGCCAATTTGGATCTGTAGCGAAGTCACGGTCACCGCGGTTGAGGAAGATGTTGCAAGAGCGTAGGAACCGATCTTGGCGCCGCTGGCTCCGGCAGCCACGGAGGGATTGCTGAAGGCTGGATTTAAGGAGTCAGCAATGGCAACCGGCAGAACAGGAATTTTAACGCTCGGCGCCGCGCTGCTCGAAACATCCTTCGGAGCGGCGGGAATGGCCCCCCGGCCCGCGAGCGCTTGAGTGGCCAGCTGGATGGCTTGATTAGCAACGGTTATTGCCTGCTGACGCTGCGCGGCAGTAGCCGCGGTGTTGCTTTGAACCGACAGCAAGAGGGCCAGAGCCATTTGGAGCACGGTGGTCGCGAGGGAGGTCATAGATCGTATATATTTTATACCACTGCGCTTGATACCGCCAGCCGGCGGACCCTATTTCCCTCGCGATCCCAGCTACAACCGCCAGCGGTAATCAGTCGTTTGACATGCAGGGAACCGAAATTTAAACTTATTTCAACAGCCGATTATAAAACCCACTCGCTTGGCTAAACTTTATGAGATTCCCGTGGAAAGCAGAGTATAGTGTCGGTATTCAGGTCATTGACCAACAGCACCGGCACTTTTTAGAAATTGCCGATTATGCCCATCGTCGATCCCGAAGTTTTTTTGTCAGTAAAAAAGAAGTTGGGTCCGTGATCGCCGAGCTAACTGAATATATTTTGAACCACCTGGCTACGGAAGAAAAATATTTTAAGGAATTCAACTATGAATCTTTTGACCCGGAAAATGACCGGCTGCACGTTAAGGCCCATGATATCTTCCGGCAAGACATGGAACAGTATCTAACCAAAGTAAAAGACCCCGGCACTAACATAAAAAAACTAGCCCGGGACATTTCCGACTTTACCGGCGGCTGGCTGATTGGTCATATCCTTACTATGGATAAAAAATACGCTCCTTTTCTTTTGAGCCGCGGGTTGAAGTAGCGTCCCATAGCCTCCGCCTCTTTGAACAGCCCCGGCCACTGCCTGGTTGTTAATCCACTAGGGACAACGCCAGCCCCCAAAATTGCGCTATAATTGATGCCACATGCAAAACCCCCGAAGCTTGTTGCTATTCAGTTGGAATTTTCTGAAGAATCCCACGCGGAACGCTTCACTGGTGCCAAGTTCTGCGCGTGCCAGCCGGCAGATGTTGGAAAAAATTGATTTTTCTAAAATCCAAACCATTGCGGAACTTGGTCCTGGCACTGGAGTTTTCACCCAGGAGATCCTTAAACGTTGCCGACCCGACGCCAAGCTCATCTTGATCGAGATAGAAAGATCATACATTATCCCTTTGCGGCGGCAGTTTGGCCACCGGGCCATAGTGGAACATGCCAGCGCGCATCTATTGGAATCCATTCTGAACAAGTACGGCATCCCGCAAGTGGATCTGATCGTCTCCGGCCTACCCTTTTCTGTTTCGGAACGGGAAACCCTGCTTAACTCCATCCAAAAACTTACCGACCAAGGAGCCATCTTCCGATTCTTTACCTACCTGCCCCATATTGTTAAGTGGGCCTATCACGCTTTACCGGTCAGGAAAATCGCTTTTGTCACCGGCAACTTCCCGCCGCTCTGGGTCTACGGGATTAACTAAAGTCTGACACCCGTGATTTTTGAGGGTTGGAGGCTCGGTTGATAACCCAGGTCGGCGGGCATGCTACAAGGTTACTGGTCACGGTTAACGATTAATGATCAATCATCAATGACTGATACCTCCAACCAAGAATTAATAAAAACCGATCCGGCGGCAGTCCCATTAAGTAAAATCCTTAAAACACCGTGAATTTGGGCTATTTTTGACCGAAATTCACGCCTATTTGACAAAATGTAGTGAATTGGCACAATTAGTACTATGGCTATTCAGAAACAACTCAAGGATCGTATCAAAGAATTAAAAGTGCGCTACGAATCTCTAAGGATCGGCAGGGACGAACTTTTGAAACTGCTCGAAGAAGCGGAGGTGGCGGAATCGGTCTACAATTCCAACGCCATCGAAAACTCAACGCTGACTCTCCGGGAAACCGAGCGAATTCTTTTAGAACTCTCGGTCGCTAGAGAAGTTTCCACGCGCGAAATTTTTGAAGCTAAAAATCTTGCCCGGGTCGGGGAATATATGGGAGAGAAGGCAAAAGCCGCCAATCTCAACAAAGAGATGATCTTACTTCTCCATAAAATGCTTATGACCGCGATTCGGGACGACATCGCCGGTCGCTTTCGCGTTGCCGGTGAATATGTCCGGGTGGGAAGTTATGTCGCGCCGCCTCCGGAACAAGTGGAGAAAATGATGGAAGAAGTTATAACTGGGTTTTATAATGACCACGAGTCCTACTTCATTGGAAAAATCGCGCGCTTTCATTTGGAGTTCGAGGAGATTCACCCTTTCAACGACGGCAACGGTCGTATCGGGCGCGCGATCATCAATTGGCAGCTGATTCGCCTCGGCTTTCCTCCAATTATCGTCCGCAACAAAGAGAAATCGGATTATTATGATTCGTTCACGATTCACCGGGATAAAAATAACTTAAAACCGATGGCGAAGATCATCACTCTCGGCCTGATGGAATCTCTTCACAAAAGGATCACCTATTTTGAAGGCGCGCCGATCATCAAGCTTTCCGAATTCGCAAAAAAACAAAACAAAACCGCCTCCTCGCTGACTAACGCGGCGCGCCGGCAAACAATCCCGGCCTTTCGCGAAAAAGGCGTCTGGAAGATCAGCCAAAATACAACCTTAAATCAACTACCTCGCAGCAAGCTGCGAGGTATGAACTGAAAACTACCCAAGTGGTGTCATTCCGGCCCCCGCATCCCGCCAGGGGCGGGCAGGCAGGTGCGGGGCAAGCTTGGAGCCGCCTGTCCGCCTCCGGCGGATAATCCAGGTGGGAATACTGAATGGATC
>JACRFR010000052.1 GCA_016212635.1 Candidatus Liptonbacteria bacterium | reverse complement strand
TCCCCTCATGGGCGGTGATTGACCGGGAGTGGTACAACTCAATTGGAAATAGCACAAATCACACGATTGTCCGATCGTCCAATCGTGTGAAATGGATTATGTACACAGTCCGACGGTCGTCGGACTGTGTACATTGGGTGGCAACTGGACGGCGTGCCGAGCGAGGGGATTAGGTTGAGTCAGGGAGAAGCGCAAGCGGGGACTGTCCGATTTTACGGGGATGCGTTAGTATTGTGGTCATGGAGCAACCACTCGTATTGTTGACCGGCGGGGCGGGTTTTTACGGATACCACGCGGCGAACTACTTGGCGGGCAAGGGCTATCGCGTGCGCGTTTACGATCTGGTGGATCCGGACCACGGGGAGTATCCGGCGGGCACGGAGTTTCGGCAGAACGACGTGCGCGATCGGGAATCCGTGCGCCGTGCGCTCCAGGACGTGTCTTTGGTGGTGCACGCCGCGGCCGCTCTGCCTCTTTGGAGCCGAGAGGACATCATGACCACTAACGTAGACGGTACACGCATCATTCTGGAAGAATCGCAGAAAGCCAAAGTGGATCGAGCGGTGTATATTTCTTCTACCGCAATCTACGGCGTGCCGGAGAGACATCCCATATATGAGACCGATCCTATGGTCGGCGTAGGGCCCTACGGGGAGAGCAAAATCTTAGCGGAAAAGGCCTGCCGGGAATTCCGAGAAAAGGGTTTATGCGTGCCGGTCCTGCGGCCCAAGACTTTCATCGGCACCGCCCGCCTGGGTATTTTCCAGGTGCTGTACGACTGGGTGGAATCAGGCAAGCACATTCCAGTTATTGGCAACGGCCAGAACCGCTACCAGCTGATGGAGGTGGAAGATCTGTGTTTCGCTACCTATCTCACGCTGATCGGGGAATTATCCAAAGTGAACGACACTTTCAACGTGGGGGCGCAGGAGTTCCAAACGGTGAACGCGGATCTTGGCGCGTTGTGCGAGTATGCAAAAACCTGCGCCCGGGTGATGCACACGCCCGCCGGACTGGTTAAGCTAGCCCTCGCGCTGTTCGAAAAAATACACCTCTCGCCTCTATATAAGTGGATCTATGGCACCGCGGATAAAGACTCCTTCGTGTCGACCGAGAAAATAGAAAAAGTTCTGGGATGGAAAGCGGAATATTCCAACGCCGCCGCCCTGATTCGTTCCTACCAGTGGTACCTGGAACACAAGAACGAAATTCAGGGTCAAGTGTCAGGGGTCACCCATCGAGTCGCCTGGAAGCAGGGGATACTGGGACTGGTTAAGAAGTTTATGTAGATATGAGACGGAGTTCTTTACCCTGGGTCGTAGCGGCGGTGCTCCTCTTGAGCTTCGCCCTTTTTCTCCATTACTACTCGTCCGTCTTTATGGACGACATGTTCATCTCGCTCCGCTATGCGCAAAACGCGGCTCATGGGCAAGGTATCGCGTACAATCCCGGGGAACGATTCGAAGGGTACTCCAACTTCCTATTCGTGCTTTTAGAGGTGGGGGGAATGCGGTTTGTGCGCGATCCATTTCTTCTGGCTAAAGCGTTGGCATTCTTTGCATACACGCTGTTCTCCATCGCGTTTCTCTCTGCGGTCCGCGCGTTTTCGGGGGGTAAGATGCTCCTTTTCGCGGCGGTGATCCTTGTGTTTGATCCGGTGTTTATCGCCGCAGCCAACCTGGGGCTCGAGACCTCGCTGTTCCATCTGCTTCTACTCCTGCTTTTCTTAATGTATTGGTATCGCGGGCAAATGCGCTTCCCGTGGTGGTCGCTCCTGGCGGTTGGCTGTATCCTGGCTCGTCCCGAAGGCGTGTTATTTGTCGGCATCACCTGGATCGCAGAGGCCTGGGTGCGCCGGGAGTGGCAAACCTGGTTTTCCTGGGGTCACCTCGCGGTCCTGCTCGTTTTCCTGGGCTACACCGGTTGGCGGTGGGAGTACTATGGAGGGCTCGCCACGGGTCCGGCTCTCTTCAAGGGCGCAAACTCCAATTTCTTCGGGGATCCCCAGGGGCTGATAGTCGACAAACTTAAAGCGGTTGCCCTCTTCCATATCTACTTTTTCATCCCGCTTCTGGGCACGGCAATTTTTGTCTGGCGCCACGTGCGGGAGCGAGCGAATTTCCGGGCCTACCTCGCGGCATTTGCGCTCCTGGGATATCTTTTCACAATGGTTTTGCACGCCGCCATATTCACAGATTACGCGAACTACTACCGCTATCATGGGCAAGTGGTCCCGTTCGTGTTCTTGGCATTCTTTCTGGTGCTGGGGGACGCTTGGCGCCTGCCGCGTTTCCGGAGATGGGCGATGTGCGCCGCGATCCTGGTGCTCGCGATACTCCCGTACCGCGTCGCGAAACTCAATGCGTCTCTGGCCGCAGTGCGCGATCGGGACGCCCAGTATTTTATTGCGGGGGAGTTTCTCAAGCGGCTGAACTGCGGCCCGGGCGAGGCGCTCTTGAGCGTGCACGACGCGGGCATCGTACCGTTCACCAGCGGGTTAAAGACCCTGGACTGGTGGCTGAACGACCGCGAAGCGGCCACCTTGATCAACAAGCGGGATCCGGCAGGATGGCGGGACTATATCATTTCCCGCCGTCCGGATCTATTCTTTATCTCGAACTACAGTTGGAGTCGTACGACACTCTCGCCTTTCTTGGAGAAAGAGTATGCGCCGATCTGGCAGTGGAAAAATGATAATAACGACCTCTTGATCCTGAAACGCAACGGTCTAAAGTGCGCACAACAAAACCTACCCCTTGATCCTGTCCGCTACCATTTCCAATCCGAAACTTTATGAAAACTATCAATTGGTTAGCCAAGCAATACGCCACCATAGGAGGATTGGGTTTCATCATCTACCCCGGCCTGTTCGGCGCCGTTACCGGCACGGTCTTGGCCTATCTCCTCTGGGGTTGGCCTTGGTATACGCGCCTGCCGCTCATCATTCTCTTGGCCATCTTGGCGGTCCCCGCCGCGACCCGGGCGGAACGTATGATCGGTCGGAAAGACCCCCGTCCCATAATCATCGACGAGGTCGTAGGCGTTCTGATCGCAACCCTCCCGGTGTCTTTCGATCCCTGGATGTTATTTGTGGCGCTATTCTGGTTCCTGTTCTTTGACTGGCTAAAACCCTGGCCCGCCTACCGGTTCGAGTATCTCCCCGGCGGCTGGGGTATACTTTTAGATGACGTAACCGCCGGGGTTTATGCGCTGATTCTAACATTAATCGTCGCTTGGTTCTGAAAACTCACTACGGCCCACCCTGTGCATTTAACCCTGCGTTTTAATAATGTACAATGGAAAGGTGAATATATCACCATTCCATTAGACATATTAAATATATGGCCACCGATAACCTTATAGCCAAACTCTATGCATCTCCCAAAACAATCCTAACCACCAAGGATATTGCTTTGATTTGGAGGGAAACGAACAGGATCAGCCTTCTCTCGAAGATCAAATATTACGCCAAACTGGGATCGCTCATTCGTTTAACCCGCGGCGTATTTGCCAAGAGTGATAACTACGACGTGAAAGAATTGGCCACGAGTATCTATACACCGTCCTATATCAGCTTTGAGACGGTGCTCCGGGAAGCCGGCATCATTTTCCAACACCACGATGCCGTCTTTGTCGCCGGTCCCTACCCAGCCGCCAAAAAGGTAGATAACCATCTTATTACGTTCAGAAGGCTGAAAGACAGCGTTCTTTATAACGGACTCGGCGTTAAACAAGGAAACGATTACAGCATCGCCACGCCGGAGCGGGCGTTCCTCGACACCATCTATTTATCTCCTAAGTTTTATTTCGACAATCTGCGATCCATCAACTGGGAGACGTGCTTCGAGCTGGCAAAAATATACGACAACAAGCAATTAATAAAACGATTGACTGCCTATCAAAAACATGCCCAGTAATACAACTTCCAGTGCGTTCTTCTATATTCATGTTAGGACTTACGCGTTTGACTATCTGATTCCTCCTTTCTTAAAGGAGGTGCCCGTAGGGCGGAGGATTTTAACACTTAAATCCCTCGGCCTCCGGCCACTCCCTTCTAAAAGGGAGAATAATGCTCAAACGCGTAGGTCTTATGCTCAATAAAGAAAAACATCAGCTGATCATGGGGAAGATTCTTAGAGATATCTACTCGGATACTTCTATTTCTTCTCTCATCGGGTTCAAGGGCGGAACCTGCGCCTATTTTTTCTATGACCTGACCAGATTTTCCGTAGACTTGGATTTTGATTTGTTTTCCAGCGACTTGCCCGCTGAAGCCCTCGCCTTGCCGAAGCCTACGGCGGAGCGCAGGTCGGCGCAGGCGGGCGAAGCAGTGCAAGAGCTGGTGTACGAAAAAATCGGCGGCATGCTCGGAAAATACGGAGAAGTGAAAGATAATTACATAAAACGAAACACTATTTTCTTTCTACTTTCTTACGGCGATGCAGACCATAATGTAAAAGTTGAAGTTAATGTCAGGATTCTCGCGCCGGATATCAGAGAGCATTATGAAATGAAAGAATATCTGGGGATTTCCTTGCTGGCGGCCAAGAAAGATTATCTCTTTGCCAGCAAGCTCGCGGCTCTCACCGACCGAAGATCGCTGGCTATGCGAGATATTTACGATATTTGGTTTTTTGCTGAAAATAGTTGGGACATCAATGCCGAAGTGCTTAAAGCCAGAACCGGCAAAACCATCAAAAAACACATTGCCGATTGCATTCCAGTCGTCGAAGCAGTGAAAGACAACGAAATCCTGCGCGGATTAGCCGAACTCCTGCCGGGCGAAAAAGAGAAGGCATGGGTCAAGACTCACTTGAGAAAAGAGGCCGTGTTCCTGCTTAAGAACTACCAGTCGGTATTAAAATAGGATAGAAATTATTACTGTCGAGATGTCCTGGTCAAATAGTTTTCGTTTGGAACGCTCCCTCGGCGGCTGGGGCATACTATTAGATGACATAACGGTTGGGGTGTATGCGCTAATTCTAACGGGACTGGTCGGGGTCTGGTGGGGGTAGGTGTCGGTAGCGGAGCACTCCTAAGAATTACAGGTAATTATCTGGTATCATTTAATATATGTTCAGTGCGATAGGTGAGAGAGAAAAACTGACTGTCCTGGTCAGCTTCTTCCTCCTTGGTCTAATTATCACTTATTCCTACTTGCACGTAGATTTGCGTTCTCGATTCACGACTGGGCCAGTAGATGTAAATACCGGCTACAAGTTGGAGTATCTGGCAACCGGCCAGGATAACCATCCGACCCAAGAAAAGTCCAGTCTAGGAGAAGTGCTATTACTTTATCCCGCCTTTAAAATCTTAGGTTGGCCAGCGGTCAACTTTTTACAAATCGGCTGGAACGTGCTGGCGGTTGCCATCCTTTGTTCGGCGCTTTTCTTCGTTTCCGGCAAAAATTTATGGCTGGCCGTCACTCCCTTGATCGGTGGAGCAGAATACTGGACTTATCACATTGGGTTAGATGGCCTCCTTGTCTTAATTTCGAGTTATTTCGTATATCGGCTAATAGCGACTCGCGATTTTGCCCCCCCCTGGCTCACAGT
Organism: Candidatus Liptonbacteria bacterium; assembly: GCA_016212635.1. Taxonomy (GTDB): domain Bacteria; phylum Patescibacteriota; class Minisyncoccia; order UBA6257; family 2-01-FULL-56-20; genus JACRFR01. The sequence goes on along the minus strand of JACRFR010000052.1, from coordinate 4,491 downwards.
CCTTCCGGCTATTGCTTCCTTATTTCGTCCGGAGACCGGGCTCCTTTTTTCCGGCGTACTTTTTTTCCGGTGCCGGATTTGCGGCTTGATAGCAGCCATTGAGGTAATTATTGTTTTTGCAATCACCATGTCATTTTTCTACGGAAATCCGATTGGGCAGGTTGCCTATAACGTGGGACGCAGTAATAATCTTCCAAGTCTTGGTTCGCTGATTTTCTGGGGTTGGAATGCGTTGGTCTTGATGTTCTTTTTTAAATCAGCTTCACTCCCCAGCCCTCGCTGGCCGTATATTCTAGTATTGGTCGGCTGGGTAGTTTTTGCGACAATTTTTTTCTTGAAGCTAAGTTTCTTGCCGCGGCTCACGATTTACATTCCGGCTCTTTGGGCGGGGGCCGCTTGGGCCAAATCAAAAACATAATCCAATGGACGGCGCAAAACGAATACTTCAAAAGCTGGGCCTTTATCGTTTTGCGGTTGCGTGTTATATGCGGGCCAGATACCTGAGACACCGGCTGACTCGCAGCGGCTATTTCCGCAAAACGGCGATCACGCGCGCTTGCCGGGCGGGACCGGTGCGCCTCCATCTTGGCTGCGGGGAGCGGCTTCTCCCCGGTTGGTTGAACGCCGATATTTATCATGGGGATATTTATTTAGATATTACCAAGTCTCTGCCCTTTCCTGCGGCGTCGGTGGATCGGGCTTACAGCCACCACCTGATCGAACACGTCGAGCTCCAGCAGTTCGTTGCGTTCCTCTCGGAGTTGGCACGAGTGATGAAGCCCGGCGGCTCTCTCCATTTTGTGACCCCCGATCTGGATCGCTTGATCGCCGCCTACCAAAATCCTCTTGCCAACCAGGATCTCATTGCCCACTACTGCCAGTCGACCGCCTTCGCTCATCCCGTGGAAATGTTCAACCAAGAACTACGGCAAAACGGCGAGCATCGCTACATCTATAACCTGGATTTTCTCAAGTTTTTATTTGAACGCGCCGGTTTCACCAATGTTCGCATGGTCGAATACGATCACTCTCCAATTCCGGATCTGGCCGGACTGGATGATCATGGCTATCGGATCATTGATCGAATTTCTTTGGCAGTGGAAGCGGAAAAAGCGTAGGCTCTCGCCGGGGCTCGGCCAATGGGCTACAATTACTTCCAATGAAAGCCCTCTATTATCGCAACAACCAAGTGGTTATTGAGGAACTGCCTGCGCCCCAAATCGGGGCAGGGGAGATTCTGGTACAGAACGCCTTCTCGGCCATCTCGCCCGGTTCCGAGCTGTTCGCCATCGCGGAGTCCTCCCTAGAAGCCAAGGCGGGGAAAAAAGAGAATCTGGAGAAGCTGGTGACCAATATAAAAGAGCGAGGGCTAGCGGATACCGTCAAGAAAGTACTAAATGCAGTTTCCTCCCAGGCGCCTCTAGGGTACTCCTCGGCCGGCGTGGTTCTGTCTGTGGGCCGGGAGGTGAGGGGTATCCAACCGGGAGATTCGGTGGCCTGTATGGGTATGGAGAAAGCGGTCCATGGAGAGGTTGTGGCCGTACCTCAAAACCTGGTGGCCAAACTCCCGGCTGGCTGCGCGGATCTCAAAGCGGCGTCTTTCGGCGCCATTGGCTGTATCGCCATGAACTCGGTTCGCAAACTGCAGCCTCAGATGGGGGACGTGGTGGTGATCCATGGCGCGGGCTTGATCGGCCTCATGACCCTGCTCTTAGCGACCGTTTCCGGAGCCCGCTGCTTAGTGATCGAACCTAACGCGGACCGGCGCAAGCTTGCCGGCGCGCTCGGCGCGTACGCGGTCTTTGCCGCCCAGGATGAGATCTTCGATTCGCAGTTATCCGCGCTGACCTCCGGACGGGGAGCGGATGGCGCTATTTTTGCGGCGGCCAGCAAAGAAGAAGATGCGCTCCGCGGACCGCTCCAGGCGGTGCGTCCCGGCGGGGCCATTGTAGTTTTAGGCAAAGCACCGATCGCGCTGGATTACAATCTTGCATTTAAAAAAGACATTAGGCTCTTAATGTCCCGGTCTTACGGCCCCGGCCGATACGATCCGACCTATGAAGAAAAAGGCCTGGACTACCCGGCGGAGTTCGTGCGTTGGACGGAGCGGCGGAACTTAAGCGAGTTCCTGGCCTTGCTGGCGGAGAAAAAAATAAATATTGACCCGCTCATCTCGCGCGAGGTGAATTTTGACCAGGCGCCCAGTCTTTACGCGGAGATGAAGTCCGGCGCCGCTGCCTTGATCGGCGCTGTCATCCGCTACCCCGAGGCCGCATCTGCTTCGACCATGGCCGCTACCATCACCAACCCTGCCTTCAAGCCCAAAACCGGGGTAATTCGCGTGGGCTTGATCGGGGTGGGGGACTTTGCCAAGGGCACCCTCCTGCCGATCTTAAGTTCGCTCAAACAGTATGAGATCCGCGCTCTGGTGGCGCGCAAACCCTTACCTTTACCACGGCTCGCGCGGCAGTATGGCGTGAAGTACACCTCGACCGACGCGGATCAAGTCATAAATGATCCGGAGATCGATATGGTTTTCATCCTGACTCCGAACAATACCCACGCGGATTTTGTGCGGCGCTGCTTGGCCGCGAAGAAGGCGTGTTTCGTGGAGAAGCCTCTGTGTGTGAAGCTTTCAGATCAAGAAGAGATCGAGAAGCTGGCTGCGGCCGCGAAAACGCCGGTCTTTGTCGGTTACAATCGCCGCTATGCGCCCCTGACGTTGGAACTCCAGAAGTATTTGCGTGGCCTGCCAGGGCCGACCGTTATCAACTATACCGTCAACGCCGGTTTCATGGACCCGGGGCACTGGATGCAAGATCCGGCAGTGGGTGGCGGCCGCTGGATAAGTGAAGGCTGTCACTTTATGGACCTCGGTCGCTTCTTGACCGGCAGTGAGATCGCCTCCGCGCGAATGGAAACTATGCCCGTGGACGGCCAGGCCGTCCGGGCACCCGACAACTACCTGGTAATCATGTCTTTTAAAGACGGTAGTCAGATGGTCATAACCTATACCTCCCTGGGTGCTAAGCCATACCCCAAAGAGGTAGTCCAAATTTTCAAAGGAGGTCTGGCCGCGGAGATCCGGGATTTCAAAACTCTAACCTTACACTCCGCGCGGGGTAGCCAGGAGAAAAAGCTGGCAGCGATCGATAAGGGCCACCGGCGGCAATTAGAGGAAATTGCGAAGAGGCTACGAGGAGAACCCAATCTAGTGCCAGAATTCGCGGATAGTGCGCGCTCTAATCGGGAAACGCTTCAGATCAGCAACTCACTGGAAAGTTACGAAGCTCCCCGTGGCTAGATAGGCGGCAGTATGACCTCTGCAATTTTTATCCATCGGGGGCGGAATCCCAAATCCGATTACTTGGGCGGTTTAATCACGGAGCGAGATTTTATTTTTGACTACCGCGGCGAAAATACACTGGTCATGCTCTGGCGCGCGTGGCGGGCGGCCTGGAAACTACCCCGAGCCGAGGTTTATTTAGTCGAAGGCGGCTTATGCCTTTGGCCGGTTTTTTTTCGGAAACTTTTTTACCCACGGATCAAAATAATCATGATGGTCCCCGAGCCCGCCTTAAATTGGCGTCAGCGTTCTCGTTGGGGTAACTGGGTTATGTCCCAAGTTTTGGCTCGAGCGGATTACTTTTTACCGATCTCTGACTTAGTTGCCGATGACTTGTGCCACTATGTCAGTAAACCGTTTTCTCTGCTCCATCACTACTCCACCTTGGATCCTGTTAGTCTGGCCACCATCCGGCCAGACTATCGGGCCAAGTCGCTCCTGTTTATTATCAACCGCCCGACGGAAACCGGGCATACCAAGGGCCTGGACATTGTCTTGCGAATTTTTTCTATCCTGATCGAGCGCGATCCGGAATGGCAACTTTTTCTGATTGGTGCCGGCACCGAAAACTTAAACCTCTCCGGCTACGGGATCAAAGATTCCTCCGGCGTCCACCTTGAAGGCAAGCAGGACCCACGGCCGTATTTCGCTCGCAGTCCCTATCTCCTGGCCCCCGCGCGGTATGACGCCTTCCCCTTGGCAGTAGTGGAGGCCTGCGTCGCGGGTTGCATCCCACTTATCTCGCCCACTACCGGCAGTGAGGAATTTATACGCGAGACAGATCCTTCGCTGATCATTGACCATCACAATCCAGCGGCATACGCCGAGAGAATCCTATCATTGCATACCCGGCCGGTCGAAGCACTGGCAACTCTGGGCGGTCGACTGCGCGAACTAGCCGGGCGCTATACTCGGGAAAACAGTATCCAGGAGTTGCGGGAGGCGGTCCAGCAAATAAACCAAGCGCTGGGTACAGACTTGATTCTCTTTTAGGGTCCATACCCCGTCAGCTTGCTGCGAGGTAGTTGATTTTAAAGGAAGACAATTAGCCGACCCCATCCGCCGCCGACCATCCCCGGTTGCTTATCGGTCTACTTCTTATCGGTTTGCCCATCTGCTAGTTTCACAACGATCGCCGTCACACT
>JACRFR010000053.1 GCA_016212635.1 Candidatus Liptonbacteria bacterium | reverse complement strand
TCCCCTCATGGGCGGTGATTGACCGGGAGTGGTACAACTCAATTGGAAATAGCACAAATCACACGATTGTCCGATCGTCCAATCGTGTGAAATGGATTATGTACACAGTCCGACGGTCGTCGGACTGTGTACATTGGGTGGTGGCGAAACGTTACGTCGAGTGGAGGCATGGAGTGGAAAGAAAAAAACATAATGACGGGGCGGAGAGAGTGGCAGGGACAACGATAGGGATTTGTATTTCAAGTTGCATTAGGCAGTGGGCAATTGGTCGAATAGGACTGATAGGGCTTATTAGTCTAATGCGACTTACCCGCCTTGCGCCACCGCTGAAGCTAGGCGGTACGCGGTCGTCCCGACTATGTCGCGGACTACGGCAGGGCGCGGTAGGTCTAATAAGTCCCATAGGGTATACTTATCCCAATGGGAGCTTCCAACTTCGCGCTCGGGTATCTGGTCGGGCGGTTCCTGGGACACATCCTCGGTTTCTTCCGGCACTGGTGTGTGGGCGGCACGCGAGCTATTTTGTACCGGCTGGTAGAAATACTCCGCACGATCAACAGCAGTTTCGCGGTCTGGATAACTTTGCGCCATCTGACCGAACCGCTGTATCAGGATTACTCCATAGTGGGTCGCATTCTAGGGCCGGTCTTCCGCGCCGGCCGCCTGCTGATCGGCTTTTTGCTCTCGCTGATCGCGATCATCGTATTTTTACCGATCTTATTGATCTGGGAGGCCATCCCGCCCTTCATACTCCTCTATGCCCTGGGTGTCATCTTCCGCTAAAAGTTCCGAGCTAGCCCCTAGCTTTGACGATCCGCGGTTGCACATGACCGCGGCGGGGCGGCTTCTAGTCCGGGTTATCAGCGCACTATTTTTAATTGTCTTGGTCGCGCTGACTTTTGTCCTGGTAGCCATGGCGCCGCTGCGCTCCGCGCGCTGGCTGGGTGTTTTTCTAGCGCTCGTCTTGGCGGACTACGCCTGGCATCGCCGCCACCCAGATCGCTCTCTGGCGGAACTGCCCCCGAGCGGGGCGGTCAACTTGAGCCAGTACTTGGCCCCGGACGCTTTCGCACTCATCGAGCGAGCCTTTGATCGCTCCACCTTAGTCGGCGTGTCCTTGGAGCTGCAGTTGTTCCGTCTGCTCTTGGAACGGCGGGACGCGCGCGATGGGCTCCGGCGCCTGGACATAAAACCGGAAGAAGTAAGTCAAAAAGTGGAAGCTGCGCTCGCTGCCACCGACGCCGAGACCAAGACCCAAGATCATCGCGCGCTGGGACTCGCCGCCGCCGAGGCCGTGGTTGTTCAATCTCTCCCGCCGGCCGTGCGCCGCGGCCATCGCGGCATCAATCCGGACGACCTTTTGGTCGGTCTGGTCACTGTGGGCCGGGAGAACATACGGCGCATTATCAGCACCTTCACGGTGGATCCCGGAGACTTGGAGCGCGCGCTGATCTTCAGTGAAACGCGTAGTCATTTCGCGCGTCTGCGGCGTTTGCCGGCCGCGCTGGGGGGCATCTCTTTCGAAATTCACCGCGGCCTGCGGCACCGGGTCATCAATCACGCTTGGACCAGCCGGCCCACTCCCAATCTGGACCGGTACAGTTTGGACTTTACCGACCTGGCCCGCACCGGCTCCATCGGGCTTATGATCGGGCATCAAGAGGAGTACGATCGCTTGCTCGGCGCCCTGTCCCGTCCGGTCAATCCCAACGCCTTACTGATCGGCGATAACGGTATCGGTAAGGAGACCATAGTGGCTCACTTGGCTTACGCTATAATTCGGGACGAGATACCGCCGGCGCTGTTTGATCGCCGCCTGGTCGCGCTGCAACTCTCCAGTCTGGTGGCGGGCGCGGCGCCGGAAGAGCTCCAGCGCCGGATTCAAGTGGTCGCGACCGAAATTCTGCGGGCGGGCAATATCATCCTTTGCGTTCCGGACATTCATAATTTACTGCGCACTTCCGGCACCGCCTTTCTCTCCGCAGCCGACGCGTTCCTGCCGATAATCAAAGATAATGCTTTCCCGATCATCGGCTTGACCTACACTCGCGAGTTCAAAGAGGCAATCGAGCCCAAGAGCGACTTTCTGGGATTATTCGAGACCATCCGGGTCCAGGAGATCAGCACCGAGGAAGCCGAGCGGGTTTTGGTTTACCAATGTCTGCTCTTGGAGCACCAAACCGGCATAACCGTCAGTTTCGGCGCCATCAAACAGGCGGTCGGGCTGGCCCAGAAATATTTACACCAGAAACTCCTACCCTCCAGCGCCTCCGAGTTGATCAAGGAAGCCGTGGTTCAGGCCGGCCAGCAAGGCGAGCGCCTGGTAGGTCCGGATCGGATCGTGGCGCTGGTGGAACAGAAAACCAAAGTGCCCATCCACGCGGCGAGCCAAGCCGAAGCGGAAACGCTGCTCAATCTGGAGGAGACCATTCACCGGCAGTTCATCGACCAAGAAGAGGCGGTCCGCGCGGTGGCCAACTCGCTTAGGGAGTACCGGAGCGGTTTAACCCGGAAGGGCGGCCCGATTGCCAGCTTCCTGTTCGTGGGACCGACCGGTGTGGGTAAAACCGAGCTGGCCAAGATTCTGGCGCAAATTCAGTTCGGTTCCAAGACCGCCATGCTGCGCTTCGACATGACCGAGTTCCAGGACAAAGCCGGCCTGCAGCGGTTCTTGGGCGCGCCGGAAGGCGTTTCCCCGGGCGCCTTGACCGAAGCGGTTTTGCACCAATCCTACAGTCTGATCCTCTTGGATGAGTTCGAAAAAGCGAACCCGGATATTTTGAATATATTCCTACAGGTTCTGGACGATGGACGCTTGACCGATAATCTCGGCCGGACGGTGGATTTCCAAAACACCATTATCATCGCGACCTCCAACGCCCACTCCGACCTGATCGTGCAGGCCATCGCCGAAGGCCGGCCGGTGGCCGAGATCGCCGACACGGTCAGAACCAAGCTAACCGATGTTTTTAAACCCGAGCTGCTTAACCGTTTTTCTAAGATCGTCGTTTTTCAGAATCTCTCTTCCGAGAACCTGGCCAAAGTCGCCGCCCTGGCGCTGGGTGAACTGGTCCAAACGGTGGCGGAGCAGGGGATCAAATTGAACTTCGATGCTGCGGCCATCGCCAAGGTGGTCGAGCTGGGCTACAATCCGCTGTTCGGCGCCCGGCCGCTCCGGCGCGCGATCGAGGAACACGTGCGCGCGCCTCTCGCCGAAAAACTTCTGCGCCGCGAAATTGTCCGCGGCAACGAAGCGACCTTGACCGTACGCGACGGCCAACTCGATTTTTTGGTTACCGCCGAGTAGACAAGTTTATCGGACCTATGGGTCTTATAAGTCCTATCCGACCTATAGGTTTATCTATTCGGATGCACGATTCCTCAAGCATTTGTCAAACTATGGCGCTGTTCGGAAACATCAAAAAGTTATTCCCTGAGCCCGTCGAAGGGTAGCTTTTTGGCGGGTACGTGGCATGGCCCTCGACAAGCTCGGGCAATAAAATCGGTGGTTTCCGAACAGCGCCTCTGAAACTCTTGCAAACTTTTTCCTTTTCGGTATAGTAAGCCCCGTTGCTCCTGGTCTGCCCGGAGCTGATCAGTTGAGGGATTTGGGCCTCTCATCCCCTAACTGATGGTTTTATCCCACCCGATTATTTTCGGGTGAAGCTCTTACTCTACGTCCTACGCCCATGCAACCCCCCAAAGAGCCCAAACAGCTGCGCGATAAAAAACAAGTAGTCGCGGGCATGATCATTTTTTACCCCTCCGAAGAGGGGGCTAAATATCTGTTCCTGTATCGGCGAGGCAACTACTGGAATTTTCCGAAGGGGCATTTCGAAGCCGGAGAAGATAGTTTGGAGGCCGCGCTCCGGGAAGTGGCGGAGGAGACCGGGCTGACTCGGCGAGACCTGCGGGTCATACCCAATTTTCAAGCCCGCCAAAATTTTTCATTTGTCCACGGCAACGAGCATATTCACGACACGGTAGTTTTATATCTCGCCGAGACCCGCAACCCCCGCGTGGTCATCTCTCCTCGCGAGCACAGCGGCTATGCCTGGTTTTTGTATCACGACGCCCTGCGCATGCTGACCGATAAGTACGCGGGCACTAAGCAGATCTTGCGCAAGGTCCACAGCTTTTTGCGCGACGCCCAGCTTCAGACGCGAAACCCAAACCCGCGCATCTCACCGTCCCGCCCCGTCCCGCCGCGGCCTCCAATTACTCCCAACATGGGCCGCGCCCCGAGTCCGCACTATTTCCGTCGGCCCGCACGACAGTCTTGAGTTATGAAACCCGCAGGATCTTTTCGGGACAAGGTATTGGCCGTAGTCGCGCATATTCCGCGCGGTTCGGTTCTGACTTATGCGCAGGTTGCCCGCCGGGCCGGTTCGCCGCGAGCTTATCGCGCGGTTGGCAACATCTTGCACCGCAACCATGATCCGCGCATCCCGTGCCATCGGGTGATCCGCTCGGATGGTACGCCCGGCGGTTATAACCGCGGGGAGAAGCAAAAGGAGCGCCTGCTTCGAAAAGAAGGGGCCATCTGATCGATGGGTCTTATAAGTCCTGTACGACCTATAAGTCCTATGATTTACCTACCGGGGCAAACTCTCCCACAAGCGCTCGAAGATCAAACGCTGGGTGTCGGCCAGAGCGCGGTCTTCCATCAGCACCGCCGCCGGCTTACCGCCGCTCGAAAGTGAGATAAGTGCGACTCGGTTGGCGTAGATCAGGATATAGGTGGGTGCGCCGCGCTTGGTGGTCAGCCAGCGCCGCTCATCCAAGCCCCGCAGTTCGCCGCCAGAACCCAAAGCAATAACCTTGGTTTTGATACCCGCCTTGATGCGGCGTTCGGAAAAGCTTTTGAAGTGAAAGTAGAGATACTCCCGAATATCCGCCGCGGAGTAGGCGTAATACTCTTTCTTTTCTTCCTGCCCCATGGTTTTGAGCAGGTCTTCCAGTATGAATCGCACTCCCGCCTGGCCTTCGAACATTCGGATAACCGGTTGGTGTTTGGGCCCCGCGTACATCGCTTTGAGCTCCGGCAAAGCCCGGCCCAACTCCTTACGTAGAGTTGCCAAGCGCTTACGCTCATCCCGGAAATAGGTCAAAAAAACCTCTGGATCCTCGGCGATGAAGTTTTGGCGCTGCTTCTTGTCGGAACGGCTCACCAATCCGCGCTCCCGAAGTTTTTTGAGCGATTCGTAGACAGTTCCGCGATTGATCCCGGTCTCGCTTGCGATCTGGCGGATGGAAGCCGGCCCGGTACGGAGTAGGGCTTGATAGACCCCCGCTTCATTTCCTGACAGGCCTATTTTTTCGAATACTGTGGTTGTCATGAATATATTTAAAAACGAAACGCATAATAAAACGACTATATAAGCAGGATAATGCCATCTGCCATTCTGTCAAATGTATTATTGACACGAATTGTGACACCCGCCCAGACAGGCCAAAAAGGGGCGCGAACATTGAGTTCGCGCCGCACCAGCATCAATCCTCGGGTGATTTGGAGTCTTGGATTTCTTTCTGCTCTCTAGAGCAGCGGTTCCGGGGTTCGCTCCGACGCCGGGATGTGCCAAGAGAAAACCGGCTGGGCCTCCCGAAGATTCAATTCCAGCGCGAATTTTTCCCAGCCACGCTCCGCTATTAAAGAATTAGCCAAGAGAACTCCTTCGGAACCGGAAGCGGCTTGAAACTCCCGACAAACTGGCAGGGTTAAGGCCGCGCCGCCGCAGTCCAGGTAGATTTTGCCTGTCAAGCAAAAGGTCATTTGTCGACCTCCTTTCTATGCGGATTCTGTCTCGGCTTGGCTGACTTGAATAGACGGTAAATGACAAGGAGTTTGACAACAAAAAACACCCCGCTAAGCGGGGCGTTCCTTGATTCTCTATTCGCATTATTACCTCTTTAATTAAATTAACGTTATTTGCGATTACTCTCGCTTCTACTTAACAAAGCCCACCACCTTCTCAAACACTTGCGGTTCATTTTCGGCCAGATCGGCCAAGATCTTCCGGTCCAAGATTACGCCCTTGCTCTTGAGCGCAGCGATCAGTTTGGAATAGGTCAGCGTCTTATCTGCGGCGCGTACGCCAGCGTTGATCTGCACGTTCCACAAGGCGCGGCTGGTCCGCTTCTTCTCCTTGCGGCCGCGGAACTTGCGGGCCAGGGCGTGCAAGAGCGCTTCCTTGGCGGCCTTCTCCTTCGACTTCCGGCCCCACTTAAAACCCTTGGTTAGCTTCAGTAGCTTCTCGCGTTTCTTGTGGGCTATGGTTCCTCGTTTAACTCTGGGCATTGTTGTTTAGAATTGAGAATTGAGAATTTAGAAGTGAGGCTCGGGAATCCTTGTATCCCTCTTACTTCTTGCTTCTTACTTCTTGATCCTACTTCAGTATCCGGTGATCCGCTTCAAGGGACTGTTCAACGAACGGCGGCTGCGCTTATTGCGCAGATTCTTGGTCGACTTGCGAGTACGAAAGTGATCCACCGACATCGGCCGCCGCACGATCTTGCCCTGCCGCGTGATCTTTATTCTCTTGGTGACGCTCTTCTTCATGGTAAACGCGATCCGAAATATCCGAATTCCATCCGAATGCTCCGAATGATTTGCTTGATTAGTATCCCTTTATTCTATCTTCTATATTCTAAATTCTACTTTTTGACGATCAGCACCACCAGCCCCCGGCCGCCGGGTTGCGGCGGGTGAATCAGTTTATGCTCGATGGTGAACATTTTCAAGAACTCGTCCAACTTTTGCCTAGCCCAGACCTGGTTGCCTTTCTCCCGGCCCCGTAAGCGCAACTGAATTTCTACCTGACTGCCCCCCTCCAGGAACTCGCTGGCCTGGGTCGCCTTGCGCAAAAGGTCGTGGGCCGCTTCCCGCACGCTGATCTGGATCTGCTTCAAATTGCTGCCGCGTTGCGCCTGACGCTCCTTTCGCTCCTGCTTCTCCTTCTGATAGCGGTACTTATCGAAACTCATCAAGCGCGCCACCGGCGGTTTGGCGTTGGGCGCGATCTCGATCAGATCCAGGCCCTCCTCCGGCTTGGCGAGCGCGAGCGCGGCGGCCCGCGAGAGCACTCCCAAGTTCTCGCCATTGGCTCCGACCACCCGCAATTCGGCAGCGATGATCCGCTCGTTGATACGGGTAACGTCTTGGAGTCGTGGTGCTTGGTACCTCACGGGATGGCTAGATTCTACCGGACCGTAACTTATCTGTCAAAAATTGTCACCGCCTATCTAGACGTACAATTTATCTCAATTTATATCGCGCAGCATATTACTAGTTTGTTACAATACCGTAACAGATAGTAATAAATGGTAATAAGTGGTAATAGGTTGTTAAGAAACCTCCGCTTGATAGCACTGATCGCAATAAACGATTTCCGGTCTCTCTGGGCCATAGGGCGTTTCAAACTCGTTCGGGCACCCCCGACGCTTCTGGTCGGGGTCCCGACCTCCGACCGGAGTCGGAGCGTCGGGAGGCAAGTCGTGGAAGTGTTCCGCCGTGTTTTGGTGCGCCTCTCCTAACCCCCTTTCTAAGGGGAGGAGCGGTGGGGTCGCTCCTTTCCGCGTCTATCTGCGTTTGTTCCGCGTCGATCCGCGCATTGCCAGCGCACTGGCACTGCCGGTGCCAAAGTTTGCGTGGCGGCCGCAGGGCAATACGATTCCGATACCGGCAATCGGGGCAGAGGCGGGGAACAGGCACATTGAGTCGCCGGTACAACTGCAACTCGGGCGGAACTACGTTGTAATTTTTCTGGCACTGTACGCACTCCAGCGCCTCTTTCAAGATCGAGTCGGCAACGTCTCCGATCTGGTCCGGAATGTTTTTTGGTTCGAGGGTGGTCTTGCCGAAGGTGCCGGGAACCAGATCTTCCCACCTCCAACCCTTGGCGAGAACTTGCTCTTTGCTCATTGGATGATAAACCTAGCCCTGGGTCTCGTTATAGCCGAAAGGGGACAGCTCAACCGGAAAGAACTCCCCGTACTCGCCGGTTTGCTGCATGTGGGCGATGATCTTATCTCGAAGCTCCCGGTAGGATCGCTCGTCGTATTTCTTGTTGAAAATGCAGTACTGTCCCTGTTTAACGCCCACGCAGCCGAACAGATCCTGGGAGTTATGGCAGCCGTCGCAGTATTCCAGGTTGGAGTTGTCGTAGCACAGGTGGGAGAAAAGGACATGGTAACAATGAATGAGCGCGTGGCATTCATACACCAACTCCGTGGCAAAGCCGTAGTGATAGGCGTCCATGGTGTCTTTAACGTCCGGCGAGATGATCGCGTACTTACTGTCCTCGGTCCGGTCCGCGTCGAACACGTGGTGGGAGTTCTTGGAGTTGAAAATCATATTGCCGGAAACCCCCACAGACCTCTCGATATTGGCGAAACGGTACAGGGCCTGCGGCAGGATCTCTCCCCGGTATTGCTGGTAAAGCTCCGCGCGTCGGGCGTAGGAATCCAGTCCGAACTCCTGGATCTTTTCGGCGTACTCCTCTTTGGTGTACTGCCGGTTCCGGATGCAGTACTGCTTATTGCGCAGATTCCAGCACAGGAAACAGTGGGAGCACCCCCGGCAATCGAGACAGTAATAGCAATCGGTGCAATTGCGCAGCAGCATTCCGTACTGACACTGGTAAACACCGAAGCAATCGACGCATTCGTAAGATAATTCTATACCCTCATCCGAGTGATAACACTCCATGCTGTCCCGGCCATTTTGCCAGATATTGTTGGAGTACAGAACATTTTCACATTCGAATAAACTATAGCCGCGGAAACAGTTCTTATTATTGTTGCAGTGGTTGGTGTATTCCGAGTTCACGCTGTTTTTAGTTAAGAGCGAGATGCGCGGAACCTGGAGTTGCAACTCGTGAAATTGCTCAAAGAATGACCGGGAAAAATCAAACTCTCGGCCATAGTCCTGCGCGGTCCACTTGTCCGACCACCAGCAAGGCGGGCAGTAAACTTTGTACGGTTTGTTGGGCGAGTAAATCGTAACCGCGCTCTTACCGCAAAGATCGCATGGGCGCCGGTAAAGGATCCGTTCGTTCCGCCAGGCGTAGCGGCGCACCTGCCGGCACTCCGGGCACCAGGTAGGTAGCGGCACGTCGAGCTTCCGGTAGAAGTCGAAATCCTCCGGTTCTATGGCGAACTCGGATTTACAGTTTTGACAGCTCCGACGCCCCTTTGGGGTCGGAGCCCCGACCTGCCCCGATTGAAACATTAGGGCCGAAGCGTCGGGGTTCTGGCATTGTCGGGTCTCGGCATTCATCCCGCTAATCATATTCCGAAATTCCGCTCCCGTCATCTGGCGGGGAATTTCCGCCATTTTAGCCACGCTGGGAGCTCGGAAATTATTCCGAGTTTTCTCCTGTTGCCCCCTGCCGTTAAATGTTTCCCGTTTAGTAGAATATTCCATTAAAAGGGAAACATTTCCTGAAAGATTAATGTGCGGAAGCCCCTGTTTCTCGCAGGGGCTCGCGGTTGATGTTTGGCGCGCCGTGTGTTAGGCGGCGGCCGAATGGTGATGGCGGGGGTGCTGAACCGGTTGCCGGTTCAGCCAGGCGACAAAAAACTCACACGGCACAGTATTTCGCCGTTTGGAACCGAAGTCCCAGTAGTGAATCTTGTCCCCGAAAATTGCCAGAACCACTCGCTGGGTGCGCTGGGTCGCGCCATCCGTGCACCCTTCGTATATGCGGTTGACTTCCAGGGCCATACGGCCTCCTTTCCTGCTGATACTTTAGCAATGAATCGCACTGGTATGCAAAACGCACAACCCTTTTATTTTATTAAGGTTTGTATTAAGATGTCTTTCGCTGGAGAACCCACCTTAAAAATAGGCCGACGGCTCCCGCGAGGGATTTCCGAGCGAGAAGCCCGATCTTCCGACAAAGAATACCAGAGGTATTTTGCGGAGGAAATCGGGGTTCACAGCCGGAAATACCCGCGGGAGGCGCGGATGATTTTCTAATAAGCTATTTTTGAGTTGGGTTCTAGTTAACCGGGGATGACCGGCTTTGACAAAGAGAATAGGTCTGGTGTGCAAGCCGACCGCTAAGTCGTGAAACTGGCAAAAACCTATAACTGCCAACTCTAATCGAGTTCCAGCTCCTGCTTTCGCTTTCGCCTAAGCGGGCATCGGCCGATCGGCGTCTTCCTGATCGAGCCCGGTGATATACCGAAGGCTAAGGAACCGCGGACGATTCTTAGGCGGTTCTCGAAAACCACCGAATCAAATCTGCCCGTAGGCAACCTAGGGCTTCGGTCCTGAACTTGCCGAAGGATAAGCTTGTAGAGCGCCGATCGATTTCTCTTTGCACGCGGGTTCAACTCCCGCCATCTCCACCGCGTCAAACGCGGTTTCGTCAGAAACTGCGGTTGCAAGGTGCCACGTTTGACGTGGCATTTCTTGTTTTTCTCACCACGTTTGACGTGGCATTTCTTGTTTTTCTCACCACGTTTGACGTGGCATTTCTTGTTTTTCTCACCACGTTTGACGTGGTGTCGTAGTGTATACTAATTGCATGCACTACATCTACGTGCTGTATAGTTTAAAAGACCACGGCTTTTACATCGGCAAAAGCGACGATCTGAAACAAAGAATTGTGTCGCACAATAGCGGCTCCGTTTTGTCGACCAGAAACCGCCGGCCGCTCAAACTGATTCATTACGAAGCTTTCTTGTTCCCGTCGGATGCCACCGCCCGAGAAAAGTATCTGAAAAGCGGCTACGGCCGACAACAACTCAGAGACCAGTGTAAGGATTTGTTCCGGTGGCTCGATAAGAAGTAGCTCCGGTTTCGCTTTCCGCAACAAGCACTTGGTTTAAAGGTAGGCAGATGACGGGAGTGGGACCGGCAATCCAATTAGTTCAAATCCTCTCTCGCACTAAATGCTATAATAGAGTTATGAAAAAATATTATGTCGTCTTGGCCATTGCAATTGTAATTCTTGGTGGGTTTGTCTTGTATAGCAGAACAAGAACCGAGACTTCGGTTCAGCCAAGCCAGGAGAATCAAACATCTACTGAACCACAATCGCAAACACTGGAAACTGTATTTCCAAAAGATAAGTTTCCCCAGGCGTATTTATTCCGATTTCTAAAGACTTTCGCGTAGGTACTATATCGGGCACACAATACGCTGGTCTCGGAATAAAGTTTACGGCTCCGTGGATTTTGGCTCAGAAAAAAGACGGCGCTATAGCGTCTAATTTTATTTTTTCAGATCACAAGGGGGTGACAATAATGGTCAATACTCCGTATGCCCAGATAATCTCTAATAAAGCTACCAACGCCAATCAAGCAGAGAGCGCCGGCAGCTATTTAATTTCTCACGGGATTAAGTCGGAATACGACTTTTACTCTTTTGTACTTAATCTCACTCCGATTCAAGCCGTCATTACAAACAAATCTCAAGAAGAAACTGCTAGTTTGGCGCTTTTACTGAATATTAAATCTATCTTTCTTGCTGGGACGAGCAGCGTTTATAAATTCTCTTTACCTGAATTCCAGGTTTTTCAAACCGGAAACAACACCTTCGAGTTATTTGATTCGCAAAGCAATCATTACACATTAGTTATTTCTGGGGCTACAGACGAAGTGAACGCCATACTTTCATCTTTAACCGAGAAATAGGCGTTCTGGCGTTTTCCGGCCGGTGTCGACTTAGTTAACGTAGTGAACTTAGTGAATGATTCTCAAGCAAGGCGATCTTATCCCATTTCAATAATTGTGGGAGTTGAGCGATATATTCCTTAAGTTCTAATTGTGAGCTTACGTTTCCACTCGACTCGCAAAGCTCCGCTGATTGCGGGGCTTTGATCGCTCGTGGTGAACCACATACGGTCCCGGTTTCGCCTTGCGGAACAAACACCCGGCTGACTTATCGGACACTGGCGTGCCAGAAAACGAATCCGATAATAAGAAGTATGCTCACAAGACCGAATGCGACAGTTCTCAGTTCAAGCTTTTTATACCGCTTCCAGAAGTTGTATGAGAAGATCAGAAAAACTGCCAACCAAAAGAACCAGTACAATTTAAGATGCAGACCGACTGTCAGAAAATACCACGGGATGACAACACCCACTAGCCAGTATGAGATCTCATAAATTGATTGCGGAGCCGGTTTATTCTCAACGGGTTTCGATTTGTCAATAAATAATCTTGGGGCGATCTGGACAGTGTAAAATACTAGGAAAGCTGGGGCGACGAGAAAAATCATTATTCCGACGAGACCTACACATCTACCAGGCCATACCGCACCATCTGAGTCGCTACATAGCCCCAATCTCTTATTATTGTAGGCGGCGTAGAGTATTAGCGCCTCACAAACTATAAGAATCAGGGCCTGGAACGCAAATCGCAGCCATTTATTCATAATGAAGATAGTATGATTATTTATTTAGTTTTGCAATAAAAATCCAATCTAACGCAAACATTCCACGATATCTGCTCTGTTGAGGGTCTTTATACTTTAAGATGCAACTGCTTACGCTAATCTAGTTAACGTAGTGAACTTAGGGAATGATTCTCTAGTAGGGCTAGCTTGCCCCATTTCAATAACTGTGGCAGTTGAGCAATATATTCTTTAAGTTCCAATTGTGAGCTCACGTTTCCACCTAAACAAAAACACCCGCGCGTGGCGGGTGTTTTTGTTTTGATTCTCTTTTAGGGTCCATACCCCGTCAGCTTGCTGCGTCCTCGGGTCATCCCGGAATTTTTCAGAGCTGTGAAAAATATCCGGGATCCATTCAGTATTCCCACCTGGATTCTCCGCCGGAGGCGGACAGGCGGCT
>JACRFR010000051.1 GCA_016212635.1 Candidatus Liptonbacteria bacterium | reverse complement strand
GTGCAGATCCAGACCGATGAACGTCTGTTCATTCATGGCAGTCTGTTCGGGGATTCTTTTTCTTTATATTTTCGACCTTTGTTACAGCCTAGCACGTCCACAGCACTGGGCTATGACTAAGGTCTTTATAGCGCTATAATCCTATTATACAGTCGAAAACCACCCAGTATTTACAATTCCGTGAATAGAAATATAGCGATTTTAAGCGCGGTGCTCCTGGCCTCTCTGGCCATTTTCGCAAGCGCCCAGGCCGCCACGCCCGCTCTGACCTTGTCTCCGGTGAGCGGCGACTCGATCCAAGCTAGCGTCTCGGGTGACGCGAACGCCAATGTGCTCTTTTATTACAACGTGGCGAGTAGCGCGGGCATGCAGGTTCGCAGTTTAGGCAGTACCAACGCCAGCGGTTCACTGGTCGCCTCGGTCAGCGCGTCCGCCTACGGCATAAACTCCGGCAGTTTGGTCTACGTGATGATCAACGGCCAGCAGTCGCCGATCACGACCTGGCCCACGACAACCGGCGCCCTTACCTTGAGTCAAACCAGCCTGACTTTGTCTCCCGGCCAGACTTCCGCGGTATCGCTGGTAGGCGGTTCTACGCCGCTCTATGTTTTGGGCAACTCCGCGTCCGCGGTCGCAAGTTTTACGGCTAATGGTACGCAGATCACGGTCAACGGAATTAGTGTCGGCTCTGCAGTCGGCACGGTTTGTTTTCAGGGGACTGCCGCCAATTGCGCCGCATTGGTGGTCCAGGTGCAAGGTTCCAATTCTTCCCAGGGACTAACCTTCAGCCAAAATAATTTATTCTTAACCTCTGGCACTAATCAAAATATTACCATCTACGGTGGCGGTGGTTATACCATGGCCAACAACACTAATCCCACCGCGATCAGCACGGCTTTGAGTGGCAGTACGCTCACGGTTTACGCCGCAGCGACCGGCAACGCGGTCATCACCGTTTGCCAGCCCACCACCAATACCTGCGGCACTGTTTCGGTCTCGGTCAATAACTCGGCCAACAATCAGATCTCTTTCAGTCAAACCAACCCCTACATTCCGGCGGGCCAGAGCGCCAGCGTTACCATCTACGGCGGTTCCGGTTCCTACTACATCAATACCAACTCCAGCCCCAATGTTGCCTCGGCTAATCTTTCCGGCAGTACCCTGACCGTAACCGGCAGCACGGTTGGCTCCGATACGTTTACCATTTGCTCTACGGCCAGCAACTGCTCCACGCTTATTGTAACTGTGGGGCAAAACACCGGCAGTCCGGTCACGTTCAGCCAAACCAACCCCACGCTCCAAGTGGGTCAGACTCTCACGCTGACGCTCTCGGGCGGAGTCGGTAATTATTACCTGCCGACCACAGGAAACAGTTTTGTCCAGACGACTTTGAGCGGCAGTTCGCTCTCGCTCTATGGCTTAACCGCCGGGGCGTCCTCCATGAGCGTCTGCTCCACCGGTGGCGGTTGCGGCACGCTTTCAATCACCGTGAACGCCACGAGTGCGACCGGCCCGCTCACTTTGAGTCAAAATTCAGTGTCTTTGACCGTGGGCCAGGTCGCCACGGTTTATCTGAATGGCAGCGGCAGTTACTACCTCTCCGGCGGCCAGGCCGCGAACATAGCCACGGTCTCTTTGAACGGCAACGTGGCTACGATCACCGGTACCGGCCCGGGCAGTGTTAACAACGTCATCTGCCAATCCAACGGCCAGTGCGCCACCCTATCTATCTCGGTTTCCTCCGGCACGGGCAGTGTCGCGCTGGTCACCTTCGGCCAGTCCAGCGTCTCTCTCCAGGCCGGACAAGCAGTCAGCACTCCGATCTACGGCGGCTCCGGTTCGTACTACTTGCCTACGGCTGCAAATAACATTGCCCAAGCGAGCGTGAACGGCAGTACCTTGACTGTTACCGGCCTCACGGTGGGTCTGACCTCGATTAACGTGTGTTCCACGTCCGGCGGCTGCGGCTCTTTCGTGGCAACCGTTTCTTCCATTGATGCGGCTTCGCAGATCGCAACACTCCAAGCACAACTCCGATCTCTACAGTCCCAGATGGCTCAAAGAACGGCAGCGACTTTGGCCGCGAGTTACAAATTTCTCCGGCCGCTCCGGCTCGGCTCGGAAGGAATAGACGTACGGGAGTTGCAAAAGCGGCTGACCGAAACCGGAGTTTATAGCGGACCCATAACTGGCTACTTCGGCGCGCAGACCATGGCTGCGGTCAAGAAGTATCAAGCGGCTCACGGCTTGACTCCCTTGGGCAGTGTCGGACCGGGCACTCGAGCGCTACTGAACGGCTTGTAGGGTCAGAACCCCACCAACCTCCCCTTAGAAAATGGGAGGAGGGAATCAATTTCTAGTTTTGCGGACCGCCGCCATTTCGCGTGAGAGCGGTGGCGGGTTATGCTTAGTGCGTTGACCATGACCGATGAGCAATTAGTTCAGGCCTATCTGGCAGGAGAGGAGGGCGCTTTGGAAGCGCTTTGGGGGCGTTATTTGAAACCAATTTACAACTTTGTCGCCCGTTACATCGGCAGTACCGGCGATGCAGAGGATATTACTCAAGATATCTTTTTGAATACTTGGCGGAATTTAAGAAAGTTTGATCCCCAGAGAAAGTTCAAGGCCTGGATCTTCACCATCGCCAAAAACACGGCCCTGAACTGGATCAAGAAAAAGAAGCCAGCCCTATTCTCGGAATTCGAAGACGCCGAGGGGCAAAGCGGACTTCTGGATACCCTGGCCGATCCCGCGCCCTTGCCCGACGAACTTTTTGCCCGTGCGGATCTGGCTGTTCGCCTGACTGCCGCCATCGCTCGACTCCGTCCTAATTATCGCGCGGTGCTCCTACTGCGCTACCGGGCCCAGTTGACCCTGGAGGAAATTGCGGAAACTCTGGGCGAACCAGTGAATACTATCAAAAGCAGGCATCACCGCGGGCTCAAGCTCCTCCGGGAACAGTTGGAGAATGGCGCCGTTCGGAAACATTGAAAACACGGCTCCTATGTCATCCCCGGGCTTGACCCGGGGATCCAAAATTCCTAGAAAATCCTGGATTCCCGCTTTCGCGGGAATGACAAGTCTTTTGTTTCCGAACAGCGCCACTGGAGAATTGACACTTGCACCCAATCCGCCTTTTTACTTGTATAATAATCACAAGTTATGCCTCAAGATTATCCCAAGCTGTTCACTTACTTGACCGAGCTGGAGCCTCCCGCGGATCTTGCGGCGCGGATCAGTTCGCGTATTTACCGGGTGAGCGCGCGCTCGGCGCGACTGCGCGCGGTTGTTTCTGGGGCGGTTTCTCTGGCCGCCCTGGGGGCGTCGGTTACGACCGGGCAGTGGTTGTATGCGGGTTTCTTACACTCCGGATTCGCCCAGTTCGGGTCACTTATTTTTTCCGATTTGGGCGTCCTGGCCACTTACTGGCAAGATTTCATCTTGTCCTTAACTGAATCTTTTCCAGTTTTGAGATTCACGGCCGTACTCGGCAGCACTTTTGTCTTTTTGTGGTCCCTGCGGTATCTGGTCGGAGGAATCAGCGTTTTAACTCGCAGGCCCGGACCGGCTGGCACTTATACCATTCCTAGTTAACCACCAATCATGGGTCGACGAGAACAGGGTGCGGGTTCGAATTTATCGAGGTCGGGCCTTAAGAATCCCCAAGGCCCGACCTCGGATGCAATTTCAAATGCGTAAGTCCTAATAGTATTAAATTAAACATGGACATTCGAGAGACATTCCAATCCAAAAAGTTCCGCAGTTTTCTCCGGGTGGTGGGCGCAGTGGCGGTTCTGCTCGTGGTGTTCGAGGTGGGTCAGTGGGCGGGCGCCAGAAAGGCAGCTTTTTCTTATCGCTGGGGCGAGCGCTACTATCGCGGCCTGGCTGGGCCGCGCGGCAATCTCCTGCCAGGTTTGGATCGCGGAGACTTCTTGAGCGGTCATGGCACTTCGGGTTTAGTGATCAAAGTTTCCTCCTCGACCCTGCTGGTTCAAGACCTTGAGGGTGTAGAGAAGGTGATTCGGCTCACGTCCAAGACAGTAGTTCGGCGGCTGCGCGAAAATTTGTCAGTGGGCGATCTTAAAACCGACGATCGCGTGGCGGTCATCGGTTCGCCCACCGACGATGGCGAGATCGAAGCCAGACTGATCCGATTATTACCCGCCGATCTGCCCCCGCCGCCACCGTTCGCGCCGAATTCTCCCCGCCCATGAGTATCCGCCA
This sequence comes from Candidatus Liptonbacteria bacterium, assembly GCA_016212635.1. Classification (GTDB taxonomy): domain Bacteria; phylum Patescibacteriota; class Minisyncoccia; order UBA6257; family 2-01-FULL-56-20; genus JACRFR01. Next base: position 4,106 of record JACRFR010000051.1, on the reverse strand, counting down.
CGCCGCTTTCCTCCGACTCCGCTCCGGGCTGGCCCTGCCGTTTCGTTTGTGGAGAGTACTGGGCCGGCATAAGTTTATTTCTTTAGTGCTTCTACTGCTCCTAGCAGGTGGCGGCTACTACGGCTATCAAAAATTAAAAGCCGGTAGTGTGGGCACGCGGTATGCGCTGGCGGCCGCGCGTACCGGGCAGTTGGATGTTTCAATTTCGGGCAGCGGGCAAGTTTCCGTTTCCAATCAGCTGGACCTGCAACCCAAAGTTTCCGGGACGGTTGTTTCGGTCCCGGTGACCGAGGGCCAGACGGTCAAAGCTGGCGCTTTGATCGCCCAGCTGGACTCCCGCGATGCCGAGCGAGCAGTGCGGGATGCGTCTGCCAGCCTAGAAAGCTCCCAAGTCTCCCTTCGAAAACTGAAACAGCCGGCAGACGCGCTCTCTATCACCCAGGCGGAAAACTCTCTGACCACCGCGGAGCAGTCCCAGCGAAACTCGGAAGATGATCTGGCCAAGGCCTACGACGACGGCTTCAACACCGTCGCCAACGCCTTTCTGGACTTGCCGGCCGGGGTTCCGCCCAGACCCTGACCCAGGAAGACGCGGATGCGATCGTGCGCGAGGTTAACCAGGCGCAAGCAGTAGCGCCGGAGATATCCCGCCGCTATCAAGTTACCGCTCGCGGCACCAATACCAATACTCAAATAGTCGGCACCACCGCCAGCTATCCCCAGGTGCGCAATCTGGAAGTTGCGGAAGGCCAGTTTATTACCGATCCCAACTTACGTAATCTGGCCAAAGTTGCGGTCTTGGGACCCACGGTCCGCGACGATCTGTTCGGGCCGGACGCGGAAGCGCTGGGGCAAAAAATCCGGATCAAGAACGTGGATTTCCAGGTAATCGGCGTAACTAAAGCCAAAGGCGGCAGCGGCTTCGGCAGCCAGGACGATATGATCTTTGTGCCGCTCACGACCGCCCAGCATTTTTTGGCAGGGGATGCCTATGTTACTTCCATTAGTATTCAAGCCCCCGATCAAAATTCTATGCCCGCGATCCAGCAGCAGGTGAACGAGCTCCTACTCCTGCGGCACAAAATTTCCGATCCCCAGGCGGCCGACTTCAGTATTCTGAATCAAGCCGACATCGCCGCCACGGCCGCTTCGGTTACGGGCACTTTCACAATTCTGCTCGGCGCCATCGCCGGCATTTCTCTTTTGGTCGGTGGAATTGGTATCATGAACATGATGTTGACCACGGTTACGGAACGGACCCGCGAAATCGGTTTGCGCAAAGTGGTTGGCGCCAAGCGGCGCGACATCAGCATCCAATTCTTGACCGAGTCCGTAATGCTGACCTTTATCGGCGGGGTCGTAGGGATTCTATTGGGCTGGCTCCTGTCCTTTTCAGTCACCCAATTCGCGGGCATTGTTACCCAAGTGTCGTTGTCCTCGGTCATGCTTGCCGTGGGCGTTTCCGCCGCGATCGGCATTATCTTCGGTTTTTATCCGGCGCGGAGGGCGGCAGGCCTAAATCCCATTGAGGCCTTGAGATATGAATAAGTTATCCCTTTTGGACTTTGAATTCCAAAATGCCTAGTTCCTCCCCTTATCTTAGGGGAGGCAAGGTGGGGTGTGGAATCCGACCCCCTCTGGCTCCCCCTCAAACGAGGGGGAGGATATCAGAGAGTTACCCAAATAAATGCCTAATTCGAAAAAAGATCTAAAACCAGCCCAAGTGCGAGTCGGCCGATCGTGCGCCGGGTTGGGCTTGTTTGCCGCGGAACCGCTCCGGCGCGGCCAGTTTGTGATCGAATACACCGGCAGAATCCTAAACAAGAAACAGGCTGACGCCAGATCGACCGGCCGGTATCTGTTCGAAACCAGCCCCAACCGTTTTATCGAAGGCTCTGAACGAGCCAATATTGCCCGTTATCTGAATCACTCTTGCCGACCCAATTGCGAAGCGATCAATGAGCGGGGGCACATCCGGATTTACGCGATCCGCAAGATCAAACCCGGCGAGGAGCTGACCTACGACTATGGCCGTGAATACTTTGAGGACTTCCTCCGTTCGGTGGGTTGCGTCTGCGGGGATTGTTAAATTGCATCCGAGATCGGGCCTTAAGGATCCCCAAGGCCCGACCTCAATAAATTCGGGTTGTAAGGGAGCACAGTAATCGCCGGTTGCGGTCCGGGGCCGGTTATATACAATTATAGATATGAGTAAATTGTTCTTAGTTATCATCGTGCTTCTGGGTCTGGGGGCAGGGGCCTATCTGGCCTCGATCGTGCCTTCCGGCCCGCCCTTATCAGATTCCCCCGGGACAGGGTTGGCGCGCGAGCCAGTGCCGCCGCTTGCCCCAGTTCCGACCAGCACACTACCCGCGCCAACTGCGGCCGGAACGGGTGCCCCAATCACGCCCGCGCCGGTTGCGAGCGGAGTCGCGACTGGCGGTCAGCTGACCTCGGAGGAAGCCCTGAAAATAGCACAAGCGAGCGTCTGCTTGAAAGAAGGATCGCTTACGGGTCAGCAATTTCATAATGACCAGACCGAAACCTGGTGGTTCGATTTGAGTCCCAAGCAGCCCCGGCCCGGCTGCAGCCCGGCCTGCGTGGTTTTCGATGTCACCCAGGCGGCGGAGATCAACTGGCGGTGCACCGGGGCGAAATAGAGAGTAGAGAGTAGGGAGTAGGGAGTAGGGGAGAATTCGTCGGATGACCCCGTCTTACGATGACCAAATATTATCGGTTCTGCAGTCATCGTAAGACTCAAAATTGAATCTTGGTTCCAGGTCATCCGATGAGTGAATGTTGGGCGTTAGAATTCTAGAACTCAATCTGGCGTCATCCGACGACCTGCAGTCAAGATTCTTAGGCGCTGTTCGAAAACATTGATTCCCCCGCTTGCTGAGTGTCATCCCGGGCTTGACCCGGGATCCAGTGACTAAGAAAACCTGGATTCCGGCTTTCGCCGGAATGACAAACCTGGGTTTTCGAACAGCGCCAGATTCTTAATATTTGGGTCTACGGATGACTGGGTTGCAGCAAAGCTCCCGTGGTATAATTTCTGCATGGACACCCTCACTCCCGCCGAGCTCAAAGAGATCAACCGTCTCTCGCGGCCGGTAGGCGGTTTCTGGAAATTCGCAGCGGGCATGGTATTCCTGGTCTTTCTGGCCGTTGGCAGCTATGTAAGTTATCGGATCTACGCCCTGGATCAGCAGCGTCAGGCGACCGATCAATTGACCGAGGCTCTCCAGTCTACGGAGCGGGCAGTGGCGGTCCGCCGTGCCGCGGACTCTTACGGCGGGTCGACTCCGCAAGCCACACTGCGGCTGTTTATTGCGGCCCTGGATCGCGACGATTATAAATTGGCGAGTCGCTACTTCGTGATTGGTTTTCAAAGCGATGAGCTGCTGGCCCTGGAGCGCACCCCGCCCGCGGATCTCGCCCGGAAGCTGGCCCAGTTGCGACAGGCCCTGGCCGCGCCCGGGAGTTATTCCGCAACCGGAGATCGCTACCGCATTGACCGGCCGATCCCCATCGGTTTCCTCCGTTATCCTTCCCAGATTTGGAAATTGTCGGAGTTGTGATAAGACCTGCGTGTCCGGTCGAGATTCTCCCTTTCCTTCCGCCCTGGGCGGAGGAGTGGGGATAGGATAAAATGTTGGGAGATTAGCCTTGTAGGATTTCCGCCTAAGATCATTACAGAGTAACAAGCTTAGGTGGGAGGGCGTGATTGGTTTGCCGCACGCCCACGGCCTTTTGGCGGTGGGCAAACCTTCACCCCCGCCACTTCGGGACAGTTTTTTTCGGCGCCGTCCTGCCGCCTCTTTTCGCTCGCCGGTGCGCCACGTGCGCCCGGTGAGCCTTCCCGATTTCATTCGGGTTTTTATGGCGATTCTTTTTCGACATAGCGCTCCTTTCCTATCCAATAACCTGACACACACACACTTCTATGTCAACGCGTCCGGGCGCTGACCCGCCTGCACTTTTTCATACTGGTGATGCGTGGAAATATCGACCTTCGGCGGCGCGGACACACGCCGCCTGAATTTTCTCGAACAGGAAACGCGTTTTGGAAAGACCGAGTGTCAGCCGATGGTTTCGGGCTCGCG
>JACRFR010000050.1 GCA_016212635.1 Candidatus Liptonbacteria bacterium | reverse complement strand
TTCCGAGGTCGGGCCTTGGGGAATTCTCAAGGCCCGACCTCCCGAAATTAGCGGTTTCTCCACGCCTTGTTTAACCTGGCAAAAATACGACCTTAAAAAACCGCTGCAAATACTAGCTTTCTCAAAGGCGTGAGGGGTTACAATATTTGCGGTTGGAATCCCCGCTTAACCAAGCAATATCGACGCACAACTCACCTAGCGCACCGGGGCGTAGGGAATACTCTCCGGAGATAAGACTACCTGCCACAGGGCCAAGTGGTTCGCCCGGAAAGCGCCGGCGCAAGAGAGCAGATAGTAACGCCACATGCGTTCGAATTGGCCGTTCACCAACTTGCCGTATTTTTCTTTGTTTTGCGGCCAGTATCTTTGAAAGTTTTCGTGCCAGCTCATCAGGGTCCGGTCGTAATTACTGCCCTCGAACTCGTGCCAATCCAGGATTTCCAGCTCGCCGCGAGCCGCCCGCTCAATTTGTTTTCGGACCGGAATAATTCCTACCGGGAAGATGTACTTTTTTATCCAGGGGTCGGTGGCCATCCCTCCCGCCCGGCTGCCTATGGTGTGCAATAAAAATAGTCCGCCGGGCCGGAGACACCTTTTGACCACTCTTATATATTCTTTGTGGTTTTTGTACTCCACGGCCTCGAACATACCGATGGAGACCACGTGATCATACTGGCCATGGTGTTCTCGATAGTCTTGCAATACAAAATTGATCGGCAGTCCCTGGCAAAGCTTTTTACTAAGCTCCATCTGTTCTTTGGATACGGTCAAGCCTGTCACCTCGGCTCCATAGTGTTCGGCGGCGTGCCTAGCGAAGCTCCCCCAGCCGCAACCGATATCCAATATCTTCTCGCCGCCCCGCAGTTTCAATTTGCGACAAACCAGGTCCAGCTTGGCTTTTTGGGCCTGCTCTAAATTTGCGGCTTCCCCGTTCCAATATCCGCAAGTGTAGGTCAGGCTCGGATCCAGCATATCGGCAAAAAAATCGTTGCCTAAGTCGTAATGCGCCTCTCCGATCAGGAAGGCTCGCTCCCGGGATGCGTTGTTGATCCAAATATTGCGGAGATAACCAACCCAGGCGATCGGGCTAAGCTTAACCACCCAGCCCAGACGCGCGGCCAATAAACGGGCGAAGAACTCATCCAACCGCCCCACGTCCCACCAGCTGTTCATATACGCCTCGCCCAAACCGAGGGAGCCGGCACGGAAAATAGCGGCGTAGGTACGCGGGTCGTGAACTTGCATGTCCCAGGGACGGGAGCCATTGAGTTCGATCCCAGCCCGAGCTAAGAGCGACCGGATGATTCGTTCCGCCAGGTTCATGTTTTATGATAATTATAAACCAGCCGAACGCTGCGGTTAAGGAGGCGTTGTCCACCCGTTAGAAAATGCGCTGCGTGAGTTTTCTAACGGGGTCCCCTTTCCCTGGCGCTGTTCGGAAACGTCAAAAAGTTATTCCCTGAGCCCGTCGAAGGGTAGCTTTTTGGCGGGTACATGGCATGGCCCTCGACAAGCTCGGGCAATAAAATCGGTGGTTTCCGAACAGCGCCCCTTTCCCTAAACAACTGCGGGCAGGTCTGGTATGATAAAGTCCCGGCCTCGGTGGGGACTATTATTTTATCACACCTGGTCCGGTGGCTTATTTTACTAAAAGGAAAGGTCGATCCAGTAGGAATAGTAATTCCAGACATGAACAGATTAGTTTCGGCTTTAGTCTTGGGCTCGGTGCTCGTGAGCGGAGTCGCTTTCGCTCAAACCACTACCCCTCCGACCACCACGCCCCCGGTGGTAACTGCTCCCGCCCCGACAGCTCCCACGGCGGGAATGACCATGAAACAATGCGTCCTCCAAGCTAAACAGGCGCGGGATGCCACGCTTAAAGCCGCGCAGGACGTGTTCCAGTCAGCCAAGACTGCAGTGGACAAGACCCGGAGCGACGCCATCAAGGCCGCGGGCGCCGCCAAGGAGGACGCGCTCAAGACCGCCCAGGCGCTGACCGATAAAAAAGCCAAAAAGGATGCCCTAAAGAAGGTGCAAGCGGACCACCGGGCCGCGGTTAAGGCCGCGCAGGATGCCAATCGCATGGCGGTCAAATCTGCCCGGAACACTCGCGAGAGTGCGCTTAAGGCAGTTAAGGACGCGTACCAAGTGGCAGTCAAGGCCTGCAAGAAGTAAGCTTAATGAATTAGCCTGCGCGTTGGCAGGCTAATCCGCACCGGGAATGAATGCGTCGACCGATCTCGTTGTCTTACTCGCCTAAGCGGCATAACCCCAAGGGGCCACTGGTTAAGTGCGCGCGCTTAAAGTTGCGGGTATTCGCGGTAAACGCGATGGGAAACGGAATCAAGACGTCGATCGCACCAAGGGTCACTCCGGGTGACATCTATGTTGCGGGTCTTGGTCGCTAAGTCATGGTTATTTATAGTAGGAAAACTAGGTGGTAGAACGACCTTTCGGTCACATCTCTCGTAGATTACTACGCACGCGAAAACTGGTTTCTTTCACCTCTACCGGGAGGCAACAGGGTGGCGGCGATCCTGGACTATTCAGTAATGCTGTCCCAAGGCCTGACTTCCGTCACCGCAAACCCATCCTGTCCCACCCGGCGACCGATCAGCCGCACCTGGCTGCCGGGCACAAGTTTAGTCCCGCTGTTTTCCGCTGCCGACTCGAGCTTGACCTGCCAGATAAAACCGTCCAGATCGCGCAGGGTCAGATCCTGCGTGCCGCGTTGTTCTAGAACGGTTCCTCCCAGCAATCCCCGATCGGCCCCGCGCCAAATATCCAACTTGGTGAATACCAGCGGATCGTAAAAGGGCACCAACCCAGCCGAATAGTCGCGAAGACCATAGGGCAACCCCCCAAAGAAAAGAATTGCGCCGAATATCACGCTTAAGAGGATGCTCCCGCCCACGACCTTAGCCGTTTCATGGCGGTATCCCTGTTTAGTCCGATGCAAATTGAAGTAAGCGGCGGCAGTAAATAGAAGTAGGACAGCGATCCAGAAATACGGAATAGAAATTAGGATGAGGCCCAGGAGACCATAGTGGAAATGTCCATAGACGAACCAGTCGTGGTCTAAGATCAAAAAGATCATGGCCGCCACCGCTACCGCCCCCAATAAAGTGGAGCTGGCGAAGAACAGCCAGAGTGAAAGATTCCGGACACGGAACAGCCACCGCGGACGCGGTTTGATCTTGCGGCTCCGAATAAGGTCGTCGATTTGATCGCTAAGATTATCCATGGGTGACATCGGTAAAAAACTTCTCGCCAGCGACCTTTTCCCGCAGTTGGCGCTTGGCCCGGCTAAGAAGCGTGGCAACCGTGCCTACCGGTTTTTTCAGAATATCTGAAATTTCCCGGTAATCCCGGTCCTCCAGGTAACGCAAGACTAGTACCTCCCGATACTTTCCGTCTAAGCCCTGGAGCGCCAACCGCACCGCCGCGGCGCGATACTTCTGGCTTAACTCCTGCTCAATATCCGAATCTGACCGCAGCGTCTCCGCGAGCGTCTCGTCCAATTCCGTGTTCCGGGTACGATGCCAGCGGAACCGCCGTAGATGACTGATAGTTTCGTTATGCGCGATACGGTAGATCCAGGAAGAAAACTTCAAGTCGGGATCAAAATCATTCAGGTTCTGGTAGGCCTTGAGGAAAACTGTCTGTAAAATATCCTCCGCGTCCGCGCGCGTGATCTTAGCTATCGTCATAATGTAACGAAACAGGCGCTGCTCGTACCGAGCCACCAGAAACCGGTAAACACCGGCATTCTCTAGGGCCAGGGCAACTAGTTTCTCGTCCTTTTCTGCCAGGTAATCATGTTCCTCCATGGACTGAATGGTTTGCAAGATCTACCTATACTAATACAACCAACCCGGTGGATTTGTTTCACGCCCTGGAATCCGCGGAGTTGTCCGAGACTGCCAAATGGCTGCCCTACTACCTGGCCCACCCGGACCGATTTCCGGAGATTACAGGAGGTTAAGGCTCGCCAGCAGGGTTTACAATCTCAAAATATCGTGTAGAATTCACTTCCCCCCACTTTCGTGGCGCGGGGGATTTTTAAAAAATGTTCAAGGCGATCGCACTAGTGGTAGTTTCCCTGGTTTTTTTCCTGGGCCAGATAGGCATGCTTTTGCGCATCAATGACCTCTCGCGCCAGATCGGGCAGCTGAACCAATCGCCTAAAGAGGAAGAGGAGGAAGAGGTTAGGCCCCTGACCAACGCTTAGTTCTTGGCCGTACGGCGCCGACCGGCTGTGATATAGTTAGCCCATGTTGCGGGACTTGGCCTACCACTTCCGTCGGGGCGATCCGGTAGCAACCGTTGCGGTAGGACTCTTGATCCTGGTGGCCGTCGGTTTTTTGGTGTACGCCTCGAGTTTCGGCAACCGTCTCTTTTGGGACGACGATGACTTCTTTCTCAAAAACTCCTACGTCCACGAGTGGCGATACTTTCCCCGCTACTTCTCGGAAAATGTCATTGCCGGTACGGGGCTAAACAGCAACTATTGGCGGCCGGTTTTGCTTACTGCTTTCGCTCTGGAGTGGCACCTGTGGGACACCTGGGCGCCGGGCTGGCACGTTACCAATACTTTCTTCCACGTCGCCGACGCGGTGCTACTCTTCGGACTGCTCTTGGTCCTCTTCCGGCGGCGCGGCTTGGCGCTCATCACGGCGCTGGTCTTCCTGGTCCACCCGGCGCAAACCGAAGCGGTCAGTTACGCCAATAGCTTAGGCGACTCGCTGTCGGTCTTCTTTATGCTCTGCGGCGCCTTGTTTTACCACCAGGCACGAACTGATCCCAAGCAGAATCGCTGGGCGTTTTGGGCAGGCGCGTTCCTAGCATATCCCTTAGCTTTGGGCAGTAAAGAAACGGCTATCATTTACCCAGCCTTGTTGTGGCTCATGGAGTTGTATATGGGACGCGGCCGCTCTTGGGTCCGGCGCTTCTTGGAACCCGTGCGCCGGCTCTGGCCCTGGCTGCTCGCCGCCGGCGGCTACATCCTGCTGCGCGCCACGGCGCTTAACTTCCAAAACACTTTTAACTTATACAACGCGCAGAATGCTTTCACTCAAAGCGTCTGGGTCCGCCTGCTGACTTTCTGCCGCTCCCTGGTAACCTACGTCACCCTGATCTTTTGGCCCGCGGAACTGCACATGGAGCGCAGCCAGCCGTTCGTCACCGCTCTGGGTTCCGATCCTCTCACGATCTTGGGTATAATTTTACTGGTGGGTTTGGCCGTATTGATCCTGTTCACCTACCGTCGTCTGCCCGAGATCAGCTTCGGCGCGGTTTGGTTTCTCATTGGTCTCGCCCCAACCTCCAATATCGCCGTGCCGATCAACGGAGTTTTTTACGAACACTGGCTATACTTGCCGCTCGCCGGCGCGAGTTTCGCGATCTTTAGCGGCCTAACCCATCTTGGGAAGATCATCCCACCGCTATGGACCCGAAGAATCGGGGCTGGAGCACTGGCAGTCATCCTGGTTGCGCTTGCAACTCGCACGGTGTTACGCAACCGGGAGTGGCGCGACCCGATCACCTTTTACAATCAAACCCTGCGTTACTCCCCGGGCAGCTACCGCATCTGGAACAATCTGGGCATGGCCTACGCAGATAGTAACCAACCGACGGAAGCTGAACGCGCTTATCGCCAGGCGATTCAGCTGGACCCCACGGTAGCGGTCGCATTTCACAACTTGGGCAATCTGAAGCGAGGCGCGGGCGACTACCCCGCGGCGGAAGAAAACTACCGGCACGCCCTGGAGCTGGATCCTGACTTCCTGTTTACCTACCCGCAACTGGCGGAGGTATATTACCGGGAAGGCAAGTGCGCGGAGGCAGAAGCGGTCCTGGCGAACTACGCCGCCCGGGCCGCGCAAAAACAGCAACATCCCTGATCATGCCGACCCTCTTTATAATCGTCCCGGTCCGGAATGAGGCGGCCACTCTGCCGGAGATCCTGCGGCGGGTGGTCGCGGCGGAAACGCCGGGTTACGCCAAGGAAATAATCGTGGTGGATGACGGCTCGACGGATGCGAGTCAGAACGTGCTCCAGGAGCTGCAACCGCAATACGGTCTCACGCTCCTCTCGCACGAACATAACCGCGGCAAGGGTGCCGCTATCCGTACCGGCTTGGCCCGCGCGACCGGCGACGCGATCCTAGTGCAAGATGCGGATCTGGAGTACGACCCCGGTGATTACCCGGCTCTTTTGGGCGCACTCCGGCCCGGAGTGGACGCGGTCTACGGTGTCCGCACGATCAAGCCGTTCGGTAAGGGCTACCGGTTGTACGTCCTGGGCGCGAAACTGGTGAACGGTTTCCTAAACCTGCTCTTCCGGACACATCTTTCGGACGTCTATACTTGCTACAAACTGATCCGCCCGAGCGCGCTTCAAAAGACCCGGTTGCAAAGCAACGGATTCGAGATCGAGGCGGAGTTGACCGCGCGGTTATTACAAACGGGTGCGGTCATCCGCGAAGTCCCGATCCACTACTATCCCCGGAGCTTTGCGGAGGGTAAGAAAATCCGTGCTAAAGACGGCCTAAAGGCACTCGGCACGATCATTCGCTGCCGGTTGTCCAAGGCAGCCTAAGCGCCCGCGGGCTAAAGTTAGCGTTCGGTGATGCTCACGGATCGGACCGCGACCGGAGTGACCGGCCGGGACATCTCGCCGCTGTCGCTCGGGCCAACGGGCGCCGTAGCGATCTTATCCACCGTGTCCAAGCCCGCGGTCACCGCGCCGAAGATTACGTAGTTCTTAGGCAGAGCCACGTCGCCGTGCATGATGAAAAACTGACTGCCATTGGTGTTGGGCCCGGCGTTGGCCATGGCTACCGTACCGCGGGCATACTCCCCGTGGATCGGTTCATCGGCGAAAGTGTAACCCGGACCGCCCCGCCCGGTGCCGGTCGGATCCCCGCCCTGGACCATAAAGTCCTTGATCACTCGATGAAATACGGTGCCGTTGTAAAACCCTTTGCGAGCCAGAGTCACAAAATTGTTAACCGTGACCGGGGTGGCTTTGGCGTTCAGATCGATAGTAATCTCGCCTACGCTAGTTTCGAGCGTCGCGCTGTAGGTTTTATTGGTATCAATGGTCATGGTGGGTGTTGAACTAGCGGGCGGAACAGTTGGAATCGCAGGTGGCGGGCTTTGCCTTGCCATAGCCTCGGGCGAAGGCGGGACGGGAGGAGAAGCGGTTCCTGGTGATGTTTGCCGCGCCATGAGTTCCAGGTCGCGATCCCCGATGGGACTGCTTTGCTTCACTGCCAGAAAGTAGCCCAGAGCCGCGACCCCCAGGGCCAAGACCACGACCACCGCGATCAGCACTCCAGCTTTCATGCCGCTTATAGTAGCACGAGATGATTTATTAGAGCAACAACCGCGTCGCAGACTGCTTAAAAACTTGAATTACGAAACTCCATCCTCCCCCTTATTTAAGGGGGAGTACCCTCCGAAGGAGGGTCCTCCTCCGGAGGAAGATGGGGTCCTGGATTCTAGACCCCACCTCACCTCCCCTAAGATAAGGGGAGGAATGGCGACAAGGGCACAAAATTACCAGTTTCGTAATTTAAGGTTTAAAAACTTCTGGCCGTAACAGGTTCGGTATGCCCCACAGTACCATGTCCGGCGGGCGCACCTCCGCATTTGCTGGCTTTTTTATGCACAGTTTGACCTCGGGAAACCGGAGCATAAAATGGTAGCACCTTACTCCTCCCTCTTCCCTCCTCCCTCCTCGCTTTCCATCATGAGCCGCCCCACCGATAGCCCCACCCGTGCCACCGTCCGACCCGTCGCCAGCTCTAGAGAGGCTACGAGCCCCCTGGTCCGGCGTTTCTTCACTAAGGCGGGGGTACACCCGTTTGACGAAGTAACCTGGGTTAAGCGGGATGCCTCTGTGGGCAGCGGCGACAAGAAGGTTTTCGAGCAAAAGGGAGTGGAGTTCCCGGATTTCTGGACGCCCAATGCGGTGGCCATCACTGTGGCCAAGTATTTCCGGGGCAAACTTGGCACTCCCGAGCGCGAAACCAGCTTGCGGCAGGCGATCGGACGGGTCACCAAAACCATCCGTAGCTGGGGCGAGCAAGCCCACTATTTTGAGAATGCGGACCAAGCCAACATCTTCCAGGACGAGCTGACTCATTTGTTGCTTTATCAGAAAGCCTCTTTCAACAGTCCGGTCTGGTTCAATGTGGGCACAGTGGAAAAACCCCAAAGTTCGGCATGCTTTATCCTGTCGGTCGAGGATGATATGCGCTCTATCCTGGAGTGGATCCGGACCGAGGGCATGATCTTCAAGGGCGGTTCCGGCTCTGGCGTAAATGTCTCCGCGCTCCGATCCAAGCGGGAGTCGCTCTCGGCCGGCGGCCGGGCGTCCGGTCCGGTTTCTTTCATGCGCGGGGCGGACTCCGTGGCCGGCATGATCAAGTCCGGTGGCGTCACCCGCCGCGCGGCCAAGATGGTCATTATGAACATTGACCACCCGGACGTGATGGAGTTCATCCGCTGCAAGGCGGAGGAGGAGAAAAAGATCCAGGCTTTCGCCGCCGCCGGTTACAATATGGCTGACCTGAATGACGATGCCTGGAGCTCGATCCAGTTCCAGAATGCCAACAACTCGGTCCGCGTCACAGATGAGTTCATGCGCACGGTGGAAGCCGATGGTAATTGGCAAACCCGCTACCGAGTCAGCGGCGAGACGGCCGACACCTACCGCGCGCGCGATGTGCTACTGGCAATCGCGCAGGCGGCTTGGGAGTGCGGCGATCCCGGCCTTCAATTCGACTCCACTATCAATACCTGGCATACCTGCCCGAATTCCGGCCGGATCAACGGATCCAATCCCTGTTCCGAGTACATGAGCTTGGACAACTCCGCCTGCAATCTGGCCTCGATCAATCTCATGAAGTTCCTGCGGGTGGATGGAACTTTTGCGGTGGAAGAGTTCAAGCAGGCGGCGGATGTGTTTATTCTAGCTCAAGATATTCTAGTGGACGGATCCAGCTACCCCACCGAGAAGATCGCCCAGACTGCCCGTGATTTTCGACAACTGGGTTTGGGTTACGCCAATCTCGGCGCGCTTTTGATGACCAAGGGTCTGCCTTATGATTCCGAGGAGAGTCGGGTTTGGGCCGCGGCCATAACTTCGCTCATGACCGGGGAGGCCTACCGCGTATCCGCCAACTTAGCCCGTCGCTTGGGTCCATTTAATGGCTACACATTGAATCGCGAGCCGATGCTGGGCGTGATCCGCAAGCACCGCGCGGCCGCGCAGGTCATTGCCACCGATCTGATCGCGGATGAGACGCTGGTCCGGGAATCCCGCCGAGTCTGGGACCAGGCGACCAGCTTGGGGGAGCAGTACGGCTACCGCAATTCTCAAACCACCCTTCTGGCGCCGACCGGTACCATTGCTTTTATGATGGATTGCGACACCACCGGCATTGAACCGGATTTTTCCCTGGTTAAGATGAAGCAGTTGGTCGGCGGCGGCTGGATGAAGATCGTGAACTCCTCCGTCCGATCCGCGCTCTTGCGCCTCAATTACACTCCGGAACAAGCGGCGGAGATTGAACAGTGGGTCTACGGCCACGGGACCGTCGAGGGCGCGCCCTATCTTAAGCCGGAACATACCCCGGTGTTCGATTGTGCCGCCAAACCGGCGGAGGGTGATCGTTCCATTTCCTGGCAAGGGCATGTCCGCATGGTGGCGGCGGCTCAACCCTTTTTATCCGGCGCCGTTTCCAAGACATTCAATATGCCTCACGAGGCCACCCGGGAGGAAATTTTCGATTCCTATATGATGGCCTGGCGGTTGGGTATCAAGGCCTTCGCGGTGTATCGCGATGGCTCCAAGGCGACCCAGCCCCTGAACACTTCCCAGGGCCAAAAATCTCTGGCCAAGAGCGCCGAACCGGCTACGCCTACCGTCTTCCGCCGCCGTTTGCCGCCGACCCGCCAGTCCGAAACTCACAAGTTTTCGGTGGCCGGTCACGAAGGCTACTTGACCTACAGCATGTACGAAGACGGCGCCCCTGCCGAGTTGTTCATTCGCATAGCCAAGCAAGGCAGCACGCTCTCCGGTCTTTTGGACGCCTTCGCCATCGCGATCTCTCTGGCTCTGCAGTACGGAGTGCCGCTCAAAGCCCTGGCCCACAAGTACATTCATAGTCGCTTCGAGCCGGCCGGTTTCACCGAGAATCCGGATATTCGAATCGCCACCAGCATTCTGGACTACATCTTCCGGTACCTGGCGCTGCGCTTCCTGTCGGACGAGGACCTAGTAGAGTTCGGTATGCAACGGCACAGTCTGAACGATGCCGCGAATGGAGACCGCGCCCCGGAAGTTAAGCCGGATATGGAAGACGGGATCCCGGCGGAGACGGTCTGCCGTAAATGCGGCGGGATCATGCAGCGGACCGGAACCTGTCTTACTTGCCGTCAATGCGGGACTTCTTCCGGCGGCTGCTCCTAGCGAAGCGAGGAGCGAGAAGCGACAACTGTTTGCGTTATTTGCTAGAATTTGCGATATTTGCGATTACTCTATGAAAAATAATTGGACCAAGCTAGCGGCCGTTTGGATCGGTTGCTTGCTACTCCGCTTGCTTCCTTGGCGCGCGCCGAACGTGGAACCGGTTCTGGCCGCCACTATGCCGGTGGCGCGACGCGCGGGAGCCATCTCTGGCTTTTTGTTCGCGGCCACCAGTATGGTCGTATATGATCTGATCCAAAACCGGGTCGGACCCTGGACCTGGCTGATCGCAATTACCTACGGCGCAGTCGGGGCCGGAGCTGCCTTGTATCTCCGCCGCCAGTCGGCTGGCGTAGCGCGGGCTCGCCTCGCCGAAGCCTCCGGCGTAGCGCGGGCCTACGCGTTCTACGCGGTCGGGAGCACCCTAGTGTACGACGCGGTGACCGGCCTCATGATGGGCCCGCTTTGGTTCCATCAGCCCCTCCGCGAAGCCATCCTGGGCCAGATCCCCTTCACCGCCCTGCATCTCCTGGGCAACGTAGCTTTTGCCCTAACTCTCTCCCCAATCATTGATTACTGGCTAGTTAAACCGGCACGGGCTAAATATCAATTTGAGAATTATTCTCCGCCGAAGGCGGATCGGCCTATGGCGGATAATTATCCTAATTATTCTAAGGAGTTGTAAATCTCCTCCCCGCCCACTACTCCCTACTTGCTACTCGCTACTCTCTACTCCCATGCGCACCCCATTTTTCACCGGCCAGGGCGATAGCGGCTCAGCCAATCTCGGCAACCGGCAGGTGCCCAAAGACGACCTACTATTCGAGGTCTTGGGCGGCTTGGATGGTTTAAACTCCTGGCTGGGGCTAGTCACGACCGAGGCGGAACGGACCGCCTTGCCCCAAGATCCGGCGGCGATCCAGGTGGGCGAGGCCATCCGGCAAGTTCAGGAAACTTTATTTGTGGCGCAGGCGGAGATCGCCGCGATTGGTACCGGGCGCGAACCGGCGGCTCGGATCACCCATGCGCATGTTGCGCGGTTGGAAGAAATCATTTTTGCGATCGATGCCGTCGTGCCTCCTTTGACCAAGTTCGTGATCCCGGGCGGGAGCGAGCTGGCCGCCCGGCTGGATGTGGCCCGCACAGTGGTCAGAGAACTGGAACGCCGCGCGGTCAGCTTCCACCGTCAAACACTGCTCTCCCCGGACCTCCTGGCCTACCTGAACCGGCTGTCCAGTTTCTTCTTCACCCTAGCGCGCTACGTCAATTTGGTGCTCCAAAAACCGGAAGCTCACCCGAGCTATGAGTGATCCGGCAATATTAACCTGGCTTTTGCTCTAGGACGTGCCGAGTTTAGTCCGCAACTCCGCGTGAATTTCAATTCGCAAACTTTCCACTCGGGCCAAGACTTCCTCGCTCGGTCCGCCCGGTTGACCAATCTGTTCCACCAGTGCGGCAATTTCTGGAGCATGCCGAGCCAGAACCTCGGTTAAAACCGCGGCAGAAGGCAACCGCTCACCGGGCTGACCCGCCTGCACTTTTTCATACTGGTGATGCGTGGAAATATCGACCTTCGGCGGCGCGGACACACGCCGCCTGAATTTTCTCGAACAGGAAACGCGTTTCGGAAAGACCGAGTGTCAGCCGATGGTTTCGGGCTCGC
>JACRFR010000009.1 GCA_016212635.1 Candidatus Liptonbacteria bacterium | reverse complement strand
CACACGATTGTCCGATCGTCCAATCGTGTGATTTGTAAACCGAACTGGGCAGTAATATGACGTTAGCCCAGCTCGAGTCAACCCGACTAAGTTTCGGCCAGGGATCCTTACTATATCAAATGCTCCAAGCTGCCAGTTTTGGTAACTTCAAAGATTTCGATGTACTCCGCGAGTTTCAGGTTTTTTATATCCCGCAATAAGCTGCGGGGAATTTTGATCTTGCCCAGCCAAACGCTTTTCTGGATCATCTGCAGGTCCAATGTTCTTAAAACATCTCGGAACCAACGGCGCTTGTGGCGTTGTTTCTCGGGGATATCGAACGCCACGATCACCCAGCGATTAGTAGATTCCGAGTCGTACGACTTAGCCGATGGCAATCCTGGCTGTTCGTGTCGCGCGCGGAGCCGATCCAACATTAACTTCCCTCTTCGAGTCAAGGCCAACAACTTTTTATTGTTCTGTTCCCGTTCAGCCACAAATCCCTGCCGTTTCAAATTGCTCATCAGGTTAGAAAATCTGCGGTGGGCCAGCAGCTCCTCTTCCGTCAATCGTTTGTTTCTCTCGCGCTCCCATTGTCGCCGATCCGCTACTCGCCCCATCTGCCCCGCCGACGCTCCATAGGGCGACTCTAGGATCGCAACCGCCACGTCCCCCACGGCCAGGAGCGTTTCCGAAATTATTTCCAATATTTTTAGGGTTATATCCCCTTTCATGGTTGCCAGCTTAACTAAGCGCGTCTCCTTGCTACATTCATATCATATCACACGATTGGACGATCGGACAATCGTGTGATATGCACGGGGAGCCGCGAGTCCTCGGGTTGATGGCGTCGTCCGGGGTTAGCTACGGTACTGGAGTCGACCTTGAGTATTTTGGCGATCTCTTCCTGCCTCTCTCCGGCATCCAGGAGCGCTTCGATGCGATCCCGGTCTGCCTGGGTCAAATGATGGTACGGCATGCCGGAATTCTTCCAAAGAATTCCGCCGAAGATAATTGCACTTCAGATCAGAATCTACGAGGCTTGGTAGCAATTGACATTTATCCGCCCAGTGCAATAATTAACATAGGTTAACCAATAAAAGGATTGGTTAACTAGAAATGCCCCTATGAAACAAGAGTTTTTAAGCACCACCGAGTTGGCAAAAGTCTTGGGCATCAGCCGGATCGCTGTTTTTAAGAAAATAAGGTCCGGCGAAATTGAAGCTCAAAAAGTTGGCCGGAATTACGCCATCCCTAAAAACAACGTATTGCAGGCGGTCGGAGCTGTCTTGGGAGATAACAAGAAACGACAGATAGAGCGGGCCGTACAAAGGGCCGTGGCGGAGTACGGGGAAGCCTTCCGGCTTCTGGGACGAGAATGAGGATACGAAAAGTAACTATTACCGAGGTGGAGTATGTGGCCCACGAGCTTGCCCGTAAGCTTATGGAATGGGACGAGCCGATACCGGACTTCGGTACCCGTTTCCCGAATATACTGGAAAGCTGCTTGGGCGCGCCATTTCAAAGTTTTGGTCGGACAACTCCGCACCCAGGACTGGTTCAGAAGTCCGCTTTTCTTTTCTATCTTATGGTTAAGAACCATCCTTTTGAAAATGGCAACAAAAGAATTGCCGTGATGACCCTCCTATATTTTTTATACAAGAACAATAAGTGGCTGGAGGTAGATAATCAGCAACTTTACTTGCGCGCGGTCAGTGTAGCTAAAAGTATCCCGCAGCAGAAAGAAAAGGCCGTGGCCGATCTGGGGAAATTTATCAGAGCGTATTTAGCCAGTTTGAAAGGCGAGGGATAGCTTCTAGCGACCAGAAGCTGTTTATTGCGAAAATTGCTGTTAGGCAGAGGTTGCCTGATCAATAGAAGGACATTCTCACATTCTGCAGAATGTGAGAATGTCCTTCTATTCCCGCCGGAGGCGGGTAGTATGCGAAGACGAAGAACCTCACCTAACCTCTCCTTAGAAAAGGAGAGGAATAAAACTGGTCCGCTTCGCTGCTTCCGATTTGGGCTAGGATTTGATAAGGTAGATGGGTCATGAAGCATGTAGCATGTAGCACTGAGAGGATGCTGGAAACATGAAACAAAAGGGATTTGCAACGGATAAAGAGGGTTTTAACTTGCCGCGCCTGGAGGAACGCGTTTTGGATTTTTGGAAAGAGCGCCATATTTTTGAAAAATCTTTAGCTATCCGAAAACGCGGCCGCAAGTTCGTGTTTTTTGAAGGTCCGCCGACCGCCAACGGCAAGCCGGGCATCCATCATGTTCTGGCTCGGGTGTTTAAAGACGCGATCTTGAGATACCGCACCATGCGGGGTTTTTCGGTGCCGCGCCGGAGCGGCTGGGACACCCATGGTCTGCCGGTCGAGTTGCAAGTGGAGAAGGAACTGGGTCTCAAGTCCAAGCGGGACATCGAGCAATACGGAATGGCGGCGTTCAATCGCAAGTGCCGCGAATCGGTCTGGCGGCACAAAGATGAGTTCGAAAAGCTGACGGAGCGGATCGGTTTTTGGTTGGATCTGGAACATCCTTATGTAACTTATGACAAGGGCTACATCGAATCGCTCTGGTTTATTATCCAGCAATTTTGGAAAAAGGGTTTGCTATACCAAGGGCACAAAGTGGTTCCCTGGTGCCCGCGCTGCGGCACGGCGCTGTCTTCCCACGAGATGGCGCTGGGCTATCGCTCGGTGACCGAGGACTCGGTTTTCCTTAAATTCCGCTTGTTGCCCGGGCAAAAGTTTGGTTCTTACACTACCAAAGATAACGCATTTATCCTTTCCTGGACCACCACGCCCTGGACTCTGCCGGGAAACTTGGCGCTGGCGGTGGGGAACAGTATCAAGTATCAAGTATCAAGGGACAAGGAAAACGGGGAGGTTTACATTTTTGCCGAGGGATTAGCGGAACAAATTTTACCCGGCGGGAAACTGGAGCCGCTCGCGCTGGTAACCGGCAAAGATTTGGTCGGCCTGACGTACCAACCGCTGTTTTCCGTACCGCCGCTCCACAAGGAGAAAGCCTACCGGGTTTATCCGGCGGATTTTGTATCTACCACCGACGGTACGGGGGTGGTCCACACCGCGGTCATGTACGGCGAAGACGACTACCGACTGGGCGTGGAACTGGGCTTGCCCCAGCACCACACCGTGGACGAAACCGGGCGCTTCACCTCGGAAGTTGCCGGTCTGGCCGGACGAATAGCCAAAAACAAAGAAACCGATGAAGCCATCTTCGAGCATCTGCGGGAGCACAACAACCTGTTGCGCATCACTCCTTACACCCACGAATACCCGCACTGTTGGCGCTGCGACACGCCGCTCTTATACTACGCTAGGAGTTCCTGGTTCGTGGCGGTTTCCAAGCTGCGTGCGAAGCTGATCGCGGAGAATAAAAAAATACACTGGGTACCGGGGCACATTAAAAACGGCCGCTTCGGGGAGTGGCTGAAAGAAGCCAAGGATTGGAACTTTTCCCGGGAGCGCTACTGGGGCACGCCCCTGCCAATTTGGCAGTGCCACTCCTGCGGCGAGACCAAGGTCATCGGCAGCTATGCCGAGCTGGATCGACTCTCCGGCGGCAGTCGCAACCAATACTGGGTCATGCGCCACGGATTTGCGGAGACCAACCTATTGGGAATACATGATGTTTCGCCCAACCGGTATCCGCTCACACCCCAGGGCGAGACTAAAGTGCGACGGGTCGCAGAAAAGTTGCGTCCAGCCAAGATAGACCTCGTGGTTTTTTCGGACGTGGAACGAACCCGGGAAACGGCGAAAATCGTGGCCAAATACCTGGGGGACTTACCGACCGTTTCCGAGCCGCGTCTCCGTGAAATTGATCTAGGGAAGTACGATGGTCATTCCAGCCGAGGCTATCACCAGGAACTCCCAACCTATACGGATAAGTTCGCACGGGGACCAGAGGGCGGGGAGTCTCTGCGCCAAGTTCGCGCTCGAGTTTGGGCAGTTCTGGCAGACTTGGAGCGGAAATATCACGGCAAGAAAATTCTTCTGGTCAGCCACGAGTACTCGATTTGGATGATTCGTCATGTCGCCGAGGGCTGGAATGAAGCCGAAGCGATTATGGCCAAAGAAAAGAAACGCGGCGATTTTATAGCCCACGCAGAGGTGCAACCCCTAGCTCTCCGGATTACGCCTCGGGACGAGACCGGCGAGGCCGATCCGCACCGGCCGTATATCGACGGGATCAAATTGCCCTGTCCTAAGTGCCACCGAGATATGACCCGGGTTAAAGAGGTCGCCGACGTTTGGTTCGATTCCGGCGCCATGCCTTATGCCAGCGAGAAACGGCCGTTTCAAAGCGAAGAGCGAAGAGCGAAGAGCGAAAAGAGTAGAATCGCTCCTCCCTCCTCGCTCCTCCCTCCTCGCTCCTCCCTCCTCGCTATCCCATACCCGGCCGATTACATTTGCGAGGCCGTGGACCAAACCCGCGGCTGGTTCTACACCTTGCTGGCCATTGCCACCCTCTTGGGGCTCGAAACACCCTATCGCCACGTCATTTGCCTGGGCCACATCAATGACAAACACGGCCAGAAAATGTCCAAGTCCAAGGGCAATATCGTGGATCCCTGGGAGATGGCCGGCAAGCACGGCATTGATTCGGTGCGCTGGTACTTCTTCACCATGAATCCGCCGGGCGAGCCCAAAAACTTTGACCAGCTGGAGTTGGCCAAAACCTACCGCCGGTTCCACTTGATCCTCTGGAACTGTTTAGAGTTTTGGCGCACCTACGCGGGGAAAGCGACGAGCGACGAGCGAAGAGCGAAGAGAAGTAAGAACGTGCTGGATATGTGGATTTTGGCGCGGCTCCAAGAAACCATCGCGGGCATGACTGATTCCCTGGAGAAGTATGAGATTCGAGAAGCGGGCTTATTGCTCGAGTCCCTGACCGACGACCTGTCACGCTGGTACATCCGCCGTTCTAGGCGCCGCCTACAACGGCCGGAGAGCCAGGCAGATTTCGCGGCCTGTTCCGCAGTGTTGGGCCATGTGCTGACCGCGATTTCTAAACTTCTGGCGCCGTTTACCCCGTTCTTTGCAGAGGCGATGTATGCAAGTGTCATGGGTCATGGGTCAAGGGTCAGGAAGGAGTCGGTGCATTTAGAAGACTGGCCCCGCCTCCGCCAAGGCTACGGCGGGCAAGCGGGCAAAGCGAAGAGGGAAGAGCAAAAAGGGAAGAGCGGGGGCCGGGAAACCCCTCCTCGCTCCTCGCTCCTCGCTCCTCGCTTACTGTTCCAGATGGCGGAAATACGGCGCATAGCCAGCTTAGCGCTCGCGGAACGGGCCAAGCTGGGGATAAAGGTTAGGCAACCATTACGAGAATTAAGGATTAAGAATAAAGAATTAAGGGGCAGAAGAGAATTACTCGCGATATTGGCGGAGGAGGTGAATGTTAAAGAGGTGGTGGTGGATCCGAAAATGAAAACCGAGATCGAGTTGGACACGAAAATCACCCCCGAGCTGAAAGCCGAAGGACTACTCCGGGAGTTTGTGCGCGTGGTGCAAGAACTGCGCGCCTCGGCGGGTTACCGGCCCCAGGACCGGATCACTCTCTGGACCGAGTTGCCGGCGGGCCTGCGGGCGGTGGTTATGGAAAATGAAGCCGTGCTCAAACGGGAAACCGGTCTCAAGCGGATCGAGTACCGAAAAACTACCAAGTTCGACGCGGAGATAAGTTCTAGGTTGGAAGAAGCTGATGTTTGGCTGGCGATTAGGCGCACATAACATCGATAAATACATGTATCGGAGATTTTATTCCTCCTTTACTAAAGGAGGTGGTCCCCCGATTCGAATCGGGGGAGCGGAGGATTTCAGAAATCCCTCCCTCCGATTTTAATCGGAGTACTCCCTTTAGGAAAGGGAGAATTCAGACCAAACGCGTAAGTTCTAATCAAAACGAGTAACGGCACGTGAGGTTGTCACGTGCCGTTGATCTTTTGGGCGGCGGCGAGAAGAAATCGCCTCGCGGCAGCCCCGTGAATGAACCTCACGAGCTTGCGCTCGGCGAGGTCCACCAACGCCTCGAGGCACTCGCGGCGCTCCGGGGTGATGTCCCCGGCCGCGAGGATCTCTTCCACCCGGTGTTCCAGTCGGTCCACCCGGGCGGCCAAGCGGAGAACCTCCCGCCGTAGCCGACCGACTCCGGCCAGCCGCCGTGACCGGTGACAGCGGCCTTCCAATAGTCGGATACGGAGGGTGAGATGTAACACCTCCGGGTACGCGCCGAAAGCGTACCAGATCTCCCCCCGGCTCATCAGCGGCCGGACTCGCGCGAGCTGTTTTTGCGCCGTGCGGCTGGCTTGGAAAATTATCCACCAGTCGCACAAGCGCCGGGCCGCCCGCCACGCGGCCTCTTTCCACCCGTGCGCGCGCACCTCCCAGCGGAGGGCGCGGAAAAACTTGCGGATTTTTTTCCGCATTTTTTAACCTCCTTAGCAAGTGTGCCAAGCGTCTTATAGCACGCCACCCAATTGGCTGGCAAGTGAGCTTGGTGAATAATGGTAGAAACCTGTCATTATCGGGCTTGACCCGATAATCCAGACCCGTTTTCCCTGAGAGTGTAGATTCCCGCCTTCGCGGGAATGACAACCCCCTGGTTTTCGAACAGCGCCAACAAATTGGCGGGCGTGGCAAGGCGCCCCTTGAATTGTCCAAGTAGCCCGGCCGCTAGAATATTGCGACTCCTAGTACCACTGTATAGCTTCCGAGGTCGGGCCTTGGGGAATTCTTAAGGCCCGACCTCAAGAAATTAATGGCCTTCCCATATTTTACTAACAAATCCCACAATCGCAGAAAGTGTTAACAAAATTATTTAGACGCTGATGCCGATCCTCTGGCAGACCTCGGTCATTTTCTTGTTAGCCATCTGCGCGGCTTTTTTGGAGCCGGTGCTTAATACGGACGCGAGGAGTTTTGGCTTGGCCGCGAGAACCGCCTTCTTCTTACGATAATCAGCGAAGTGGTCGGTGATAACTTTAATCAGCGCCGATTTGAACGCGCCATAATTCTTGCCGGCAAACTTTTTTTCCAATTTCGGGACCGGCTCGTTGACCAGGGCGGAGTAAATCTCCAGAAGATTTGAGATACCAGGCTTTTCGGTTCGGTCGTGTTTAACAACCGAGCCAGAGTCAGTCACTGCCCGCTTAATTTTATTCTCAATTTCAGCAGGGGAATCATCTAAAAATAGGCAGCCAACTGGGTCAGATTTAGACATCTTCTTGGTCGGATTTTGAAGGGACATTACCCGGGCGGTCTTAGTCAGAATCGGTTGCGGTTCGATAAATGTCGGACCGAAGCGATTGTTGAACTTGCGGACCAGTGTACGGGTGAGTTCCAGGTGTTGTAGTTGATCTTCGCCGACCGGGACAAACTTGGTATCATAAAGCACTATGTCTGAAGCCATCAAAACAGGGTAGTCGAACAGGCCAACATTCGCCGTTTCCATCCGCATCGTTTCCTCTTTAGCCATTATCCCCTCCGTCGTTTCTAGTGTTGGGATAAGAGTTTTAGTTTTGCGCTGCGCTTCTTCAAATAGGTTCGATACATTAGTTTGCGTTTTATCTTTAAACTGCGTCATCCGACGCAATTCGCCCATCGGCGTGATGGTATTTAAAATCCAGGTCAGTTCGGTATGCGCCGGTACTTGAGATTGCTGGAAAATAACCGATTTCTTAGGATCTAAACCCGTGGCCAGGTAATCAGCCGCGACTTCCAGGATTTGCCCGCACTTTTCTTTCGGGTCGAAGTCCTCGGTTAAAGAATGCAGATCCACTACGCAGTAGATACACTCATATTTACCGGAGTTTTGCAGTTCCACAAAATTGCGGAGCGCGCCCAGGTAATTGCCGATATGCAACTTGCCGGTGGGTTGGGTGCCGGAGAAAAGGACAGGTTTCATAACTAATAGTGTAAAATTAAAAAATCAAAATGAAAAGTGACAGTCTTATCCAATACAGAATGAGCCCCAAATGGAACCTGATTCCAACGCAGAATGAGCCCCAAGAGGCTCATTCTGTGGAGGCGCAGATCGGTCATAATACGAGGTATGACACTCACTAAGAACGACTCGCGCATACAAACCATACAGGAGATAAAAGAATTCATAAAGGTCGCAAACAACATTGAATTTGAAGGCAGAGCCAAGGAAGAAAGGTATGCCTGGATAGAGGATACTTTGAATCGGTTTGGGTATGTCCGCCT
>JACRFR010000049.1 GCA_016212635.1 Candidatus Liptonbacteria bacterium | reverse complement strand
CCTCCCAAATATTTATTCTTCGGTTCCCCGAGGTTGAACCTCCCGATGAGGTCCGTCCTCCTGTGGAGGTCGGACCTCCCAATATTGAATTTTTCTCTCTCCCTTCTCGGACTTCCCCGAGGTTCAACCTCCCAAATATTCATTCTTCGGTTCCCCGGAGGTTGAACCTCCCAACATTAATCCTTTCCCTCTCCTCTCTCTCCCCCTCCCCGAGGTTCAACCTCCCAAATATTTATTCTTCGGTTCCCCGGAGGTTGAACCTCCCGATATTGATCTCTCTCTTCTCTCTTCGCTCCTCCCTCTTCGCTCCTCGCTTTTCCTTAGTGCCCCCGCCAGGATTCGAACCTGGGACCGTTGGTTTAAGAGACCACTGCTCTACCAGCTGAGCTACGAGGGCGATATTTTCACAAATTTGCGGGTCGTTTGGTATCTTTAATGGACTCCCATTTGCGCTGCACGAATTCTACTTCTTTCTCGATCGGCTGTAAAACGGCCTGGATCCACCCGTAAATTCTGTGCCTCTTATCCGTACCGCGGGAGACATGAACTCGAATAGTACCGTAATAAAGATCGTTCTTTTTAAATCCTTTGCCGGATGGTTTGATGAATGTTTTTCCAAAGTTGGCTACTGGGATTCCAGTCAAATCTGACCAGAAATTTTTTAGCTCTGTTTCGTTCTGTTGGGCATAAATATTTAACCAGGCCTTAAGGTCGGTTGGAGGGATCCCGAACTGCCTTTGTAGCCAGCGAACCATATAAGCGATCAAGAATGGATCAGAATTGGTGATTCCCATATTTTTCGTCTTATTCCCTTCCGCCCAATACAGTGCGGCGCCGAACAGCCGGTTGGCATCTTTGGAAACTGGCACTCGTATTTCCGCCTGGGCCGCACCGATAATCGCTTCCACCTCTTTGGCCCTTCGTTCTTTTTGACAACGAGGTCCCCGCAGGAGAACCAGTAATCGCTTCTTATATAAGCGCTCTCTGTCTTCGGCCCGCAAGAGTACTCCTTTCAACCAAATGCTCAGTGTGCTTTTAGATACTGGAACAGTTTTTCTGATCTCATTGTAGCTTAATCCTCTATGGCGCAGCTTCAGTGCAGCTTCTTTTCGATAGTTCCTTGCCACCTGTTTAGTATATCATACTGCACATAACAGAGAAGTGGTTGTTCGTATTCTGGCACACGTATGTTAAAATAGACTTGTATGATAACGCTGGATATGCCATTAGACTCGCTGGGTGGTTTCGCCAACCGCTTCCAGAAACACTTTCCCAAGCTCGGCCTTCACTCCGTCCGCGACCTGCTTTGGCACCTGCCCACTCGCTACGAAGATTACTCCCGGATCGTGCCCATTGCAGATCTCGCTGCCGGGGAAACTGTGACCGTAATAGGTAGGGTCACGGCGGTGAACCAACACTACACCCGCAACTGGCGCTACCGCACCATCCTGGAAGCAACCCTTCAAGACGAGAGCGGCGAGGCACGAGCGGTCTGGTTCAATATGCCCTACCTGCGCTCCTCGCTCCGCGAAGGCCAAACCTATCGCTTCTCGGGCAAAGTGGCGCTGGTCAGGAAAGAACTGGCCCTCACGCACCCATCCTTTCAGGAAGCGGCGAGCGAGGAGGACGGATCAGTCCCTCCCCTTTTCCAAGGGGAGGCGAGGCGGGGTGTCCCTCCCCTTTTCCAAGGGGAGGCTAGGTGGGGTGTCCCTCCCCTTTTCCAAGGGGAGGCGAGGTGGGGTGCGCCTGGTCCTCCCTCAAATCCGCGTCAGTCCGCGACGCGCCCAGCCGGGCGCGTAGTGCCCATCTACCCCGAAACCAAAGGTCTGACTTCCCGCGGTCTTCACTACTTGATCCAACACACCCTCCCCCGACTGGGCAGCCTGCCAGACCCTCTGCCCCAGGAAATACTGCGGGGGCACAATCTGCCGGAGATCAATACCGCTTTGCGCCAAATTCACTCGCCGGGAGACCTGGCGGAGGCCAAAGCGGCCCGTCGCCGTTTCCAATTCGAAAACCTTTTTCTGCTCCAGCTCGCTAATCAGCAAACGCGCTCGGCCCTGGCTCAAGAGCAGGCGCCCGCCATACCCTCTGATCTGGACCGGGTCCGCGCCATGCTCGCGGCGCTGCCTTTCCAGCTGACATTTTCCCAAAAGCGCTCTCTCTGGGAGATCGTCCAGGATTTGGCCAAGCCCCGGCCCATGAACCGTCTATTACAAGGCGATGTCGGCTCCGGCAAAACGGTGGTGGCAGTCTTGGCCGCATTCTTGGCCTACGAGCACGGCTACCAAACGGCTCTCTTGGCACCAACCGAAATTCTTGCTCGCCAGCACTACGAAACGATCAAGAAGTTTATGAGCCATATGCGTACTCACGCGGAACGCACGCCGATCAATACGTCTTATCCGTCCCATAAGTCTTATTTGTCTAATAAGTCCTACTACTCTCTACTCCCTACCGTTGGGTTACTCCTGGGCAGCGAAGCCAAAACGCACTTTGGCCGGCATTTGGAAACGCCCATAACCAAAAAGCGCCTGGCAGAAATGATAAAGAATAACCAAGCGCATATATTGATCGGCACTCACGCTCTGATCCAAAAGACGGTACAGTTTTCGAAACTAGGATTGGTAATAGTGGACGAGCAGCATCGTTTTGGCGTTCGCCAGCGCCAGGCACTGATGCACCGAACAACAGCTTTAGTCCCTCATTTTTTAAGCATGTCTGCCACGCCAATTCCTAGGACATTGGCCCTAACGGTTTTTGGCGATCTGGATATTTCCACCATCGCCGAACTGCCAGCAGGTCGTAAGAAGATCATTACCCGCATCGTACCGCCCGGCAAACGCTCTGCCGCTTATGATTTCATCCGCAAACAGGTTCAAGCCGGCCGGCAGGCCTTCGTCATCTGCCCCCGGATAGAAGAAGCGCGGAACAGCCCGAATATTAGTCCTATTAGACCTATTGGTCCTATTAGACCTATACGACCTATTAGACCTACCAACTCCTCATTTTTCTCTGAAGAGATTCGGACAGTAATAAAAGAGTACGAGAAACTCTCTCGACAAATTTTCCCCGACCTGCGCGTAGGCATGCTGCACGGCAAAATGCGGAAGAGTGCGGACCCGGACCCATCATCCCTCCCCTTTTCTAAGGGGAGGCCAGGTGGGGTCTCTGCTTTGTATGCACCCAGCAAAGAATCCGTCATGGCCGCCTTCCGCGAGGGCAAGATCGACGTCCTGGTTTCCACTTCGGTAGTGGAGGTCGGGGTGGATATCCCAAACGCCAGTGTAATGGTAATCGAGGGCGCGGATCGTTTCGGCCTGGCCCAGCTTTATCAGTTTCACGGTCGGGTCGGACGCGGCGAGCATCAGTCCTACTGCCTGCTCTTCACCGAATCCGTGGCCCAGACCACGACTCGACGCCTAGAAGCCCTGCTCCGCGCCAAAAACGGCCTGGAGCTTGCCGAATATGACCTGAAACTCCGCGGCCCGGGCGAACTTCTGGGCGAACGCCAAAGCGGCGTACCGGATACCCTGCTCGCCGGTCTGACCGACTTGGAACTGGTCCGTTCCGCCCGAGAATCCGCCCGTGACTTGCTCGCCTCCGATCCCGATCTCACCGCCCACTCGCTCCTCCGCGAATCAGCCGCCGCCCTCGCCCGCCGCCTCCACCCCGAATAGCGACTGTTCGAGGTCGGGCCTCGAACAGTTTAACCTAGTTTGCTATACTTACTTTATCATGAGCGTTAAAAAGCCGTATTTCGCAGAGGGCCAGATTTACCACATCTACAACCGTGGTGTCGAAAAACGAGAGATTTTTATGCAAACAGGAGACTATTTCCGAATGGTTCATGACATGTTTGAACTAAATGATTTAGACGCGATTGTTAACACCGTTCGCCACCTTAACCCCCATAAATCCATGGAGGCCAGGCCTCATTATATTCATACGGAAAGAAAGCCGAGAAAGATACTGGTCAAAATTTTGGCTTTTGCTTTAATGCCCAACCATTATCACCTTTTGCTGGAACAAGTTAGACCAGGCGGCATCATTAAATTTATGCAAAAATTAGGTACTGCCTACACTATGTACTTCAATAAAATATATGAGCGGGTCGGCCCCTTGCTCCAGGGAAGATTTAAGGCGGTGCATGTCAATCAGGACGCCCATTTTGTCCACCTGCCATTTTATATCCACGCCAACCCTATCGATTTAATGTATCGAGGCCCGACCTCGAACACCTCGACCACTTCGATGTCGCCTATGGAATTTCTTAAAAATTACCGTTGGAGCAGTTTCCCAGACTATGTCGGAATAAAGAACTTTCCCTCCGTTACCTCTCGGGAATTCTTGCTGGAGTTTTTCGGGGGCGAGAAAGAATACGAACAGGCCACGGAACAGTGGCTGGCAGAAAGGAACGAGCACGAAAGCGAGATTACGGATCTAATTATTGATCCCGAATAGTATCGAGGCCCGACCTCGAACACCTCCGGCCGAGTGTTCGAGGTCGGGCCTCGAACAGTTATTTAGGGAAGGAGGTTGGTTTGTTTGACGCGGTATAGACCGCCGGTTGCCAAGCCAACGGTGGAGGTTGGCGAGATGTTTTTGCCGCTGCCCGCCGAGATGCGTTCGTATACCCGATACTCGATCTGCCCATCTGTTTTCCAGCCAACTATATCCACTAAGCGCGCCGGGGACTTCTCGGTTTTGGCCTCGTTCAGAGCACTACCCGCAATTTTGCCGTTTACCAGGTCAAAAAGGTAGATATTCCGGGACAGGCGGTAACAACCGGCGGGCTCGGCCGGATAGCACTCCCCGACCGCCAGCCACTTGCCGTCGGGGGACAAGCTTGCATCGGAAACATTGTCCAACCCTGGGCCAGGCGGTAAAACCAGTTGGACGGTACTGCTTGCCCGGTCATAAACCGCCAGCGCCCGGCTGTTAGTAGTGGTCGCGGCGGAAATTTTTTTGAGCGCCAGATATAGCTTCTCATGCGCGTCGTCCGGCAGCATGGTGTAGGAAGAGCTGAAACCAGTAAGCTCGTAATCCTGCCAGGACCCGTTCCCAGGCGCGATCGAGCCACCGACAGAGAGCAACTGCCGGATCTGCTCGATATTCAGTTTGAGGGCCGACGAACCTTTACCATACTCCACCGTGGTGGTGTTTAAGTTAAAAAGGGTCGGTTCGGGCGGGGGTGGGGCTTTCGGTTCGGCGGGCAGTTTGCTGGAATAGATAAGCCAGACCGCTGTTCCGATCACAATAACCGCCAAAACTGCCGCTGCTATCAGGTATTTCTTCTTCATGTTGCACGTAGTATCGAGGCCCGACGTATCGAGGCCCGACCACGAACACACCACTCGGCCGGAGGTGTTCGAGGTCGGGCCTCGAACAGTTACCGGCTCTCCAGGCGCTCCACTTCGAGCGGCGGCTGGTCGGCACGAGTGGCCTTGACCTCCCAATCAAACTCGCCGTCCGAGACCGTGCCATACACCTTGAACTGATTGTGTTTCTTGTCGAAGTCGTCAAAGCTCATGAGGAACGGCGTTTTGCCGCGCGCGGCCAAGAGCACTGTTTCCGAGCCATCACGGGTCAGGGCGTCAAAGTAGTCAGGCAGGTGTACTGTCGCTACCCCGCCGGATAGCTTCCCGTGTCCCCGGTAATAAACACCAACTTCCGGACCTTCCAACGTGGAATGCACCAGCCGATAGCCGGGTTTGGCAGGGTTGGGAATATCAAAGTTTTTAGTGGTGCCGGTGATGGTGCCGATTACTTGTAAGGCCGTAGAGGGTGCCGTGGTCCCGATGCCGACGTTGCCAGTTGAATTGATTTTAAAAACCCCTCCCGCTGAACCACCGCTTGCAGTTACTTGTAGATAGTCTCCTGATTGAGAAGTTGTACCTTCAATACTCAAGCCTATTGAAGACGCATTTGTGTTAATCACCCTAGTGTTATAAGTCGCATTACCGCCGGTCACAAAAGACAGGTCAGATGAAGTATTACGGCCACCCTGCAACACTATTTCGTGAAAAGCACCAAGCTGCATTGCATCCGCGCCTGCTGCTTGCCAGTAAAAATCACCATATTGGCCCTTTATTCGAGCTGCACCTCCCACCGAGGGATATTGGCCACCACCCACATTACGAAATTCCAAAGTACGAACAGAACCTGTAGTTGCAGACAGATATACATCCCCTCCCAATACTTCCAACTTCGCCCCCGGCCCCGTCGTCCCGATGCCGACGTTGCCCGAATTTGAGTTATACAAGTTATTGCCCGAGACAGTCCAGGTTGGCGAGGCCGGCAGGATAGAATCTACATACGACTTGGTAGCCGCATGGCCCGCGGCGGTGGGGGTGCCGACATTCACGGTGCCGGTGAAGTTACCCGTGCCCTGGACATCCAGCTTATACCCCGGCCCAGTCGTCCCGATGCCGACGTTGCCGGTGCTTGTCATAGCCATTCCCACTGAAAGCGCAGCCGCGTTACCGGCTCCAGGATTATCGCCATAATCGAACATCATTAATCCTGACCCGACATTAAATATAATCCCGCCGGTTAAACCACTGCCAATCGCGCGTTGCGTTGCGCCATCCCAATAATTGTTGAAAAACAGGGACGGTTGCATAGCTTGAAGTTCAATGCCGCTCCCTGAAGTATTGTCAACAACCCTCAATCCGCCAGCGCTAGTAGGAGTGCGCACTTCAAGCTTATCCGCTGGCCCCGTCGTCCCGATGCCGACGTTGCCGGAAGTAGCAATGGTCATAAACTCTGTCGTGCCGCTATTGCTAAAAAACCTCAATGGTCCACCGGAGCCCCCATAACCGATAAACATACCATCTGCGAGTGTTGATTGACTTCTTAAAACCCGGACATTCGCGTAGATATCGCCATTTGCAGGTATGTTTTGCAAAAATTGAGTCGAGCCGTTTTGAATTGCTCCGGTGATATTAATGTTTGCAAAAGAAGCGTTACCGCCGCCTCCTACTGCCGAATCCACATAACTCTTGGTGGTGGCATGAGCGCCGGTGGTGGGGGTGCCGACCGTAATCGGCTGATTGAAAGTCGCGCCATACAGATTGCTGGTCGAAGCCGGATCAAGGTAGTAACCCGCGTTGTCAAAATCGTAGAATGCCTTGTAAAACAAACCACTAGATGACATATACCCTGGATATACTCCGTTCATGTCAAAATAAAGGTAGGTGCCTGTGGACTTGAGCACTGGGTAGGCCGAACCGGTATAACCAGTCAGACACCCGGCCTTGGAACACAAAGCGACATCGCCATTTCCTCCCCCGCTGACCACAAATTGATACCCCGGCCCTGTCGTCCCGATGCCGACATTGCCGAGCATATAACTATCTCCTGAACCACCAGCTCTAACGTAATTCAAACCACTAATACCGATAATATTCGCACTACCAGCATAATTTCTTATTTCAATTTCATTAGAACTTTTAGAGACATAAAACTGAGAATCTTTCAGAAAAAAGCCTCCACTATTCACTTGAGTAGAACCATTCACATCCAATTTATACCCCGGAGTCTCCGTGCCTATCCCGACGTTATCCGGGAAGTAGTTATCCGCCGCCCGCACCCCCACTACCGTAGCCAAAACCACCACGGCCGCAACCGCCGCCATTACCAGAAATACCTTGACTATGGACATAGGGTTATTATAGCAAACTCAATACATAGCTACTTCGCGATAGAGCTTTTTAGTCCCAAGCGTTCCTCCACGCGTTTCATGCGCTGGCGCAAATCATCGATTTCCGGCGCGTAGTTGATTTTCCGAACCTCCTCGCGGAAGATCACCGTGATTTCCTTGGTGAAAGCGTGAAGGTCTTCTTTGGTGGCCATTTCCGTCCGCAACTCTTGCAAGTCGGTCTTGGTAGCCATCTCCGTCCGCAACTCCTGTAAGTCGGTCTTGGTAGCCATTTCGGAACGTACCTCCGCAAAACCAGTAGCCATTTCCGAGCGTAAGCCCGTAAACTCCCGCTGGGTCATTTGTGCCAGCTTCTCTAGAGTAATCTTTGATGGTTTCTTTTTCATGTTCCGAGGGTTTAAATTTAATTCAGTATTTGTCATTGACCAGCGCTCCGATCTCCCCGTTCCCCTCCCTTCCAAGGAGGGGTTGGGAGCGTCAACCAGGCGCCGCGACCGCCGCCATTACCAGAATCATTTTTGCCGTCTTTCTTTTCATGAGGTTAGGCCGCTATGCTTTAATTTCTATTCTATTTTTCTTGGCAGGCAGGCAGATTTATATGGCCATCTCTACGCCAGTACGCTGTATCTCGTTGATCAAACTGCTACCCGCCAAAAAGTCCTCTTCGGAATACCCCACTGGCTCCAGGCCGGCCAAAACCTCTTCCCTGTTTCTGATTGAAAATAAAAGTTGCCATTCTTTTAGGGAAGATGCAAAACGGGGGGAGATGATGCACACATCAATATCGCTGCCCGGGTGCGTTTTCCCGGTCACCTGGGAACCATATACCAAAACCCTACTGACAGGAATTTTTTTCTCCTTTTGTAAGCGGAGAACGTATCCCCGCACCACCTTCTCTATTTTTTTTGAAATTCTTTTTTTAGCCATTGGCGTAGTCGGTCGGTGACGGATAAATAGATCTGCGAAGGAGAATATTTTATCCAGTAGATTTACCTGCTCGTCGGACGGAGATATGCCAGCCAGCTCCGCCAAGCGGTGTAAGTCGTGCGTGTAAGGAGAATATTCTCGGGTGGTTTTCATAACGCACGCCTTGAGCAGCTTCTCTAAGCTTAAGTGGCAGAAAAACAGACAAAAGGCGTACCGTTTCGCGCGGTATAAATCCCGAGCGGTAGCGGCTGTTTCGTCTGAGCCGCTTAGCCAGTGGGCGATCGTTTTTTTAGTGTTTCCGGACTGATCTTTCCCATATCATTATATGTTTACCCCCTCAACTCGTCCAGCTCGCGCACCCCCACCACCCCCACTAGTGGTGAGCCCACCCACCCTCATCCCCTTTCGGCTCAACACGCGTATGTGAGAATTATAGCATATTGGGGAATACCTAATGTCTAATGTCTGTTAAGGACTTGAGGTTAAGGATTTATTCGGAATTCCCCGAGGCCCGACCTCGAACAGGTCCGAGTCACCCGTCACCAGTCAGTAGTCAGTGGTCACTAGTCAATTGGCGGAACCTAACGAAGCAGAATCTGTAAGTAATTTTTTCTACTGACAACCATGTAATCCGACTCGGGATAGGTTCGCCGCCATAGAATCGGAGCGTTGCCTTTGGTTTCGGACCATTTGCATTCGATCGCAGACAACTGGCCGTTTGATTCTCGGATAATATCCACCTCCTGCCCGCCGTGAGTTCTCCAAAAATAATATTGGTCCAACCGGCCCGCGTTATTGCTTTTTTTAACCAGTTCCATGAAAACGAAATTTTCCCATAATTGGCCCACGTCGTTGCGCAGATTCAAGGGGTTGAACTGGGAGATGACCGCATTGCGCAGGCCGTTATCCAGAAAATAATATTTGGCTTTTTGGGAAATTTCGTTGCGTAAATTACGGGAGAATCCTCGGATCTTTTTCAGGATAAACATTTTTTCCAGGACATCAATGTATCGGCCTACGGTTTTGACATCAGTTTTGACAGTGTTGGCGATTTCGTTTAGGGATACTTCCGAACCGACTTGGAAAGATAAGCATTTGATTATGTCCAAAAGTAGATCCGGAGATCTTATTTTATCCAAAGCTAGAACATCCTTGAATAAATAGGAGGACGCCAGCTCGTTCAAGATCTTAGCTTTCCGCTCGCGGTTGGGCTCAGCCAGGACTTCCGGGTAGCTGCCGTAAACCAAAAAATCTTCCAGAGCATTTTCCAGTTCAAAACGACTGGCTTGTATTTCGTCCTGGGCGAAAGGTAGCAGAGTTATGGTAAAATGCCGACCGGTCAGCGGCTCCCCTACTTCTTTGGATAAATTCAAGGAAGACGAACCCGTCAGAATAACGATCTTATCCGGTAAAGAATCTACGATCATTTTGGCTCCCAAGCCTACTGAAGGAATATTTTGAGCTTCGTCTAGGGCTATTATTTCGTACTGCCCGGCCATATCCAAAATCCGATCCCGATCTTGGGATTTAAATAATTCCCGAATTTTGAAATCATCCCCGGTGGTATAAAAGTAGTTTTTTTGCCGGCGCAGATACTGCTGCAACATGGTTGTTTTACCGATTCTTCTCGGCCCATAAATAACCAAAGCTCTTTTAGGAGAGAGGTTAACTTGAATGCTTTGTTTCCGGTTGAATTTCATCATTTGGGATTTAATGTTTCTCCCTTTAGTAAAGGGAGTGGCCGCAGGCCGACCGCGTGCCGCCCTAGCTTTAGCGGTGGCGCAGGGATTTAAGCGCTAAAATCCTCTTCAGGTTAAATCAACCTAAATATAGGGTATGCCAAACCATGTATTTTGTCAAATACTTGGTGCGCTGTTCGAAAACCAGGGGGTTGTCATTCCCGCGAAAGCGGGAATCCAGGTTTTTCAGGATCCTGGATCCCGGGTCCCACCTTCGCTAAAGCTACGGTCGGGCACGGCAAGCCCGGGATGACCGAGAGGGATAAGAGAAAAGGTCGTTTTCGAACAGCACT
>JACRFR010000047.1 GCA_016212635.1 Candidatus Liptonbacteria bacterium | reverse complement strand
GTCATGCCAGAGGCAGATCCGCCTCCGGCGGAAAATTATCATCGGTGCGGCTCACTTCGACTTCGCTCGGTACGAGCCGCCCTTCCGAATTTTCGCGGGCCTTCGCCTCGCCGAAGTGGCTTCGGCCACGCAGGCGGGGGGCTTCCTCGCCGCCGCAGGCGGCGAAATGCGTTCGGACTAATTCAAGAATACTGCGCCAGAGAAAACCACCCTTAAGGGTGGGGCTATGGGATAAAGGCGAAACCAGAATTTTAGCCCATGGTAGAAAAACCTTGCAAAGTTTTTCTCTTGCGATTGACGCGCGACTTGTCCCTCCTGTTACGCATGTTATACTACCTGTACTATGCAAAAACAGGGCCTTTTGCTTAATATGAGTAAAACAATATGCAAAGGAACCTATTGAAAACAATAGTATTAAAACAACAGGCGGAAAAAGATACCCTGTTGAGTCTGCCATATATAAAGCGGGGGAAGGCGGAACGGGGCGGAGAATGGGCGTCTTCGACATTGATTAAAGTTGTTCTGGGCCCGCGGCGGGCCGGCAAGTCGGTATTTTCACTGATGCTCCTGAAGGATCGGAATTTTGCCTATTTCAATTTTGACGACCCGGCCTTGGTGGGCGAGAAACTTGATTTATATAAATTCATGGATGAATTACGCTCGGTTTATGGAGAGACGAAATATGTTTTGTTCGATGAGATACAAAATTTGCCGGGCTGGGAATTGTTCGTCAACCGCCTGCATCGCCAGGGCTATAATGTCGTCTTAACAGGCTCGAACGCGAACTTGCTGTCGATGGAATTGGCTACCCATCTCACCGGAAGACATTTGCCCATAGAAATACTGCCGTTCGATTTTAAGGAGTTCTTAAGAGCGAAAAATTTCCAGATAGACCCGAAATATGACTCGCTACCGCAAAAACGCGGCGAGTTGTTAAAATTGATGGAGGAATATTTAACAAACGGCGGTTTTCCTGAAGTTGTGTTGGGAAATCAACAGCCGCTTGGTTATCTTGACGTGTTGTTCGACGCCGTCCTTTTCAAAGATGTCGTTAAGCGCCACAAGGTGCGTTTTTCCGAACAGATAGATCAGCTGGGGTCATATTTAATAAATAATATCTCCGGCCGATATAGCACACGCCGCCTGGCCAATATATTGAAATTCAAAAGTGATGTCACCTTAGAGCGGTATCTTAGCTATCTTATCGAGGCCTATGTACTGTTTTCTCTTTCCAGCTATTCCGCCAAAGCCGGGGAGCGGCTCAAATCCCCCAAGAAAATTTACACGGTGGATAATGGCTTTGTGAGCGCGAAGGCAATCCGGCATTCTCCCGACAAGGGCAGGCTCATGGAAAATATGGTTTTTACCGAACTGGTCAAGCGGGGAGCCAAGCCAAACAGAGACCTGTTTTACTATAAAACGCGAAATGATCGGGAGGTTGATTTCGTTGTGAGAGAAGGAACAGAGGTGGCTGAACTTATACAGGTTTGTTATGAGTCAATAAATCCAGACGTTGAACGGAGAGAGATGAAGGCATTAATTGAGGCAAGTAATGAATTAAAAGTGAAAAAACTTACCGTACTAACCTGGGATGAAAAACGAGAGATAAAAAAAGACGGCCTAACCATTGCGTTTGAACCTTTATATGAATGGCTACTCTCGCCCGCCAGCCCTAATTCGCCCCAACTCTAGCCATTCCCAACCAATGACGTCACTTTCCAGAAAAACCAAGATCGACCTGATCTATTTCGACGCCGGCGGGGGACATCGCCGGGCGGCGGATGCTTTAAGTTCAGCGATCAAGGCCGAGCAGTATCCCTGGCAACTGCGGCTGGTGAATTTGGGTGAGGTCTTGAGCTCCTCCGACCCCTTAAAGCGCCTAACCGGCTCCAGTGTGAGCGACGCCTATAACTTGTTCCTGCGTCGCGGTTGGACCCGGGGGGCGGGACGGTTTTTGCGCGCGCTTCAGGCCGGGCTTCGTCTGGAGCGACCGATCCACGAACGAATCCTCGTGCGCTTCTGGCGGCAGGATACGCCCGACCTGGTGGTGTCCTTAGTGCCCAATCTAGACTGGGCTCTGCGCTCCGCCTTGCGCAAGGTTTCTCCTCGCGCGCCTTTTGTGGTGATTCCCACCGACATGTCCGACCTCCCGCCCCACTTCTGGCTGGAAGAACAGGATCAATTTGTGATCGCGGGCACGCCCCGGCTCTCGGAGCAAGCGCGCGCAGTAGGCGTTCCACCCGACCAGATCTATTCGGTCTCGGGCATGATCATACAACCCAAGTTCTACCAGCCTATCCAGCCAAGCCCGGCCATGCTACGACGCCGCTTGGGCCTCCTGCCGCGGCGGACAACCGGATTGGTGTTTTTCGGCGGCTACGGCTCGCAAGCCATGCTGCAGATCCATGCGGAATTGGTGAAGGCGGACCTACCCATACAGCTTATCTATGTTTGTGGCCACAACGCTGAGTTGATGGAGAAGCTGACCGCGGCGCCGAGTCAGTTCCCTAAAACAGTCTTGGGTTTCACCACCGAGGTGCCCCAGCTCATGCGGGCCGCGAATTTTATGATCGGCAAGCCCGGACCTGGCAGTTTAAGCGAGGCCTTTCAAATGGGCCTGCCGGTGATCGTTAAATTGGGCCAGGACAACTTGCCCCAGGAGCGCTATAACGTGGAACTGGTTCGCCGAAATAAGTGGGGCATAGTCCTCCAAGATTTCCGTCACATCGGCCCGGCGGTGCGGCAGATGATCCTGCCTGCAACCTATGCGGAATTTCGCCGGAACGTGAAGCGCATCCGTAACCGCGCCGTATTTGAGATCCCCGGGATCTTAGCGGAGATTCTCGCCCGCAGCCGACGGGCTGGATCCGCGCCCACCGCTAAGCCAAAAAAGTTAGATATAATATA
Organism: Candidatus Liptonbacteria bacterium; assembly: GCA_016212635.1. Taxonomy (GTDB): domain Bacteria; phylum Patescibacteriota; class Minisyncoccia; order UBA6257; family 2-01-FULL-56-20; genus JACRFR01. The sequence goes on along the minus strand of JACRFR010000047.1, from coordinate 3,123 downwards.
AGCCATGACTAAAACCGAAGCGCTGCACGACCTCGCCCAAAAACTGGCGGCGGATTCCGCCTTGCCTTTACGGTCCGCCAACTTGGTCTTTGGCGAGGGCGATCCGGACGCGACCGTGGTGTTCGTGGGGGAGGCGCCGGGGCAGAAAGAAGATGAGCTGGGGCGGCCCTTCGTCGGACGCGCCGGGCAGCTCCTGGATCGGCTGATCGTCCAGGTCGGCTGGCGGCGCGAGGCGGTTTATATCACCAACATTGTCAAGCGCCGGCCGCCGGAAAACCGCGATCCTTTGCCGGAGGAGATCTCCGCCTATCAACCCTACCTTACGCGCCAACTGGCCATCTTGGCCCCGCTCCTGGTGGCGCCCCTGGGCCGCTTCGCCATGAACTTCTTTTTGCCGGAAGCCAAAATTTCCCGCGACCACGGTCAAGTTTTTCGGATCGGCGGTCAGTTCGTGGTGCCGCTCTACCACCCCGCCGCCGCGCTCCGGGCCACCCAAGTGCTGGAGGACCTAACCAAAGACTTTTTGCGCCTGCCGAAAATTATCGAGAAGTGTCGTGCCATCGCCGCGGGTACCGCCACCCCGAGCGCTGCACCGCCAGCTTCACCTTCACCGCGGAGTCAAAGGAAGCTATTCTAATTATTCACCTCTGATCCTCCCCCTTTCCAAGGGGGAGTGAGAGGGGGTTCTGGCCGAACGACATATAACCAATCATCATGGACATTGGATCAGAGATCCGAGAAATCCAAGAAAGGAACCGGCGAGTGGAGTTGGATAAGGCCTGGGAAGTTTCCTGGACCCGGCGTGTCTTTATCGCCTTGGTTACCTATCTGGTCGCCGGCGTCTGGCTGGTCTGGATCCGCGACGCCTACCCTTGGCTCAAAGCCTTTGTGCCGGCGGCGGGCTACGTTCTGTCTACCCTGTCCCTGCCTATCCTCAAAAAGTGGTGGGGCCGGAAAGAGAGTACTTAGCCTATCACCCCTCCCCCTTTCCAAGGGGGAGTGAGAGGGGGTAAGGATTCAAGGCTTTTATGCCCTCCAAAAAATCCCAAAACGCGGTAGTTCTTGTGGCCGTGCTCCGCAGTCGGCGCGACCTGGCCATTCTGCTTCGAGAAAACTGGTACCGGATCCCGATTAAACACGCGCCCACTCGGAAGTTCCAATACCTGGCATTTTACCAGCCGGCTATTTTCGGAAAGCGGGGGAGTTGCATTCGCTACTACGCGCGAGTTTTGACGCGCCAAGACTCACTGCGCATAAAATTACTGCCCCAGGAACTGGATCATCCCCGGGCCCGAGAGCGCTACTACCGAATTCGAGTTGGCCGGATCCGGCGGCTCCAGAAACCGATCCGGAACTTGTCGCCGCGGCGGGTGTCATTCGGATTCACCACCCTGGCTCGCTTATTGAACGCCAGAGATATCTTGCAGGTGTACGATATCCCGCCTACGGAACAAATCATGAACACGGAGTTTCAACACGCAAGAATTCAAACGATCCCGCAGTATCCCCTGGTGCTTTCCGGCAGGCGCTACCGTCTCGATTTTGCGGTGCTCTGCCGGCACGGCACACTGGCAGTGGAATGTGATAATACCAAAGCGCACTCCGGTTTGCGGCAGAGAGCCAGGGATCGCAGAAAAGATGCGGTTTTGAAACGGTTCGGCTGGACCATGATTCGTCTATCGGAGCCGGAAATCATTTCCAATCCGCCGGGTTGTGTGCAGAGGGTGCGCCGAGCGATCCGAGAACTCGGCGGCCAGCCCGCGGTCCCACCCAAACTCTCCTTTTCTAAGGAGAGGAGCGGAGAGGTTATTTCCTGCCGCGCGCCGTTATTTTGCAGATAGGTTTTGATATACTAAGCCTAATAGATCTAAGTTCCCTGGGTCGAAGGGGATTAAAAATCATAAATAGAACTTACGCGCCGTCTGTCATCCCGGAATGGCCAGCCCCGTAAAGTCGCTTCGCGCTCACGGGGCAGGCAGGCCATATCCGCCCGCCTGACGGCCGGCAGGGAATCTAGGCCCAGCATTCTCTGGATTAACCTGGATTCCCGCCTTGCTTACTCCGCTGACTTGTCCGCCAAAGCTTCAGCGGCGGCGGGAGCTTAATGCGAAGGCCGGCCGCGGGGATGATAAAAAAGTTGGCAATGTTGTTCAAGCGCGTGAGTCCTAATAAAAAAATATGCAACCCCTTTACAAAAACTCTGTCGGGTTAACGCTGGGTCTCCTGGTGGGCTTAATGCATCTTGGCTGGGTTGTTCTGGTTGTGCTGGGCTGGGCCAAGCCGCTCCTGGACTGGGTACTGTCGCTGCATTTCCTGTCTTTTCCGTACACCATGGCCCCCTTTAGCCTTATCACCGCCTTGAGTTTGGTCGTTTTCACATTTGTCTGCGGTTACGTTATGGGTTGGGTGCTGGCGGCGCTTTGGAATTTTTCCAGGAAGTAAACCCATCGGGCTGTGAATTACGAAATTGCGTATTTATCTGTCATTCCGGAATGGCCAGTAGGCCGTATCCGGAATCCAGACCCAGAAATCCTGGATTCCCGCTTCCGCGGGAATGACACCGAGGGTGGAAATCAGCCATTTCGTAATTCACAGCCCATCGTGGGTAGTTTAATGAATCCGCTCCCCCCATCCCTCCGCCCCTTTCCTTGCCCTCTTGCCCCCCTCTCCTCCATCATCTTCGCTTATTCGTACGAATAAGCGAATAGTGTATACTGTATATCATAACCGATGAGAGAGCTCGAGAAATGCCTCAAGGCCCTGGCCAACCGTCGACGCTTGGCAATCCTTAAGTATCTGCAGAAAAAGAAAGAAGCGAGCGTGGCGGCTATTTCCGAAGAGATCGAACTGTCATTCCGGTCCACCTCCAAGCACCTCCAAATATTGGCCTCCCTCGACATTCTGGAGCGAGAACAGCGCAGCTTGCAGATGTTTTATTATCTGGCGGCCAAACAAAAACCGGCCGTGCGTCACACCCTCTCGCTTCTCTGATCTTCGCGTATTTTCCCTTATGGGACCGTTGCCGAACTCCCTTTTCAACTAATTTGTCATGCTGAGCAACGCGAAGCATCTCGCTTTTGTTGGGTTTTTAACGCGCGCGAGATCCTTCACTTGTTTCCGCCC
>JACRFR010000048.1 GCA_016212635.1 Candidatus Liptonbacteria bacterium | reverse complement strand
TCGCCAAGTCATCCGACCTGGCGTCCGGTCGAATGACCGGACGGGTCGCCCCCCTATTCTCATCGATTCATGAGTGGTGGTTAGTCTCGTTAGAAACACCCGTGGCAATTTCTAACGGAATGGTATAATACCTCCCATGGGCGAACCGATAATTCTACTGACCGGCGGAGGCAGGGGCCATCCAGCCACATTCGCATATTAGAAAGAAACATGCTTAACGAAACCCGGGTTAACCTGAAGCATCTCCTGGAGGATATCCGGGATACTTACGCCGCGCCGCTCGAGGAGGTGATCTTGGTGGAGCTTATCGCGAACGCCCTGGACAGCCGGGCGACCGATATTCGTCTAGAGGTGGATCCGGCGGGCCGGCGCTTGCGGTGCGGCGACGACGGCCGGGGTATGCGGCGGGCGGAGCTCAAGGAGTATCACAACATCGCCGCCACCACCAAGCAGCGTGGCCGGGGTATCGGCTTCGCCGGGGTCGGCGCCAAGCTGTCGCTTCTGATCGCGGACAAAGTGATTACCGAAAGCCGGGGCGGCTATGGCAGTCAGTGCGCCACCGAGTGGCATCTCCAAAACGCTTACCGCGCGCCCTGGAAGTTTGTGCCGTTCTCCCAGGCGGTCCGCGGCCCGCGCGGCACCGCAGTCGCCATCCATTTCTCGGACGACCAGTCGCACCTGCTCCGGACCGAGTTTGTGGAGCAGGTGATCCTCCGCAATTATTACCCCCTGTTTTCGGAGGATTTTTATCAGCGGTTCTTAAAACACTTTTACAAGAAGCCGCCGCAGTTTTGGGTTAACGATCACCGCTTGATTCTGGGGGAAGCCGAGGCGGCCGCCGACCAGCGCTGGTTCGCGGTAACTTTGGGCCGGAGTCGGCGTCCGGCAGGCACGGGCTTTCTGGTTCGGACCGGAGAGGGACCCAACTGGCTGCAAAAAGTTTTGGGACAAGAAGCGCCGGAGCCGTCGCTCGCGGCTGGTTTGTGGATCTCCACTTTCGGCAAGATTATCAAAGGCGGCTGGGAGTGGCTGGGCATCCTGCCCCGGAACTCTACGCGGCTTTCCGGCCTGGTGGAGATCCCGGCCCTGTCCGAGATCTTGACCACCAGCAAAAACGACTTTTTGCACGACGCGGCCAGCTTGAAGAAGTACTACAAGTTTCGCAAGGCGGTGCAGGAGGCGGTCCTGCCGGTCCTGCAAGAATTGGGCGAGAGTCCAGTAGAAACTGCCAGCGCTCCGGACAAATTCATGCGGCCGCTCAATCGAACCGTAACTAGTGCGCTCAACCAACTAGTCGCGGACTTCCCGGAATTAGAAGAATTGATTGGTCGGCGGCAATTGAAAACCAAGGGCAAGGTGCGGCGGGAAAAAGCGGGCGGGGAAAAACTGGTGGCGCCGGCGGAGAACGGGGCAGAAGGCATTTTGCCCGATGAAGAAAATACCCGCGGTCCCGCGGATCATTCGCGCCCGGTTGCCGGAAAATCTTCGGCTTGGCCCAGGGGCGTGGCCGACGCATCCGGTCGCCGCACTGTCCGCGCCAAAACCGCTGGGCTGAAGCTGGCGTTCGTGGAGTTCGCCGACGCGCCGGAAATGCCTCTCGGCCGGGTGGTGGAAGATACCTTAACCGTAAACACCACTCATCCGGCTTGGCGCAAGGCCCGAGCGGAAGGATTGGAAGAATATCACGTCATAGTCGCGGTAGCCGCGGTTTTATCCCAGTATTTAGAGAGCGAAAAAAGTCCGCAGGACTTTCTGAACCGTCTACTTTTGGCCTGGGCCAGAGAGCGGTCGGCGGAGAAACGGAATAAAAAAGCGAGCGGCCTGTTTTAACCCGCTTCCATTCCCTATCTTGCTTCGTCCTCCGCCACCCCCCTCCCCCCCGTTCGCTTATTCGTACGAATAAGCGAATAGTGTATACTGTATATCATAACCGATGAGAGAACTCGAGAAATGCCTCAAGGCCCTGGCCAACCGCCGCCGCTTGGCGATCCTTAAGTATCTGCAGAAGAAGAAAGAAGCGAGCGTGGCGGCTATTTCCGAAGAGATCGAACTGTCGTTCCGATCCACCTCCAAACACCTCCAAGCACCTCCAAATATTGGCCTCCCTCGACATTCTGGAGCGAGAACAGCGCAGCTTGCAGATGTTTTATTATCTGGCGGCCAAACAAAAACCGGCCGTGCGGCACACCCTCTCCCTTCTCTGATCTTCGCGTATTTTCCCTTATGGGACCGTTGCCGAACTCCCTTTTCAACTAATTTGTCATGCTGAGCAACGCGAAGCATCTCGCTTTTGTTGGGTTTTTAACGCGCGCGAGATCCTTCACTTGTTTCCGCCC
>JACRFR010000046.1 GCA_016212635.1 Candidatus Liptonbacteria bacterium | reverse complement strand
GAGCCGCCTGTCCGCCTCCGGCGGAGAATCCAGGTGGGAATACTGAATGGATCCCGGATATTTTTCACAGCTCTGAAAAATTCCGGGATGACCCGAGGACGCAGCAAGCTGACGGGGTATGAACCCTAAAAGAGAATCAAGGTTGTTATGGCCCGAGCGCAGGTTGCCGGAGTCGAGGGCTGCCAGATACTCCCTCGACAAGCTCGGGAAATAAATCCCGCTAGAAATTGCCGCGGGGTATTTCTAACGGGATAAAGGTTTTTCCGGTTAAAAAAGTGCAGGCGGGTCAGCTTGTACACAGTTGGACGATCGTCCGACTGTGTACAAGTGGCAATTAACCGCGGGAGTCAACTGCCTCGCGGCAAGCTGCGAGGCGTGAACTGAAAGCTACCCAGGCGGTGTCATTTCGGCCCCCGCATCCCGCCAGGGGCGGGCAGGTAGGTGCGGGGCAAGCTTTGAATCACCTGCCCGCCTCCGGCGGAGAATCCAGGTGTGGATCCTACATGGATCCCGGATATTTTTCACAACCTTGAAAAATTCCGGGATGACACGGGGACAACCAAGTTGGAAAGTATCAAACTCTGAAAGGGAACGATCCTACGCCAAACTTGAAGTACACATGGGACACTTCTTGGCTTGAAGCGGAACTTGGGAGATACACATTGGGCACTCTTTAGTAGTCGGCGCCGCGGCCGGGGCCGGCTTCTTCAAGCGGTTGATCTGCTTGATCGCCATAAAGATACAGAAAGCCACGATCAGGAAGTCAATGACGGCATTGATGAACAGGCCGTAATTTAGGGTTACGGCCTTGGCGTCCTCCGCCGCCCGCTTCAACACGATCGCCTTGTCCGTAAAATCGATTCCGCCCAAGATCAGCCCAATAGGAGGCATAATCACGTCATTTACCAGTGAGGTCACGATCTTGCCAAAGGCGCCGCCGATAATGACACCGACCGCCATGTCGATCACGTTGCCCTTCATGGCAAACTCTTTGAATTCTTGGAGCATAGATAAATTGACTATTGATTGTTGACTATCGACTATTGGTTATTAGCTATCGATCTTTGAGCTACCTAATACCATCCCCATCTAACCCATTCTCATTGTATCTGTCATTCCCACGATGCGCTGTTCGGAAACGTCAAAAAGTTATTCCCTGAGCCCGTCGAAGGGTAACTTTTGGCGGGTACATGGCATGGCCCTCGACAAGCTCGGGCAATAAAATCGGTGGTTTCCGAACAGCGCCTTCCCACGAAGGTGGGAATCCAGAATCTCCGGACCTAGATTCCGGATATGGTCTGCTGACCATTCCGGAATGACAGATAAACACATAGTTTCGTAATTCAAAGTAATAAAGGATGGCGCGCCTCTCAAGGCACCTGAAAGTCGGCTACCACCGGTAGGTGATCCGAGCCCTCCAGGTGCACAACATGAGCCCGGGTCACATGCAAACCCCGGTTCCAGATATAATCCAGTCGCTGGGGGAATAAATGGTTGACCACTTTTTGGAGCAAAACGGTCAGATGCAGCTCGTGAGCCACGCTGGTCTTTTGAATACTTTTGATCCGAAAACTGTAGGGCAGGTGGATGGAGGCGTCTTGGAAATTCTCGCCCAGAATTGCTTGCAATTTCTTTTCTTCCCGTCGCTGCCAGAACTTCGGCCCGATAGTATTAAAGTCGCCGCAGACAATATCGAAGTTCGGCGATCGCTCGTGGTTGGCCTTGGTCATCAAGTACTTGATCTGCAAGAAGCGATGGCGCATCCCGCCCATGACATCCAGGTGCACATTGATCAGCCGCAGAGTTTTGTGTCCGATCCGAAACCGGGACACCATCGCGCCGCGCTGGGCGGGCGCGGATTTCAAGGTTGCAATTTTCCGGACCAGATTATAACGACGGATCTTGGGCAGAATTATGTGCTCGTGGCCCAGGGGTTGCAGGACCGCCGACCGCCAGAAGATAGCCAGACCTAAGTCACGCTTGGGAAAGGTAGAATGTTGGGCCACAAAAAAGTCCGAGCCCCACCCGCGGCCCAATTTTTTTTGCGCTTGGTGGCCGATAAACGGGCGACCCGGAACCCGACGGGCTTCTTGCAAGCAAATCACCGTGGCTCCGCCACGCGCCAGCCGGTGAATGTTTTGCAGTACCGCTTCGGGATGACGACCGTTGAAAACGTTGTAGGTCGCGACCGTTAAGTGGATGGTTGGCATAAGGCCCCTCTATTATAACCGAATAGACCTACGGCTGGGCGGCGATTATGCCCAGAGGCAAACCTGTGCCCGCGAGAACTTTACGAATCACCTGACTATTAACCGCATAACTCTGACGCTGCAAGTCGCGGTCGGTGGAAACTATAAGTCCGATTACTTGGCCCTGCCAAAATACCGGCGAACCGGAACGGCCTCCCAGAATTGCGTTCTCCGCCAAAAGTTGAGTGACCATTACTTCTCGAGAAAAGTAGCTATCCCCCGCAAAATATTTGACTACTTTTTCGATCGAGCCCTTGAGAAAGTACTGGTCAAACGACGAACCGGCGGACAGTCCGGGCTCACCCGGATAACCGAAAGATAGCACCTCGCTGTCGGTCGGCAGGAGATCGCCCGTCCACAAGCGACTGGCCGGAAACTTATCCGGATAATAGTCCGGCAGTTTAAAGTATTTGGAATCGTCCGAGAGGCTGTCGATCTTAAGGATGGCGAAGTCCAGATTTTTGCTTTCCAGGTCGCTCACGGGCAGATCGGTAGGCAGGTAAACGACCGCGGCAGTATAGCCGAAGATCCGCACCGGCTGTTGCGGATTGACCGCCCGGATCTCGTCCACCGTGGCCACCGTGTTCTGGGCAGGCACGGCCACCTCGCAGTGGTCCAGACGGTAGCCATTCTTTATTTTCTGCAAAAGGGCTTGATCGTTGGCCGTGGTCACCGCCCAGGATAGGTCGGCGACGTGCCGCGCGGTTAGAATGTAGCCCTTGGGATTGATGATCACCCCGGTCCCCTTCCAACCTAAGACCGCCTGCTTCTCGTACGGATCCCAACCATAGCATCGGATCGCTACTACGCTTTGTATGTTAATAGCGGACGCCGGAGTTGTGGCTGTGGTTTGTCTCGTCTTTTCGCTCTCTCGCCTCGCCGACTCGGCCTTCGCAGCCGCTTCGGCGTAGGAGGCAGCCTCCGGCGTAGCGCGGGTCGCTCTTCGCTCTTCGATTCCCACGGCAGCCAGAGCCAACTCCAACGAGCGCAAATTTATTTTCAATCGGGTCAGTAAATCCACCGTGCCGCTAGCCGGTCGGATACCCGCCTGAATTTGGAAACGTTTGACTGCTTGTTGGGTCAGACGCAAATAGTTACCGGTGATCGGACCGTCATACCAACCTCCTTCTTTTAAAAATTGCTGCAGATCACGCACCGCCGAACTCGACTTGAGACCCGGCGCAAGGTTTTGGGTCAGCAGCCCTGCCGCGGACACGGGGGTCCCTCCCCAAAGGACCAGCAGTAATCCGGCGGCGGCCGCACCGCCGATGACCACGATGTTCTTAACACTTTTTAGCATAAAGAGCTGATGTGGATTAATTGTACACCAGGCAAGACATGAAATACTGCCCCGAATAACCAGAGCAATATTCTCGACTGTTTACAGTGAGCCTGTATCCGCCTTTCTCTTCGCTCTTTCCGCCGGCCGTGCGTCGCCAGAGGCTGTGCCGGTCGCACGTCGCCAAAGCGCTTTGGCGACGGAGCGCGGCACGAGGCGGACCCTGCCAAGCGGGGCGCTCGTTGCTCCTCGCTTTTTATGGTGCCGCGGGGGTGACTCGAACACCCGACGCCAGCCTCTTCCGAAGCTGATTTTGGACTATCTCATCTCCCCAATTTTAGTTGGGGAGTCGGGCGCTTGCGCGAGATTATTGTTGGGACTCACTCGCTAGTCTCTACACCTGCCTCCGCTAAAACTACGGCAGGCAAGCCTCTCTGTAATCGTTCGGCTTGCTTGCGATCCATAGCCTCCCGGCGAAGGATTGGCTCGGGATTGTTTTCCGCCTTTGAGCCGGAAAGTTTTCCCCGAATTCACCCGATTTTTCAATCTGTATTTCTACAGAAAGCCCCGAAGATTTCTTTCCCAGGGCTGCGCTCTACCCCTGAGCTACCGCGGCATTCCTAACGCGCCTTGAGTCTATATTAACTGCTTAATTCTTTCAATATTAGGACTTACGCGTTTGGGCGTTGATTCTCCCTTTTCTGAAAATCCTCCGGCCTCCGGCCACCTCCTTTAGGAAAGGAGGAATAAATCCTCCGGTCCCCCGATTCGAATCGGGGGACCACCTCCTTTTCCCCCAGAGGAGGATCCATCTTCGGCGGAAGAAAGGAGGAATAAAAAACTCGCGTCCCCGCGAGCCTTCCTGCTTATTTGCATTATTACCTCCCCTATTCGCGTTATTTGCGATTACTCTCTACTTCTTTACCTTGAGCACGATCCGCTTTTCTTCCGGCTTGACCGCGTCGATCACGAAACTGTAGGTTTCGCCAGACAGGAGCGCCTTGCGCATCTCCTCCGTCCCGCCGAACTCGGAAATGTGGATGACTCCCTGCATGCCGCCTTCCAAAGTAATGACCGCGCCGAACGGGTTGAACTTATAAACCTTGCCGGTTACCTCCTGCCCCGCCTGGTAACGCTCGTGCACTGACTGCCACGGGTCCGACTTGAGCGCCTTCATGGAGAGATAAACTCGGCCTTCCCGGATATCGATGATCTTGACCCGGACCGCCTCGTTCATCTGAACGGTTTCTTTGGGGTTGTCGATGATCCGGTGATCGATCTCGGAGATGTGCACCAGGCCCTCTACTTGCGGATTGTCGGCGAAACGAATAAAGATCCCAAAGTCGGCGATGCCGGAAACGATGCCGGCCACTTCCTGGCCGGGTTGGTATTGCGAGAGCAGTTCGCGCAAATTGACATTGACCGTGTCCCGTTCGGAAACGATCAGCTTGTTCTTCTTGGGATTGACGTTGATGACTTTAACCGAGAGTTCCTGCCCGACCAGCGGCCGGAGTTGCTCCGCCCGCTTCTCGGACTCCTCTTCCGTGGCGCTGGGGGCGTGTTCGCTGGACAGTTGCGAGATCGGCAAAAAGGCCTTGAGTTCGCCCAGGGCCACCAGATAGCCGCCGGGGTTTAGACTCAAGACTTTAACTTTAGTTATCTCCCCGGTCTCCATCAGTTCCTGAACTTGGTGCCACAAACGGTACCGCCCGGCCTCGGAGAGCGACAATTCGATGCAGCCATCTTCGCCGTCGATCGCGACCACTTTGGCCAGGACCTTATCGCCAGCCGTTAAGTTGCGGATCGTGTCGCGGGCGTTCAAATACTCCCCTCCAAACACGATGCCGGTGCCGAATCGGCCCAGATCGAAGAGAGCCGTCCGGGCGGTTTTTTTAAGGAAAGTAGCCTCCATTACCCCGCCCTCGCGAGGCCACTCCAAGTTGGCGAGTTCGTTCTTTAAGAGTTGAACCGGTCCGGAAACCACTTTGCCGGAAGTTGTTGTGTCGGAAAACATGCCCGGTGATTATAGATAAGGAGTCGGTTAAAAGCAATACCTTGAAATACAAATCTTTGCCCGGATTGCCACTCCCGGCACCACTCGCATAAGCATCGGTAGGACTGCCCCAAAAGTTCGGGCGGTTAACACCGTTTCCAATTAACCACTACTCATGAATCGATGAGAATAAGGGGGGGCGACCCGTCCGGTCATTCGACCGGACGCCAGGTCGGATGACTTGGCGAATTTATTGAGGTCGGGCCTTAAGAATCCCCAAGGCCCGACCTCGGATGCAATTCTTCTGGGTATGGGTTAATTGGAAATGGTGTAACCTCGGTGGCCAGGCGGGGACAGAGATGGATGATGGTGGCATTCTCCAGCGGATAGGTTCGCGGGCTGGGAAATTACGCGGGTATTCCGATTGACCCCTGACTCTTGACCCTTGACCCTTGATACCTGACACCTGACTCTGCATACAATCCCTGGAAATTTTCACCGGTTTCCGCTATGCTCATGCCGTACTCATCTAACTAATCATGATCATCTCTCTGGCTAACGACGGTTCCCTGCGTCTCCAAAGCGGCGAGGCGGTGCTCTTGGCGGATCCGACCAATAACCGGCAAAAAGCCGATGTCATCCTGCGAACCGTAACCGACCCGGCCGCGGTGGCCATGACCGATGGGGAAGTAACTCTGCCGGGCGAGTATGAAGTGCGCGGCATTGAGGTGCGCGGCTGGCAACTGCCCGACTCGACCTCCAAGCAACTGCACACCGCTTATCTGGTGTACTGGGAAGACCTGCGTTTTCTTTTCTTGGGCCAATTGCTGAACTCGCCCGAAAAAGCCCTGGGCGACCTGGGCGGAGAGATCGATCTGGTCTTCTTCGGAGCCCCGCGCGGCCACTTTCCTCCCGACCCGGCGGCTAAGCTCTTGCGGCAGTTGGAAGCGGCAGCAATTCTGCCGGTGGGCTACGCCGCCACCGCCGAGCTCGCTCGCGCCCTGGGACGCACTGCGGAATCGGTGGAAAAATTCGTCTTCAAAAAGAAAGACTTGGTGGCCAAACAGGGTCGGGTGATCCTCCTGACCGGCGAGCGCAATTAACCTTTATGCCTGCTATGACCGACGCCGACACAACCAAAACCGGCTGGCTGGAAAGGATCCAGGCGCTGGATGACCACCGCAAACGGCAAATAGTGGTTGCCACATCGCTGGTGAGCACGCTCTTGATCCTCACGGTTTGGGCAAAATACTTCGACCTGGTCGTGACCAGCACTGTGGCCCGTAGTCAGACACCGGCCGTGGCCGCAGAAAGTTTTTCGTTCGGTCAAACCATGCAAACCGGCCTGGCCACGATCTACAGTCAACTCCGCGACGTCCTGGGGCAAGGCCTGGAGCGCTTGCGTGCGCCCCGAGAATACCAGGTCCTGCCTAATAATAATCAGTGATTATTGATTATTGATCATTGCCATGCAACAGATCGAACCGCGCAAGATAACCCAAGAACTGCAAGAGTCCTACTTGGACTACGCCATGTCCGTCATTGTCGCCCGGGCCCTGCCGGACGTGCGGGACGGCTTGAAGCCGGTGCAGCGCCGGATCTTGTGGGATATGTGGGATTCCGGCCTGACCCACTCGGCTAAATATCGCAAGTCGGCCAACGTGATTGGCCAGGTTTTGGGCCGCTACCATCCGCACAGCGACACTGCGGTTTACGACGCCATGGTTCGCATGGCCCAGGATTTTTCTTTGCGCTATCCCCTGATCGACGGCCAGGGCAACTTTGGGTCGATAGACAACGACCCGCCCGCCGCTTACCGCTACACCGAAGCGCGGCTTTCCCGCACCGCGGACGAGATGCTCAAGGATGTGGAGAAAGAAACGGTGGATTGGCTGCCCAATTACGACGGGACCAGACAGGAACCCAGCGTCCTGCCAGCCAAGCTGCCCAACTTGCTCTTGAACGGTTCCGCGGGTATCGCGGTCGGCCTGGCCACCAATATCCCGCCGCATAATCTTCGGGAAGTCGTCGCGGCGGTTCTCCACCTGGCCGACCACCCTGCGGCCACCACGGCGGACCTGACCCAGTTCATTAAGGGTCCGGACTTTCCGACCGGCGGCATAATTTTCGACCAACAGGCCATTGCCGCCGCTTACAGCGCCGGCCGGGGCGCGGTCACCATGCGGGCGGTGGCTGAAGTTCAGGAGCGCAAGGCGAACCAATTCGATATTGTCGTCACGGAGATTCCCTACCAGGTGAACAAAGCGGAGCTGATCCGCAAGATCGCGGAACTGGTCCAAGAGAAAAGAGTGGAGGGCATCCGCAATCTGCGCGACGAATCCGACCGGGAAGGCATGCGGATCGTGATCGAGCTTAAATCAGATGTGCCGCCCCAGAAGATCCTGAATCAGCTTTACCGCCTAACCGATCTCCAAAAAGATTTCCATCTGAACGTGATCGCTCTGGTAGCTTCCGCGGACGCGCAAGGCAAGTCCTTGGGCCTCCAGCCCCAACTTTTGTCGCTTAAAGACATTCTGGTCAATTATCTCGAGTATCGCGCTCAAGTGGTGCGGCGGCGCACGGAGTTCGACCTTAAGAAGGCCAAAGAGCGGGCTCATATTCTGGAGGGCCTCATGACCGCGCTGGCCAATATCGACGCGGTGATCGCGACCATCCGCCGCTCCGCCGACCGCGAGGATGCCAAGAATAATTTGATCAAACGGTTCCAACTGACCGAAGTCCAGGCCAATGCGATCCTGGAAATGCGCCTCCAGGCGCTGGCGGCCCTGGAACAACAAAGAGTGGAGGAAGAATTGAAAGAAAAGCGCAAATTGATCCGCGAGTTGGAGTTGATCCTGAAAAGTCCGGCTCGGATCAAGGAGGTTATTAAAGAGGAGTTGCGCGGCCTGGAGGCGATCTACGGAGATGAACGACGGACCAAAGTGATCAAGACCGGGCTGACCACCTTCCGGGAGGAAGACCTGGTGCCGGAAGAGGAAGCGATCATCACTTTTTCCGCCAGCGGCTACATTAAGCGCCTGCCCCCAGCCACTTTTCGCGCCCAGAAGCGGGGCGGCAAGGGTTTGATCGGTTCCGACCTGGGCGAGGAGGACTTTATCACCCAATTCTTTTCTTGCAACACCCACGACAATCTTTTGTTCTTCACCGACCGGGGCCGAGTTTTCCAGTCCAAGGCCTACGAGATCCCGGCGGCCAGCCGCACCTCCAAAGGCAAAGCCATTCACAACTTCCTGGAACTACCGGCGGAGGAGGGCGTGACCGCGGTCATTAACTACTCCCCGGCGGACGCCGCCGACCGGACCGGACTCTTTTTGATCATGCTGACCAAGAAGGGCGTGATCAAGAAGACCGCCCTGGCGGACTTCCAAAACATTCGCCGGAGCGGCATTATCGCCATCACTCTGGATAAGGACGACCGTCTGTCCGGCGTGCGCTTATCCCGCGGCAAAGATCAATTTGTAATTACCACCCGCCAGGGCCAATCCATTCGTTGTGCGGAAAACCAGGTCCGTTCCATGGGCCGTTCCGCCGGCGGGGTCCGGGCCATGAAGCTCAAGAAGGGCGACGAGGTGGCGGGTTTTGATATTGTCGCCGCAACCGACAGCGACGCCCTGAAGGCCGGGCGGGTGCTGGTAGTCATGGCCAATGGCTTCGCCAAGCAAACCGGACTTAAAGAATATAAGGTTCAGCGGCGGGGCGGTTCGGGCATTCGCACGGCGACCATTACCGCCAAAACTGGCCACTTGGTTGCGAGTCGCATCGTGACCACGGCCACGGAGCTTTTCGCCCTCTCGGCCAAGGGTCAGATCATCCGCACCAATTTGTCCAGCGTGCGCCTGACCGGCCGCGCCGCGCAAGGGGTCCGGATCATGAACCTGCGCTCGGGCGATCGCATCGCCGGGATCACAGTGATATAGAGTAATCGCAAATATCGCAAATTTAGGCAAATAACGCGAATGCGGAGGGTGGAGAATATAGAATGCCTGCCCGCAACGCCGTGCGTAGCAAAGCGGGCGGGTAGAATGTAGAATGTAGGTGGCCCTCGTATTCTCGCTCTTCGCTTTTCGCTCTTCGCTTTCTATTATGGCCTTGCCTAAAATCCAGCCCAAGCAGATCGCCATTTTACTGGTGGTGTTGGTAGTCCTGGTCGGTATTTTCTTTTTGGTTCGATCCGGACGCCGGCCGACTCCGCCGCCGATCGTGGCCTTAAGCATCTGGGGCACCGAGCCCAAGCCGGCCTTCGATAAACTTCTGGAGTCGTACGGCCAAGTCCGGCCCAACGTGCAGGTGGCTTATCGCGAGATCGACGCGCGGGATTATGAGCGCGCGGTATTGGACGCTCTGGCCGCCGGTCAGGGTCCGGACCTGGTCATGGTCCCGAATACTTCCTTGCCTCGAGTCCGCAATCGGCTCCAGCCCCTGGATCCGCTCCAAAACGCGTCTCTGAACCTTTTGCAATTCCGAAGCGCGTTTCCGGACGTGGTGGAATCGGACCTAGTTCTGGACCAGAAGATCTATGCTCTGCCCCTTTACTTGGACACCCTAGCTCTGTTTTACAATCGTGATCTTTTCAATCAGGCGGGCATCGTCAATCCCCCCGCCACCTGGGATGACTTTCTGGCGCTAGTCCCCAGCCTCCGCAAATTAGAGGGTGCTGATCGAGTGGTCCAGGCCGCCGCCGCGCTGGGCGGATCAGAGCGCTCCGTGGCGGATGCACCCGACATTCTCCAGCTGCTCATGCTCCAAAACGGGACGGCTATGATCAATCGTGATCGAACCCAAGCAATCTTCGCTACGCCCCAAGCCGGCGGAGAATCGCCCGGCTTGGCGGCACTCAACTTTTATCTGCAATTTTCCCAGCCGGCGGCGCCGAGCTACACTTGGACCGAGACCCAAGGTTATTCTTTGGACAAGTTCGCGACCGGCGAGGTGGCGATGCTCATTGATTACCGTTCCCGCCTGCGGTCGGTGCGAGCCAAGAACCAGTTTCTGGCGGTTAATGCCGCGCCGGTGCCGCAGGTGGCCGGGAGCGACCGGGCGGTCAACTTGGCGCGCTATTCCGCTCTCGCGGTCACCAAGCAGAGTAAGACATCGGGTTGGGCCTGGGATTTCGCGATTTACGCGACCACCAATCGGGATGCCGCTCGGCAGTTCTCGCTGGCCGCCGGTTACCCCCCTGCTTTGCGGTCACTCATCGCCGACGCCTTGAATCAACCGGAGTTTGTTGTCTTCGCCAAACAAGCTCTGACCGCGCAAACCTGGTACCAGGCCGATGACAGTCGGGCCCGGTCGGCGCTGAATGGTGCGATTGCGGGCGTTTTGTCGGGCCAGTCTACCATCGAGCGAGCTCTAAAAATTGCCCAAGACCAGGTAACCGAGACGATGCACTAACAGGCAGTGAGTAGGGGGTTTGACTGTTTCCCCTCCGCAATAGGATCCCCGAGGTCCGTCCTCCTGCGGAGGTCGGACCTCCTAACATCATCTCCTCCCCAGAGGTTGAACTTCTACTTCCACTGCGGTCTTTTTTGTTTTACAATCCCTAATATGCGCCGAACTCACTTGGTGCTGGTCTTAATAGTATTAGCCGCGCCGCTTCTAGCCGGCGCCGCCTGCAGCGGGGCGGAGTGTCTCTGGCAGGGTGGGTATTGGGGTCCGCTCCTATCTTGCACTGGCACCGGGCCGCTGGTAAGTGGGGCCGTGGTTACCGCCACCTGTACCAGTTTGTGCGATCTGGTTTCCACTGCGCAGAACGGCTTTTTGATGCTCTTGAGTTTCTACTTCTATATCCTGGTGCCGGTCTTTCTGATCTGGGGCGGTTTTCAGATAATGATCTCCGGCGGTTCCACCGAGCGCTATGGTAAGGGCATAGAGACCATCCGGCGGACAGCGATCGGCCTGGCCATCGCGCTGGGAGCATTTGTTATAATCAACACATTCCTTTGGTTCTTGGGGCTGAACGCGCCCGGGGGCGGCGGGGTTTCTTGGCCTAATATTCAATGCAATCCATGATGGACCTATTCTATCGGCTAGCTATAACCGCGCACGCGGCCGGAACCCAGATCAGCGCCAATGTGCCTGCCATCGGGGGCGCCTCGGCGACGACTACCGACCCCTTGGTAACCACGATGAGCTACTTCAAGTTCGTTCTGGGCCTGGTCGGGTTCCTGGCCCTGATCATGATCGTCATCGGCGCAGTCATGTATACCCTTTCTTCCGGCTCGTCCAGCAAGCAGTCAGAGGCAAAAGACTACGTCAAGAGTGCGTTCTTCGGTATGCTCCTCTTGGCCGGCGCGGTGTTCATCTACCAGGTGATCGGTCTGAATACCGTCTGTGATTCCGCTGGCAAGAATTGTTCCGTCCAGTTCGCATTCCCGTCGGATATGAAAGATAACCCGCTCAAGATAGTCGGCCCGGCAACCAATCTGTGCGTTTCCGATAGTGAAGCTGGCGGTGGAACCGGGACGGGCACTGGTACCGCCGTTGGAGGAGCATGTGTGGGAGGCGTCAGCACCGTGGATGGCAGTCCGTGCAACTAAACTTTAGAATTCTTGCGATCATGACCGACCCACAACCACCCAAATCCGGAAAGCCGCGCGGTTTAGAGGTAATGCTTACCGGTGGGTTGCTCTTCCTGGGCGCTTTCGCTCTCGCCCAGGCACTGCCGTCGGGCAACCGCCAAGCGATCAGCCGCGGACCAACCAACTTGGTCGGGCAGCAATCGGCTTATGTGGCCAGCAGCTTAACCGCACAGTTAGGACAAACCAATCCACTTTGCCGCTTGGGCCGGGGGGGCGGTTTCTCCGACGGCTCGGGACTGACCAACGCCCAGGCCATCGGCGAGATGGGACTCCACGGAATTTACCCCAATCACCGGCCTCCCCGAACCGACTTCAGCAACATCAAGCCGTCTACGGTCAACGAGGCGAATCGTTTGGCGGATGCCTGCAAGGCCTGGGCCCGCCAGTACAATCTGGCGCGTGGCCAAGGCCAAGACTGCGCAATTATTGCCTCGGCTGGTACGGAAGGCGATAATCACAGTGACTGTCAGCCGCCCGGACGCTGTCACGCCACCGGGCACAAGATCGACCTGGGGCTGAATGACACTTTGAATGGATACATCGAGCAGAACTGCCAAAAGGGCTCGATCCGAACCGGCGACAGAGCCCAGCAATACACCTGCCCGCCTGGCGGTAGCGCCATTTATGCCCGGGAAGGTAACCATTGGGACATCTTCGTGCCGGGTTAACCCCGCCCATCCAAAACCATGCTCAAGAAAATTGCGATCGTCATTCTGCTTTTGGGAGCGCTGGCCCTGCTTGTGGTCGGGGTTATTAAGCTGTTTGCCCCTGTTCCTCCCTACTCCCCACTCGCTACTCCCTCTTCACTTCCCCCGGCCGGCGGCCTACCGCCCGCGCCGACCTACACCCCGCCCGCAGCTACGACTTCCTCGCCGGAACGGTTGGCCCAGCGGCTGGACTTTCTGCGCGGCCGCGACTGGCCGATCAACGAGAAGCTAGCTCTGGGCACGCCCCAAGGCACGGTAGAAGTCAAAAATCCCTATCTCGCCATGGCGGACAGTGAGGAGGGTAACCTGATCCTGCGCGACACCCCGACTTACAGCTTGAGTTACAGCACCGTGGATTCCAGCTTCTCGGTCAAGATCTACGAGCTGCCCTTTGAGACCAACCGCAAGATCGCGGAGCAGGACTTATTGAAAATTCTGGGTGTCGCTCCGGCGGACGCCTGCAAGCTCTCCGTGGCGGTCTTGGACTATGCCAATCTGGACCCGCAAAACTATGGCTCGGTCCGCCGTTTAAGCGCCTGTTTCGGTGGGGGGAAGTAGAAATTATCATGCATCGAAAAGATGCGCGCATGATAACGCATAATTTGCTATTATGAACTTGGGGCCATGAAATACTCCCATTACATACCGCTTGCACTTGTTGTCCTAAACACCGGGCGGGTTTTCGCTCAGGTCAACAGCCCAACAGGGCCGGGATCAACTGTCACTATTCCAAATCCTCTCGGCTGTAGTAGCTTCTCGGATTGTCTCCTGGCCCTCATCCCGAAATTAGTTACGCTCCTCTCCCCGGTCATGGCTATCATAATTCTCTGGGGTGGTATCCAGATAATGACGGCGCGGGGCAATCCGGAACAGGTTAGCCAGGGCGGCAAGACCATCTGGTGGGGCGTGATCGGTTTTGGCATAATTCTCCTGGCGACTTCAGTGCCATACATACTCAAAAGCGCCTTCGGTTTAGGACCCTAACTAGAATACACGTCAATCTTCCGCGCTCCAATCTAATGAAACACAAACTTTCTGGACTTTTATTATTCGCCTTGGTTTCAGTCGCGATCCCACTCGCAACCGCAATAGCCCAGGTTAACAGCCCCTCTGGACCTGGCACTGGTACAGGTACCGGCGGCGGCACGCCCCCACCTCTCTTTAGTAGTTTGGATGCGTTCATGAACACGGTCGTCTACGGCGCGTTAAGCTGGCTCTTCACCTTCGCCATCATCATCGGCGTCGGCTGCATTCTCTTGGCGGCTTTCAAGTATATGATGGCCCGCGGCAATCCGGAGGAGGTGAGCAAGGCGCACCAAATTCTCATTTGGTCATCTGTCGGGCTCGGTGTCGCCATCCTGGCCAAGGGCGTGCCTTGTATCATCGCTTCCTTCTTAGGCGCAACTATCCCCAACTTCTGCTGAACCCGTGTTCATCGGATGACCCAAACATTAAGCATCCTGACCCCAGGTCATCCGATGAACAAATATTAAACCTGAAAGTCAAAAGTTAATCGTCATTAGTCAAAAGTTAACAAATGTCTCCCGCTTAGCGGGATCCGCCTCCGGCGGAAAAGGTCAATAAATTTCTAGGGGGTTATCTATTTGCATTATTACCTCGGTGATTCGCGTTATTAGCGATTACTCTCTAGCGATTTGCTATAATTAACCCATGAACATAAAACGCTTCTCCCTGGCGGTCGCGGTCATAGCCACGGCTCCCCTCCTGGTTTTCGCGGTAGACGCCACCAAACTCACCCCGCCGGCGCCGATCAAGTCTCTGCCCAGCGCCATTGGCCTGGTTTGTACCGGCATTAGCTGGGCCTTCACGATCGCGATCATTGTGAGCATCATCTACGTCCTGGTTGCCGCTTACCAGTATGTTTCCGGCGGCACCAATCCCGAGAAGATCTCCAAGGCGCACGACGCCCTAACCTGGGCCGCGGTGGGTATCATCGTCGCCATTCTGGCGGCCGGCGTACCCGCAGTGGTTGGGAGTTTCGTTGGTCAGAATTCCGGCTTGGAAGCCTGTCCTTTCCAGAAGGGTGGCGGGGGTGCCAGTGCTAGTAATGCTACTGGAGGAGTATGCGCGGGTGGTTTCAGCACCGTAGATGGTTCTCCTTGTATCTAAACGCTTAACTCCCTACAACCAACCCTCTCTTTGAAAATTCTGTTTTTCGTGTTATATTAAAGAAAAGGTCGAGGTCCTCCTACTCAAAAAAATGAAGCGTAACTGGAAAGGTATTTTGACCGAGGCGGTAGCCGCGGCTTCCCTCGCCCCCATGTTTGCTTTCGCGCAAGGTCCGATCACCGCGCCCAACACGGTGACCAATCTGACCGGCTTGACCCAGGACATTCTTTGCAAGGGCATCAACTGGGTCTTCACCTTTCTCATTATTATCGCCATCATCTTCATTCTGGTGGCGGCGTTCGAATATCTGACCGCGGGCGGCAATGACGAAAAGATTTCCAAGGCGCACAAGCGTCTGATCTACGCCGCGGTGGCCATCGTGGTCGGCATCTTGGCTAAGGGCTTCCCCTACCTGATCTCCAGCTTTATCGGCAGCTCCTTCGGCGTGGTTTGCAATTAGACGCACCGTTCGGACACCAGAGAACGTAAAACGCTCCCCGAGTCGGGGAGCGTTTTGGTTGTACCATCTCAATTCAACCCATACCTGCCAGAATCGCACCAGAGGTCGGGCCTCTCTAGCTCAACCGGCATGATCCTTCCGGGGCTCATCTTGTATTGGAGCTAAAGTGATTGACCGTCCCCTAATCGCCGTCTATACTGAAACCATGGCTAAAAAAAGAACAATAAAGCGCGACGTCGGCTATCTATCAGTTTCGCCTACTCCTTTCGTCTATCGGGTGGTGGTAGAGCCAGATGGCAATCGATACTACGCGGAAATACCTGCGCTCAAGGGTTGCTACAGCTGGGGTCGAACCTACGCCGAGGCCCTGCGTAATATTAAAGAGGCGTTGGAACTCTGGCTGGAAGTGAAGCGCGAAGATGGCGAACCCATCCCGATTGAAAACCCACGGACTGTCCGCCGCGCGCCTCTGTCTATTGGTGTTTTAGTATGATCGCGCGTTTAAAAAATACTCCGGCTCGAGGATGGCCGCCGGGTGCTAATCGTGTATCATCGTCTAAGTGATACTTTCGGCCCCAAAATTATCAAGTAAATTCTCTCGGCGACTGGCTGGGCGGCCAACGATCTAACCCGCCTGGGGCTAATCCGCTAGGCGATTATCCTAGCGATAACACTCTCCCGCCAGTTACCCTGCATATTTATTCTGTCAAGCTAAATATGCAGGGTGGCTGAATTAGCTTCCCCTACCTGATCTCCAGCTTCGTCGGCTTTGCCCGCCCGAAGCCTGGGCGAAGGAGGACAACTCCTTCGGCGTGATCTGTTCCTAGGCCTTACTACTTAACCGGGTCTACTTCGGATGTCGCACGATGGTCACAACAATGTAGAGGTCGCCTCGGATCACAAAATAAAATCGCCAATCGCGAGTCACGCGGGCCTGCCAGAGATCCTGCGCCTCATCGTACTTTTTGGCGCGCAGAGATGGATGCTGGAGATTCGCCGAGAGGGGTCTCGCCTGTTTATTGAACGCTTTCCGGATCTCGGCCGGAGCTCGGCGGTAATCATTTTCCGAGCGGTCGGTATGTTGCCAATTCATCGTGTGCGGGACGTTGCTCGGACTGGTTTTGCCTTCTTGCCCTTCAGCGACACAAGCATGTCCTCAACGCTATCAAACGGCCCGGACATGCGCCCGGCCTTTATGTCTGCGAGCCCTTCCGCAATCGCGCGGTCAACAATGGATTTAGGAGCTAAGGTAATCTTGCCCTTTTCTACCATCGCCTCAAAGAGATCGCCCACATTCACGTCCATCTGCTCGCGGACGCTTTGCGGGATAACCACTTGATATTTGTTTTTGACAGTAACGATCGCCATATTTTAGTTGAACGGTTGAACTGTTCGACAGTTCAAGTGTATGAGGCGAGGAGAAGCAAGTCAAGCAAACAATCTGCACCCCTCATACTATCGCACAGCTTTCGAGGTCGGGCCTCCGAAATCCCCCGAGGCCCGACCTCAAGAAATTAATGGTTTTCCCATATTTTGTTTCGCGGAAGAGGGCCGCGTGGTTCGCGCCTAGAGACCACTGCAGAATCCCCTCCTGGCCAAGGCGGGGCGAGGGGGAGGGGAGATCCCTAACTTGTTGAATCCAGGCGACAATACGTGGCGCTGTTCGAAAACCACCGATTTTATTGCCCGAGCTTGTCGAGGGCCATGCCATGTACCCGCCAAAAAGCTACCCTTCGACGGACTCAGGGAATAACTTTTTGACGTTTTCGAACAGCGCCAGAATACGTTGACAAGTCCCTGCCGCCTTTTTATACTGCAATTACAAGCATGACAGATGGTTTGAAAATTAGCTTCAGTACCCACGCGCTCTATCAGATCCAGGAGCGAAAGATTTCCAGAGAAGAGGTGGCTCACGCGATTCGCCATCCGGTTCGAATAACGCATCAGCTGTCATATCGGACCAGAATCGTCGCTCCTTTTCCCAAAAATCCCAAACAAGTTATGATCGTAATTTATGAGATCCAACCTCGAGGAATAGTGGTCGTTACCGCTTTTCGAACATCTAAAATCAAAAAATATCTATGAATATTCAATATGACAAAAATGTAGACGCGCTGGCTATTCATTTTAACCAGCGGCGCTGCGCGGAAAGCGACGAAGTGGCGCCCGGCATCATTTTGGATTATGATCGCCGTGGCAAAGTGGTGGGTATTGAAATTCTGGATGCCTCCAGGCAATTTTCCCGGGAATTTAAGAGTGGCCTGGAGCGGCGCAGGAGCATACCGGTGGTTCTGCGGTCCGCCCGCCCGGCCGAAGTCAGTTGATTATTCTCCCCGCCATGGTCGGCATCCTGGCTATGGGCTTCCCTTACCTGATCTCCAGCTTTATCGGCAGCTCCTTCGGCGTGGTTTGCAGCAGTTAAGCGGCACCCCCTGTCGACTCCAGTATCGAACATGAACACCCCTCCGACTCAAGTCGGAGGGGTGTTCTGCGCTATAGAAGTAGGTATTGATTCTCTCTAGCCCTGGAGGTAGTATATTCGCATGTCCGTTCTAACATCCCCTAAAACACGGTCAACCGCCACATCTGTATCGGAGCAATTCCGGATCAAAGCTGGCTTGCTGGATGAAATCCTGGAATTGATCGAGGATCGGTATCTCGGCCAGCTGATGCGTCAAGCGGAAAAGGAGAAAAATGTCCCTCTGTGTCGCGCCGCCTCTAAACTACGCTAAACGTGCGGGTACACTTTAAGCCCGCCTTTCTGCGGGACTTCCAAGAGCTTCCGCCTGATGTGCGCAGAGAAGTTCGTCTGGTTTGCGTTGAAACATTTCCGCACCTTAATAATCTGCGTGATCTTCAAACACATTCCATAAAACCATTGAAAGGATTCCGCGGTTACTACCGGATCCGGCTCGGTAACTATCGCATCGGCTTTCGAATGGACGACGGCACGGTGATATTTATGCGGGTGCTGGATCGCCGGGACATCTATCGCCACTTTCCGGGTTAGTCCTGTTTATCCAATTTGTCTGACCGCTACCCCCGACCCCCTGACCATTGACCCCTGATACCTGATACTTGACCCTTGATACTCGACCCTTGATACCTGCCTGCCCGTCCGCAGCCAGGCGGAGATGGGACCCCCCGACCCAACCCAGCGAAGGCGTGCTTTGTGGTTTGCATCCAAAGACCGCCGCAAAATCCCCTCCTTGCCGAGGAGGGGTGAGGGGAGGTGAAATCCCCAACTTGTTGAATCCAAAACACCCCTCCGACTTAAGTCGGAGGGGTGTTTTAATTACTCTATTTGATTATCGCGGGGGATATTCGTACTCCACTCGAAATTCCATTCCGTCCGTCGCTGGCGTCGCCCTAAGGCGCACCCCGGTAGTTACTGCTCCTTTAGGTATCCGACCAGCGAGGTCAATTTTCAAGCCGGGCTCCCAATGTACCGGGATAATCTGCCCGTTTGAGTATCGAAACTCCATGTCCACTGGCCGGTCTAGGCCCTCGACCCCGATCCTGTGAGCCCCCTCGGGGGCATTGAGCCACATCGTCCATCCACGACTGCCTCTAATCCGGAATCCCACCGCTTTTCGGTTGGGATCCAGTTCGTAGGCGTTAGCTGCCGCCGAATTAGCCCTGGCCGTCGCCTCGTCCACCGTGGGCAAATCGCGGATATCCCCTCCCTGATGTTTAAATTCCGCTTTTAGGGTTGCTCGCGCCGCCTCGCGTTCCGCGATGGACTTCTTGGCGCTGGCCATTAATCCCTGTGCCGCAGCGGCCGCCTTGTCCCCATAGCCGAGCTTGTCACCGGCCCGGTCCATCGCCTCCTTCTTACTCTTGGCCACACCTTTTGCCTTCGCGACCTCTTTCTCTGCCGACTCGATGTCCCCCGCGGAAGCGCCAGTACTACGCCGCCGTCCTAGCTCTGCTTCCGCCTTTTGGAGTTTTCGGTCGGCTTCTTCCGATTCTTGTTTGGCCTTTCCATATCGCTCCTTCACTTCGGGCGGAGCAGAAATAGCCCGGCTCATTCTCTCGCTGGTGCCGCGCAGTTCCTCGGGTTTTGTTTCCCGGCCGCAACCGGCCAGACCCATAGCGGAAGCTGCCAAGCCGGCACCCATGGTCAGCTTTCTGGCCAGCGAGGACTTTAGGAAGGAACGCTTGCGCGGGGCCTCGGCCGACCCACTATTTGCTTCTGGTGTTAATCTCTCTGGCATGTTCTTATTTTTTCCCTTTTGCATCTTATGTTTTATTAACGACCGATATCAGTTCGGCTTTGGTCTTATTTTACCGCCTGCCGAGCCGAGCGGCAAATGGCGATAATTCCGGTTGTAAGAGGAGCCCCGGGAGCGCGCGATGCGCTGCTGCCGAGCGGGGCTGGAAAGCCCCTGGGCAAGTGGCGAGCTACTTCTTCGCCGCCTTCTTGCCGGGGCCGAAAATCATCACCTTCGCACCGTAGAATACAGTGGCGAGGGCGACGAGGGCCCAAAAAGCGTTCTCGATATCACTAACCGGCAGGCCCAGCCGGTTGGCGACGTACAACCCGCCGATTATGAGGCCGCCGATAAGCAAAACGGCCCCGAACTTGCCACCGAGGAAGCCGAACAGCTTCCAAATCCTCAACTTCAGGATCAGGTAAGCCGCGGCCACCGCGGCGACCCCCTCCCAGCCGGCTTTTTGGTAGATTACAAAGCCGACCACGAGGAGAGCGATGAGCAAAATCATGGCAACTTCCTCCTGGTAAAAATACTAGCATTTCCTAGCCATTTTGTCAATATCATGCTATGGCGCTGTTCGGAAACGTCAAAAAGTTATTCCCTGAGCCCGTCGAAGGGTAGCTTTTTGGCGGGTACATGGCATGGCCCTCGACAAGCTCGGGCAATAAAATCGGTGGTTTCCGAACAGCGCCATATCATGCTGACCCGCCTGCACTTTTTCATACTGGTGATGCGTGGAAATATCGACCTTCGGCGGCGCGGACACACGCCGCCTGAATTTTCTCGAACAGGAAACGCGTTTCGGAAAGACCGAGTGTCAGCCGATGGTTTCGGGCTC
>JACRFR010000045.1 GCA_016212635.1 Candidatus Liptonbacteria bacterium | reverse complement strand
TGAAAAATATCCGGGATCCATTCAGTATTCCCACCTGGATTCTCCGCCGGAGGCGGACAGGCGGCTCCAAGCTCGCCCCGCACTTGATGCGGGGGCCGGAATGACACCACTTGGGTAGTTTTCAGTTCATACCTCGTCAGCTTGCTGCGAGGTAGTTGATTCAAGATCGGGTGCCCCCTTAATATTTCTCGGGCAACCGCCTGTTTCTGACCGACAAAATGTTGCATAAAATTGGCAATGAATTTGCCGATATTGTCATGGCGGCCGATTGATACCGTGTAGCCGGGCTTGATCGTGCCCCGATATTTAAATCCCTTTTGGTGGATCGTGGACAAAATACCGAAGCGCAGCAACAAATGCTGCAGTCCTTGCGCCAAGCGGTGCGAGGAAGTGGCGTAGTATATCTGGGGATTAACGCCGCGCAGGTGCAGGCAGCCGTCTCCCTGGAACATTTTCGCGATCAGCACCGCCAAATCCTCGTTGGCGAGCCGGCAGGCCCAATCCGGAATGGTCTTTTGGGTAGCGGTTTTATTTTTCATGCCCAGAGATTCTACCCAGGCGACTGCCGCCGAGATCCGCTTAACATCTTTGCGCTTTGCGTAAACCGAGGCCGCAGGTTTGGAGCGATCAATCACGGCAACGGTGTTGTCGAATTTTTCCAGATTTTGGATATAGTCCGTTATTTCCGCTTCGGAGGCGGAATAGAAATAAAAGCCGTGCGGATGGCACAAATTGCCTTCGGCTAAAAGGTAGCCCAGCAAGGCGGCGCGGTGATGCTGGGCGGCAAGCGGTTGTGCCGGCTCGGGCAGGATTCGCGGTACTGCAATTCGGGTGCCGGCCTCAATATCCTCCAGTTTCCGCCACCCTTGAGGCGTGAGCAAGGGATGATTCGCGGTGGCCTTGATCTTCCGGCCGCTCTTAGTCTTGACCGAATAAACGTCTTTCGGTCCATTATCCAGAATGTCGGTGATGCCGTTGGTGAAAACTTTGCCGCCCTGATCAATCGAATAAGTTTGCGCCAGCCGCGTCTTATCCCGGAACAGCTCCTCCACCGCAACTAATTGTCCGGTAACCGGGTCATTAATTTGAGTATCGCCGGTTACGCAGCGATTGAACCCATAGCGCGCGAATGGCGGGAAGAGTTCCCAGATGGCTTTGGCGGCTTTCGGAGCGATGCCGTTTTTAGTCATGCCGGCGACCAGCTTTTCCTCCTGCTCGTCCAAAAGCGATTTTATCTTTTTGCCAATCGCTTTGCGCAAGGTGTCGGCTTCCGACAGGGTGTAGCCCGCCAAGTCGCGGGCGATCCGCATCATCTGTTCCTGGTAGACGCCGATGCCATAAGTATTTTTGAGGATCGGTTCCAGTTTGGGGTGGAGGTAGGCAATTTTTTCTTCGCCGTTTTTGCGTTTGATGTACGACGGGATCAGTTCCATCGGGCCCGGGCGGAACAGAGCGACCAGCGCTACCAGATCTTCCAGCTCGGTGGGATGGATATCTTTCATATAACGTCGCATACCACTGCTGTTATGAACCACAAATCCGTTGGCAACGAAGTTGTTTCCCGGAGCCTGCATGGCGATGTCATATGTTTCTTCGATCCCGGAATATTTTACTTCGCGGACTTTCACGAACTCGAAATTCTTCTCGGGTATTTTGGGACACTCCCAGGCCACTAAGTCCCGATATTGCAGTGCCAGCTCCGCGAACTTAGTTTTATTTACCAGCACAAAGTTGTATTCCGGATACTGTGTCTGGAACAGGTCCATTTTTTCCTGGTCCAATTCGTGAAGCCAGCCTTTGATCTCGTAGAAAGTGTTCGTGGTCGGAACGTAAAAATCCGGTGTATATGAAACAGCGCTGCCGTCGCCTCTCGTGAGCCGGAAAGTTTTCGGTTCGTATTGATACCCCGTTTTAAAGTAATTAAGGATCCTGGCAAAGTCAGCTTCCCAGTTGGATCGGACATAGTGCCCCAAATCCGGTCGGATGCCGCCCTTCCTGTGCGGCGAGCGGCGGCCGAACATGGGATTGCCCGCGCCCCGGAATCTTTCCGAGAATCTCCGCTTGATCTCCGTGGCTCTTTCCGCCCCCCACCGGTCCTCGATCGACACTCCAGTCAGAGCTTGGGAAATTTTACGAGCCGTCTCCCGCCAAACCTCATTATTTTCGGTGGTAACTCCCAGATTCCAGGTGCGTCCGCCGTTTCGAAAGAAATTTCTGCGCGCCTCCCGCATCTTTGTTCGTGAAATATCTTTGCTTGGATTTTTGAAATGCGCCGCCGAACAGGCATAACAAAATCTGCTTTTGCCATTTTTTTGACCATCGATCTGTTTTCTGCAAGTCAGGCATGTATTGTAGACCAGATGCCTGGCCTTGGTCCTTAGCAAAACTTTTTCGCCCGGCCTTATATTTTTTAATTTTTTCCACCCGTTTTCCGTTAGAAAACTGTGCTCGGCGGTAGCCTTGATAAACCAGTTATTATCCGCGATCAACGTATAAACATCTTTTTTACCGCTTTTCGCGATTCCCAGGATCGTATTTCGATGAACCTTGCCCTCGTCCACATATACTGATTCCAGGGTTTTCCTGTTTCTTCGTTCATAAAGTTTTTTCAGGGTGGTGTTCGAAATCATTGTATCGCCGGATAAACACTCGAATTGGAACACGCCGCTGGTATCCGCCCGTTGGAGCAAAGTAAAGGTAGCCGGATCATTCAGTGGGATATTCGCGATATCGATAGTTTCGCCGTGCAGTTCTCGCACCAGCCGGACAGTTTCCTCGATGGTGGTCAGGTTGCGTAAGCCCAGAAAGTCCATCTTCAAGAGGCCCAGGTCCTCAATGGAATGCATCTCCAACTGGGTGACGATACTGTCCTTGTCTTGCGGTGCGAGTTGCAGGGGCACAATATTCACTAACGGCTCCTTAGAGATCACAATGCCACAGGCGTGCACGGAGGCGTGGCGCGCGACTCCTTCCAGATGCCGCGCGGTGTCCAACAACTTCTTGGTTTCCGGGTTTTGATAGAACTCGGCCAGCTCCGGCACCTTTTTGATCGCTTCCGCGAGATTCATATTGAACGGAATGAGTTTGGCCACTTGGTCACACAAGTTGTAGGGTAGACCCATCGCCCGGCCGGCATCCCGAATAGCGGCCCGGGCCGCCATGGTCCCGAAAGTGATGATTTGCGCCACCCGGTCCGAGCCGTACTTTTGCCGCACGTAAGCGATCACTTCGTCCCGGCGCTTGTCCGCGAAGTCCATGTCGATGTCCGGCATTTGAATGCGGTCGGGATTCAGGAATCGTTCGAACAGCAGATCGTAGGTTAGGGGATTGACCCCGGTGATGCCGAGCACATAAGAAACCAGACTGCCCGCCGCCGAACCGCGGCCCGGGCCGACCGCAATCCCGTGGGTTTTGGCCCAATTGATCAGGTCTTGGACGATCAAGAAGTAGTCGGCGTAGCCGGTCTTTTGGATCACGCCCAACTCGAACTCCAGCCGCTCCCGGACCTCCGGTGCGACTGCCCGTTCCGGAAAGCGACCCGGAAGGCGTGTCTCCACCAGTTCCCGCAAGTACTGATCTGCGGTCTCGCCCTCCGGCTTAGGGAAGTCGGGTAGGATGACCTTGTCCAGTTCCAAGGTGACATTACAGCGCTCACCGATACGAACTGTGTTTTCGATCGCCTCCGGCAGATCGGCGTACTTGGCCGCCATTTCGTCCGGCGAAAGGATCGCGAAATTATCCGCCTTCATGCTTAAGCGGTCGTCGTCGGCCAGGCGATTACTGGTTTGAACCGCGAGCAGAACGTCGTGATATTCGCCGTCTTCCGGACGCAGGTAGTGGCTATCCTGGGCGGCGACCAGAGGGATACCGGTCTCGCGGGCCAGCTGGATCAAAAGAGGCTTAACTTTAACCGCGTCCGGAATGTGCGGATGCTCGCCGTGCTCCAGGAAGTAGTTGCCCGCGCCGAAAATGTCCCGATACTCCAGCGCGACCCGCTTGGCCGTGTCGTATTCTCCTTGGAGCAGCAGTTGGGACAATTCCCCGCCCAGGCAAGCGGAGGTTGCGATCAGCCCCGCGTGGTGTTCCCGCAGAAGTTCCTTGTCCACGCGCGGCTTGTAGTAAAAACCTTCCAGGTGCGCCTTGGTGGAGAGTTGGATCAGGTTGTGCCAGCCGACATCGTTTTCCGCGAGGAGTATCAAGTGGTAGTACCGTTCGTTCGAGTCTCGTGCCAGGCGGCTTTTCGGCGCCACGTAAGTTTCCATGCCCAGAATGGGCTTGATGCCCGCCTTGCGAGCGGTCTTGTAAAACTCCACGGCGCCGTACAAAACGCCGTGGTCGGTCACGGCCAGCATGTCCATGCCCAGCTCCTTGACTCGGGCTACCAGGTCCGGAATCTGGGACAGGCCGTCCAGGAGGGAGTAGTGGGAGTGAGTGTGGAGATGGACGAACTTGGTCATGTTCGCAGTCGGGCTGCCAGCCAGGTCATTATAACCTAAAAAGCGTCCGGGAATACAAGTGTCCGAAACTGCAATCCCTCGCGCCATCGCATTGCTTCCGAGGTCGGGCCTTGGGAGATTTTCTAAGGCCCGACCTCTAAAAATTAATGGTTTCCCAGTATTTTGCGCCGAACTCATTGGATTTTCGGGCCGTTTTTGCTAACCTAGGGACAGTTCATTTCCCCTCCTTTTCCAAGGAGGGGCGAGGGGAGGTGTAGTCCCCCTCCTGTTCTAAGGAGGGGTGAGGGGAGGTGTAGTCCCCCTCCTGTTCTAAGGAGGGGCGAGGGGAGGTGCTTCGCCCGCCGAATGCCACCTTAGCTCAGCTGGTAGAGCGACACTTTTGTAAAGTGTATGTCCCCGGTTCGAATCCGGGAGGTGGCTCCAGGATGGGGAGTAGGGAGTAGGGACAAATGGACATCATCGCCGAGATCAAAAAATTGGACCTACCTGCCGGGAAGTACGTGGTGGTTGGCAGCGGCCCGATGGCAGTCCGGGGGCTGAAAGATGCTCACGATATTGATCTTGTAATCGCGCCGGAAGTTTTCGAACACTACCGGGCGGCTGGCTGGCAGGTGTTGCCCTGGACCTACGCGAATCACCCCGGCCAGGACCAGGTATTCCTGCGGCAGGGAATCCTAGAGCTGTATTTGGACGTGAACTGCGGTGATTTCTGCCCGACGCTTGAGGAATTGGTTCGGCGCGCGGACATGATCAGCGGAGTGGCTTTCGCCAGTCTGCCCGACACGATTTCTTTCAAACGGGCCTACGGGCGGGAAAAACACCTGCGCGACGTAGCGGTGATCGAGGAGTATCTGAAGTTAAAATAGGGCTCACGGGTTTTGTCGGAATTCTCCCTTGATAAAGGGAGTACCCGACCTGCGCTACGCCGTAGGCTTCGGCGAGGCGAGAAGGGGGAGGGATTTAAGCGGCGGCCATTGGTCTGGCCGCCGCTCGTTGCCTCATCCACCTTGAAGCAGGTGGAGCTCGTCGGCTCGCAGACCGAGCTCCACCGCCGCCCGGGCGCGGGAGATCTTCCGCGCGCCCTTGACCTGGACCGACCAACCGGTGTCCGACCGGTAGTAGGTCCGGGTCTGCTCGCACTGATTGCCCCGGCGATGCTTCTTGCCGGGGCCGGGTACGGTCGAGCGACCGTACCCATATGGATCATAGGGTTGATACATGTGCGACCTCGCTGTTCCCAAACATACGCCTAGTAGTAGTAGTAGTCAACACTTTCCTGAATGACATCGAAAAAAGTCGAAAAAAGCGAAAAAGTCGAAATTTTGACTATTCACTTTAGTAATAGTAAACTCAAAAAAGTTCTGGACAGCATGTTGCCGTTGTAGCTCAGCTGGTAGAGCAACTCCATGGTGGGGCGCTCGCTCCCTGCCCATTCCGGTGGCAACGCCGGTCTGAATCCCGAATGACGGTTAAAAGCCAAAACCAGGCCAAGACCGTAGCACCTCAAATATGTCTCGGTTTACCCCGAGCCTATCGAGGGGCTCGAACGACTGACAAGGGCTCCGACTCGAGTCGGAGAAGATACAGTCTAGTCCTCCCGTATAAGTTCGCGGAAAAGGGGAGGTGTAAGCGAAGGAGTAGGTCGCCGGTTCAAATCCGGCCAACGGCTCAAGGAAAGTGAGTAGTGAGTGGCGAGTAGAGAGTAGTGAAAAGGGGATAGCGAAATTCCGACTTGCCCCGCCGAAGCTTTAGCGAAGGAGGGCCGACGGCTCAAGGATAAAATGGAAAATGTCGGATACGCGAGGAACGAATGAATCAAAGTAAAATGGCAACCTGCATAGAATGCAATCAGAGAATTGAGCCTGGCGACGCTTTCGTTTTGGAGGGTGATTACCCAGGATTCGGCGGTAGATATCTCGCTTGGTTTGTTGGCCTCTTTGTATATTTAGGTTTGGGGCAATTTGGTAGCCTTTACCACAAGAGTTGTCACGTAAGGCGGATAGCTCCAGAATCGTTTGGGGAATTTGGCAAAAAGAAATGATGATGGACAAAGTGGACAGAATCTTCGTAGCCACTAAGGCTTTTTTGGAGCGGGATGGGAAGATTTTGGTTCTGCGGGAGTCCAATGTTTATGCCGACGGAACGAATGCCGGGCGGTGGGATGTGCCTGGCGGGCGGGTGGAACCGGGACAACGATTCGATGAAAGCTTGAAGCGGGAGGTTTTGGAAGAAACCGGATTGACCGCGGAAGTCGGCGAGCCTTTTTATGTGGGCGAGTGGCGACCAGAAGTGCGCGGCGAGAAGTGGCAAATCGTGGGAGTTTATTTTCGGTGCCGGGCAGGGGACGGGGAAGTCAAACTGGGTCAGGATCACGACGAATTCCGTTGGATTTCGCCATCGGAAGCAACCGACTTGAATCTGATCGACAATGTCCGCCCGGCCGTCGCCGCATATCTGAAATCAGGTGCGCTGTTCGAAAACCAGGGGGGTTGTCATTCCCGCGAAAGCGGGAATCCAGGTTTTTCAGGATCCTGGATCCCGGGTCAAGCCCGGGATGACCGAGAGGGATAAGAGAAAAGGTCGTTTTCGAACAGCGCTGAAATCAGTTGCCAATAATCGAGCGGTATGATAGCATAACCGCACAATGGCTAAAGTTAAATACTCGGACAACTTGATCGGACTCCGGTGCGGTACCTGCAAGCGCCGGAATTACTACACCCGCCGGAACAAGAAGCTAGTGACCCGTAAGATCGAACTCAAAAAGTTCTGTCCCTGGTGCCGCAAGCAAACGACACACAAAGAAGTTAAAATCTCTGGTAAGTAAAAAGACTCGCTTCAGTGGGGCCAGTCGGGTTATTGTGGGACTGTCGCCGAATGTCATCCTGCCCTCCCGAGGAGGGTCCGCCTTGGGTGGAAACAAGTGAAGGATCTCGCGCGCGTTAAAAACCCAATAAAACCTAGATGCTTCGCTCCGCTCCGCATGACAAATCAATTCCGCATGACAAATCAATCAAAAAGTGAATTTGGCAACAGTCCCATGGTCTTAGCTCCATTTGTTTCCCTTATTCGTGAATATTCCAGAAAATGGGAAACATTGTCTAGGCTCGCCGGTTTTGATCGGACAGGGGCAGGGGGTCACAAGCCGAAGAATCTTCGCAGTTCTTTCTCGCGGGGCACTTGAGTTGCCATTAAATAACAAAGGCAACTATCGATATCAATCTCGAAAACGGTAGCGAGAAATTCCAACTCCGGTAGGCACTCGAAAGGCGAGATCCAAACGCTGCGTTGCAAGGGGTAGAGTCCTAATTGCTTCAGTTTCTCCCGAAAAGCGTTGCTGGCTCGTTTCTGCCCGGTTGGGATGTCATAGACAACTATCCGCCAGCGTCCATCCCAACGCTTGGGCCGCGTCAACTTCATCTCGTCTAGATTATAAAGCCGAATCAATTTCTTGCCGTGGTGGGTCAGCTCGATTCGAATCTTACCGTCCGCCAGCTCTTGAAAGTTGACCAACTGGCGCCTCTCCAACTCTCGAAGCTTTTTAGCCCGCGCCCGAATAGTTTCTCGGATTTTGTCTTGGAAATAAGTCTGTGCCAACTTGGATAAAAAGTATGGAGAAGTTCCTGCGGCGATGGTCAGAACACCGAGCGCCGCGAGGCGAAGCAGGGTATCCCGAGTCAGACCGCTTCGTGAGTGAAAGCTCCGGGGCATGTGTTTCCATTATAACAGAATATTCCCGAAAAGGGGAAACAATTTACAATCTGGAGCTGGTGGTGGATCGGCAAGTAAATTAGGTCGTAAATCAGATGGGTCGCGGCCGGTAAATGTTTCCTCTATTCAAGAATATTCTCGAATAGAGGAAACATTAGGGATGGGGAGAAAATGGCAAGGGGAGTTGTGTGGACGGGTAGGCTAGGGCAGGATATTGATCCGAACGGCACGGAAAATAACGGGTTGCGTCGTACCCTGGGGCGTTATAGGATATTGTGCAATGGGGGCATAAGCTCAATGGCAAACTGTCGCTCTCCAAAAGCGAACTTCTAGGTTCGAATCCTAGTGCCCCCGCCAGTAAATATTTAGCATCGGGAGACCCTCCCGCCCGTGGCGGCAGAGCGACCCAGGTAGCTTGCTTCGTATAATAAATTTCATAATGTAAACTGGAAGTATATGTCACAAAATCAGGAAACAAACATCTCCGTCGTTTCCGCCATAATCGAACGCGATGGAATTGACGGGAAAGAAATCTTGGTCCAAACTCGCTGGAAACCCGAGCGAGATTCTGAATATTCCGGCACTCTGGAAATTCCCGCTGGTTGGATGGATAAATATGAAAACGTGTATAAAGCCCTCAAAAGGGAGATACTAGAAGAAACGGGACTTGTGGTTACTAAGGTTATTCCCGACATAAAGACCAGCATTCACGGCCCTAGAAATGACGCCTCGTTTGCATTTGTTCCCTTTTGTTGCCAACAGCAACTTAAAGGTGGAAAGCCATGGGTTGGGTTTGTTTTTTTGTGCGAAGTGGAAGTTGGAGAACCTAAGCCTCAAGCTGACGAAGTAAAAGATATACGTTGGATGAAAAAGGAAGAACTGAAAAAAATCTTCGACGGGAACCCAGAAAAAATATTCACTCTCCAACTCGGCGTTTTGGAGTACTATTTCAAAAATACAAACTGAAAAGTCGACCTACAGGCCTCACGCGAGCTTTTCAGAAAAGGTTGCGACGGCTTGTTAGGATTTGGTTCTGAACCTATATGCTCCCGCTGATTAGAATTGAGGGTGATTTCTTCAACGCGATGGGGCTTCCGCTCAAACGACTGGTCGCGGAATTAAAAGATTTTGGCGTGGAGGTCCTATAAAAAACCATGATGTTATCATTAACTCGAATGATACTATAATAGTTTGATGCGCATGGTGAAACCGGAGTTAGTAGGAATAAAAACACCGGACGGGCTGGAGTTACCCGGCCTGCTTTATAGCACCAAGGCGCACCAATCAGCGGCGATCTATCTGCACGGCAACGG
This sequence comes from Candidatus Liptonbacteria bacterium, assembly GCA_016212635.1. Classification (GTDB taxonomy): domain Bacteria; phylum Patescibacteriota; class Minisyncoccia; order UBA6257; family 2-01-FULL-56-20; genus JACRFR01. The sequence goes on along the minus strand of JACRFR010000045.1, from coordinate 28,379 downwards.
CAGCTCCTCGGTCTTTTATGGTGAACCTCAATACAGCCGAGTATTGGCGGCAGAGCTTAACCGGCGCGGAATTGCGTTTCTAGCTTTCAATAACCGCGGTGCGCACTTGATAAAAAAACTTACCATCCGGAAAGGCAATATTGAAAAACGCCGGCGCTTTGGCATGGCATATGAGAAAATTCGCGAGTGCGTGCCAGACATCAACGGCGCGGTCCAGTTCCTGAAATCCAGAGGTTACCGGAAATTGTATCTGGTCGGTGCCTCCACCGGCGCAAATAAAATTTGCGTCTACGATCACTACCAGAAGCGCAATCCAATCAGTGGATACATTTTGCTCGCCGGAGGGGATGACGTGGGCATTACTTATCGCTCGTCCGGCCGGACCAAGTTCTGGCGCTTGTTGAAAGAAGCTCGGCGGAAAATAAAGGCGGGCCAGGGCGGGGAAATAATCAAAGAATTGCTGCCCGACACCATTTTTTCCTACCAGGGCTTTTTCGACCTGGCTAATCCCGATGGCGACTACAACACTTTTCCATTCTACGAAGTATTGAGGCGGGTTAGTCTGTCTACCCGGCCCTTGTTCCGTTTCTACCGAAAGATGAGGAAACCGACCCTAGTGGTCTACGGCGAGCAGGACGAGTATGCTTGGGGCAATGTGCCCAAGGTTATCGAGATCTTGAAAAGCTACCAGCCCGACTTCGCGTACCGTATTATCCCTGGTGCGGATCATGGCTTTAAGGGCCACCGGGGGGAACTGGGCCGAATTATGGCTAAGTGGTTGGCTCGGCCGGAGGCACGGGTTATTAAAAAGCGAAGCTGATAACCAGATCGACCCCGCGCGGATTTTCGCCGGGCGTGGTATGATTACTCGATGACAGTTTTGAGTATCGTCCTGCCGATCTTTTTGATCATCGGCTTGGGGTATATCCTGCGGCGGATTGGTTTGGCCCAGGCCAGCTGGGTCTCGGTTTTGAACTCTTTCGTATACTACGTTTCCTTACCGGCCCTCATCGCTATCAGTTTTTGGCAGATGGATTGGCGGGCCCAGGGCGTGCTCGCGGTGGTGGGCTTCACGGCCGGCGCGGTCCTGCTTTTTGGCCTGTTGCTGTTTCTGGTCTTGGATAAGTTATCGTTCCCGGGCAGCCGCAAAACGGAGATTTTCATTGCCGCTTTGGTAGCCAACGCGGTTTACATGGGTTTCCCTTTGGGCGAGCGGGCTTTCGGCACGACGAACTTCGGATTGGTCGCGGGGGTGGCCTCGGCTCACTTGGTGGTGGGACTGATCCTGGCGATCATGGGCGCGGACCACTGGGTCTTGCGCAGTAAGAATTTCTGGGGCCACGCGCGCGATTTTGCGTTCAACCCCTTGGTTTTGGCGCTTGTGGTCGGCACCGTTTTGGGCCTGGTAAATTTCCAGGGATTCGTGGCGGGTGTCCTGCGTGAACCACTCCGGATGCTGGGCGCCACCGCCTCGCCCGGCGCGCTCTTCGCTCTGGGCGCTTTTCTGCACAATCGTCTGCCCCGGCGACACTTCTTTTCAGCCGCGCTGACCACTGGTTTGAAGCTGGTGATCTTCCCGATATTAGTTTTTCTCTTGGGCTACTGGCTTAAAGTGCCAGCGCCCGGGGCCGCGGTGGCCGGTCTCATCTCGGGCATGCCCACCGCCGTAACCGCCTTTGTTCTGGCCGACAAGTTTCGACTGGACAAGTCTTTTGTGGCCACAGCTATCGTGATGAGCACTGTCTTCTCGCTGGTCACTATTTCCGGGCTGCTGGGCTGGGCGATTTAGAACTATTGATATGACCCTCACCCGGGCCCAGAAAGTCTTTCTGCTTTTACTCCTGGGCATATTTTTCGTTTTTTCTTTCAATCAGATCCGAGATTTTGATACTTTTTACCACCTGTCCGCGGGGCGGCTGATGGTGGAAACTCGGTCAGTGCCGACCACCGATAGTTTCACTTTCACTAACCCCGGTGGCCGTTGGATCAGTCACGAGTGGCTGATCCAAATTCTTTTCTACTTGGTTATTGTTGCCTTTGGACCGTGGGGGCTCATAACCGGGATCGCGCTCCTCGGCACACTGACCTACTACCTGGTTTTTCTTTTGGCTCGCCGCTGGGGCGCTCATCCGTACTGGGCGCTCGCGGTTCTCTTTCCGGTCGCCTATCTGACTCTGGAACAGTGGGTGGTCCGGCCGCAAGTGCTATCTTACTTTCTACTCGCGGCGGCGGTGCTTCTGCTGGATTCTTATTGGCGCTGGCCGAAAACGGCGTATCTGGTCGGGCTGGTGTTTTTGATCTGGTTCTGGGCTAATGCTCACGCCAGCGTGCTTTTGGGTTTGGCGGCGATTTGTTGGTACGGCTTGGCGGACATACTAAAGAGCAAACTGCGGCGCTGGGGGGCGCCGGCACTCTCGACCCGGGAGCGGCGCCGGTTTATTTATGCCGGACTCGCGGCCCTAGTCTTCGCGTTTCTAAACCCCAACACCTACCAGTCGGTTTTTTACTACTATTTCATTCGCGACACTCACGCTCTCTTGAACGTGGCGGAGTGGCGCTCGCTCCTGGACTTTCTCGCCATCCCGCAGGCCAAATTATTCCTGGCTCTGATGACGGCCGTGGATCTATTGCTGGTTTTTAAATTCCTGCATGATCGCAAGCCGCATCTAACCCGCACCGGTTTAGTTTTGGGCGTTTCTCTCATGCCTCTGCTCGCGATCCGACACGTCGGATATTTTCCACTGGTCGCCGCTCCGCTCTTAGCGACAGAGCTTTCCCAGTCTGGGGTTTTCGCTAAGTTAGCCGCCAGACTGAACGCGCGGGCTTTCAGGCGCATCGGAGTCGCGGCGGCAGCTATCTTGGGCATCGCGCTTTTGTCTCGGGGGTTGCTCGCTTGGCCCCGGGAGCCGGTGGGCACCCATATTCTGGCCACTCAAGCAGTTGATTTTTTAGGGCAGACGGGTATCGCCGGGCCGGGATTCAACTTTGCCCACGACGGCGGCTACCTGGAGTGGCGGCTGTATCCCAAGTACAAGGTTTTTCTGGACGGCCGGGCGGAAACCTCTGCCGGGCGGCCGGCGCAAGATTTTTTGACCATTGCCCAGATGCGGCCGGGTTGGGAGCAGCTCGCATTCGACCACTACCGTCTGAATTACTTTTTGCTTTGGTACCGCCAGCCGCTGGACGGAGTAGTCGCGCCGCTTCAGCGGGCGCTGATCGAAAAGCACAATTTCCGGTTGGTTTATTGGGACGACGCCGCGATTTTGCTGGTACGGAATACGCCGGAGAATCGGGTAGTGATCGACCAATACGGCATTAAAATAGTAAATCCGTTTTTGGATCCAACCTCGATCCCTGAAGATAAACAGACCGAGGCGGAGAAGGAAATGCGGTCCCTCTTGGCGCGTTCACCTGATTCCGCAATGCTTCGGGCTTACGCGGAGTTATTGCGGACCGCAAACTGATCAGCTGGTTGCAAAAATCAGCGATAACCTCGCACCGTCGCACAGCTTCAGGCCCCGCATCTTATCCGTGTCGACTTAAGAGTGGTGGTCAATTAGAAATGGTGCAAGAATTTGCCGTTTTGTTTCTGTTCCCAAATCACACGATTGTCCGGTCGGACAATCGTGTGATTTGGGAACTCCGCTTGAGGTGCCACCATCCGGGTAAATACCGGACAAGCGTATCCCTCAAGCGTATCCCTCAATTGGCGCTGTTCGGAAACCACCGATTTTATTGCCCGAGCTTGTCGAGGGCCATGCCATGTACCCGCCAAAAAGCTACCCTTCGACGGGCTCAGGGAATAACTTTTTGACGTTTCCGAACAGCGCCCCCTCAATTTGACAACCGTACCAGGCAGAAGTAGTATATTTTTGCTTCCGAAGACCGCCCTGATGTTCCAGAAAGCCGGAAATCGGGGGTCCGACACAAGGTCGGACTGGGCTACCCGAAAGGGTATGAGACCCACCGAGGAGTGCGCTGTATGCGAATTGCCTTTCCGCCTAGGGCGGATCCTCCTCCGGAGGAAACGAATGGGCACATTCGAATGACAGTGCGCAGCCCCGCCGGAAGCGGGGTTTTTTATTTTTAGCTACGAAATACGAAAAGGTCGCAAATTAGCTACGAAATACGAAAAGGTCGCAAATTAGCTACGAAATACGAAAACATACGAATATACGAAAAATATAGGTCCCATTCGTATATTAGTACAAATTTGTAATTCGCAGAGAATCCCATGAAGACCAAACAACAGAAAAAAACGGAATTGGACAAAGCAGAGCAATTACTCGCCGAGAGCAAGGTACTGGTTTTCACCGATTTCAGCAAGGTGCCGACCGAGGAGCTGCGCAAGTTGCGTCGCGACCTGCGCCAAGCGGGAGCGCCACTTTTGGTTATCAAGAAGCGGTTGTTGAATGTGCTCTTCAAGCAGAAAGGACACCAACTGGACACCACGCGCTTTGACGGCGCGGTGGGCACGGTTTTCTCCACGGGCGCTTTGGAAAATGTGGCGGCGACCATCTATAAATTCTTCCGCGGGTTGAAGCTGGAAGCAAATAAGATACTTGGCGCTTATGACATTGGCACTCGAACCTACCTGGAAGCGGCAAATGTAACCATGATCGGCCAACTGCCGCCGCGGGAAGTGCTCTTGGGGCAGCTGGTGGGTATGCTAGCCGCTCCTATCCGTTCGTTCATGTTCGTGTTGGATCAGCAATCCAAAAAGTCGTGAGTAATAATTAACATCAACGAATAAAGAATCTGTTGCGAATCTACGAATCTGAATGTTAGAGGTCGGGCCTCCCGCCTACGCTGAAAAGCTACGGCGGGCACGGTCGGGGATTTTTGAGGCCCGACCTCGAAGAATTGAATTCGAAAATTCGCAACCAGTTCGCAATTCGTTGATAATTATAAAATGGACAATAAATTCGAAGACTTAATCAAGAAAATCGAAGCGCTCACCGTGGTGGAACTCGCCGAACTGGTAAAAGTCCTGGAGGAGAAATTCGGCGTGTCGGCTGCGGCGATGGCGGCTCCGGCGGCTGGCGCGGGGGCTGCGGCGGAGGTAAAAGATACTTTCAACGTGGTTCTGAAGGCGGTGGGGGACAAGAAAATCGATGTGATCAAGGTGGTCCGCGAGGTGACCGCGCTCGGTCTCAAGGAAGCCAAGGACCTGGTGGAAGGTGCCCCCAAGATGGTCAAGGAGGGCATGAAAAATGAGGAGGCGGAAGAAATGAAGAAGAAGTTTGAGACGGCCGGCGCGACCGTGGCTATCGAATAGAAGCGAATCCGTGCGAATCTAAACGCGAATCCTTGCGAAAGGGCACTGGTTGAAAGCCGGTGCCTTTTCTGTTATAAAAATAGAGAGAAAAGGGGCGTTTAGCTCAGTGGTAGAGCGCTTCGTTCACATCGAAGAGGCCGCTGGTCCGATCCCAGCAACGCCCACTAAATGATCGCCAAACACGAAAATGTCCAGGATTAATATTTCCTCCGGTTCGCCGCTAGAACAGCCGATCGGTTTCTCCCGGGCGGTGCGGATCGGGGACATAATTGCGGTAGCGGGCACGGCACCGCTTGCACTGGACGGCACGACAGCCTGTCCCGGCGATGTTTATGGTCAGACTAAGCGTTGCCTGGAAATCACCCAGAAAGCGATTGAAGAAGCGGGCGGAAAGTTGGAGCATGTTATCCGAACCAGAATTATGCTGACCGATATCTCTCGGCGGCAGGAAGCCGCTCGGGCACATGGAGAGTTTTTTTCGGAAATACGACCAGCCTGCACCTTTGTCGAAGTCAGAGGATTCATCCGCCCAGACTGGCTGGTAGAAACCGAGGCCGATTGCGTGTTGGGGTAGCACCGAAAACCTTATGGCGAGTCGGATAGATGTGTCCCGATAATACGCTGGAGCGTATTATCGGGACATGGGTGTGGCTGGAGTTGCGACGGGATCGTTGCCGAGGTAACTGATATTTAAAGGTCGGGACTTTTCTGCGCAAATCAGCGCTTGAGAAGTTCGACTTCGGGAAATTACAACCTACCCGCGGAGGAATTCTACGCCGTCCGGCGCTGTTCGAAAACCCCAGGTTTGTCATTCCGGCGAAAGCCGGAATCCAGGTTTCCTTAGTCACTGGATCCCGGGTCAAGCCCGGGATGACACTCGGCAAGCGGGGGAATCAATGTTTTCGAACAGCGCAACGCCGTCCTCAATCAGCCACTACTCATGAGCCGGCGGAAATAAGATGCGGGGTTCGAATTCATCGAGGTCGGGCCTTAAGAATTCCCCAAGGCCCGACCTCGGAAGCTATATGACAGCACGAAGGTCGCCCCGGGTCGCCCCGTGGTTTTTGACGGAGTTTGGCAAAAGGCGTATATTAAGCACATTGGTGTCCTCGTCAGACACCCCTATTTAAATAACCTATTTATAATTACAGCATGCGTTTTCCAGCCGGATCCTGGCGGTGGCTCTTGGTTGGGGCGGTCGTTTTTCCTTTAATCAGCCAAGCGGCTCCGTCGGTGGCGGACCTGCAAGCCCAGCTTCGGACACTCTTGGCACAGGTCGCGACACTCCAGGCACAACTACGACAGGCGCAAGGTGACTCGTCCGCCGCGTGGTGTCACGCGTTCAATGCTAATTTGAGGATAGGGGACGAAAACGCAGAAGTTAGCCACCTTGTAGGGGCGCTGATCAGAGAGGAGTTGTTATCGCCTGGCGCTGGAGGTGGCGGCGCGATGGGTGAATCGATAGGGCAAAACCCAAGAGAGTTTGACGAAGAAGTCGCCTCCGCTGTGTCCACTTTTCAGGAAAAATACCGAAGCGAAATCCTAACCCCGGCTGGTCTTAAATCCGGCACCGGCTACCTCGGTGGCCGCACGAGAGCGAAGCTAAACACGCTTTATGGGTGCGGTACGAACACAAGAGTTTCTCCCCCTCCAATTTCCTCGGTTGCTTGCACCCAGGACGCCAAGCTTTGCTCGGACGGTTCTTATGTTTCCCGAACCGGTCCCAGCTGTGAGTTCGCACAGTGCCCTGCGTCTCCCGCTCCCACTCCCACTCCCACTCCCACTCGACCCACCCTAACCGTTCTCTCCCCCAACGGCGGAGAGGCGTGGACAGTGGGCAGCAGCCAGACCGTTACTTGGAGTTCGCGAGATCTGCCGGCCAGCCACAAGTTGTCGGTTATCCGACTGCGCAGCAGTGCTAATAATCGGGAGATAAACTTAGCCAGTGATGTACCCAACACCGGCTCGGCTCAAATAACCGTGCCGGCTAATCTGGAGCCGGGCAAGTATACTCTGGAGATAAAATCCTATCTGGGCAGCCAGCTGGTTTTTGATGCTAGCGACCAGCCGTTTATGGTTACCGCGCAAATTTCAGCGTGTCCGCTATCGCCGGAGCTAGCGTGCACACCGGGGCAAACAGTAAGGTGGTCTACCGACGCGAATGGCTGTCGGATACCGCGGTGCGAAAATCTGGACACCGGCAGTCCGTCCCTAACCGTCACTTCCCCTAATGGCGGGGAAACATTCCGTCCCGAGCAGAACATTACGGTGAGTTGGAACCGGACGGGTTCTTTCCCAAGCTCCGACCCTAATCGACTTTACTTCGTGTATCTGAAAAACAGCCCCAAACAACTTTTGGGCAATTCGAGCGGCTATGGCATCACTTATTCCGTGATCCGCTTCCGCAGTCCGACTTTGGATTATCCGACCTTTACGCTGACGATCCCGGAAAGGGCGCTGTCCGGAGGTCAGCATTATTTGGAAATTGATTACACCGATTCCCGAGGAGTGCCAATTGCCTCGGATACCAGTGACGCGCCGTTCATGATCGCGGCGGATACTACCGGTGGCGGGGGAGGCGGAGGCTCGAATTCCTCTCTCACTGTTCTTTCCCCTAACAGGGGGGAGGTGTGGCGGGTGGGCGAACCAGCCGTTGTCTCTTGGACATTCTCCGGCTCCCAGATAGGTATCATAAGTGTAGAGCTATGGAAGGGTGATCAGATGGTACAAAGCGTGGGTGTGAGTGGCGATAAAAACCCTCCTTCCTTAAATTGGAACACAAGTAACTTGACGCCTGGCTCGGATTACAAAATTAAAATTTTGGAGTCCAACAACCCCGACAATTTTGATTGGAGCGATGCCTCATTCACCATTGCGGCGGCTGCGACTGGCGGTGGTGGCGGAGGCACGGGCGGCGGGAGTTCAAGTCCTTCTATAGCCGTCACTTCTCCCAACGGCGGGGAGATGTGGGCGCAAGGGACAACTCGTTCTATCAAATGGCAATACTTCGGGAAATTCCCTGATGGATTCAATATCTACCTAAGCGAATGTACGGTGTCTCCCTGCGTAAGTTCTCTTATCGCAAAGCGTTTTATGGCGGGAAGCGAAGGAGTCGCCAATAGCGTTTTAGAATATCCCTGGGACGCCAAAACCCTACAACCCGGAGGCAGTATCGCCCAGATAGTGGGCAATGGGAGATACAAAATAACAGTTGAGGAAGACAATATGCGGGGCTATGGAGATCAAAGCGACCAGCCGTTTACGATTACGGCGCCCGCCCCCCAACCTACCGTTATTGTCTCCAAGAATTCCGCGGTCGGCGATCAAACCGCGACGGCTGGCTCCGCGAGCGTCAAGATCGGTTCCTACACCCTCTCCGCTTCCGCGGCCGGCGCGGTGAACCTGACCTCGGTTACCATCCAGATAGGAGCTAACATAAACAATCTGCAAAATCTGGTAGTCAAAGCCGGGAGTACGGCGCTGAACTATACGGTGCCAATAATTACCCCCAATGCCACCTACTCTTTTGCCGGTTGGCTCACTATCCCCGCGGGTGGCACGCAGGTAATTGACGTGTATGCGGACGTGCTCTCGACCGCGAGCGGCACACTAAGCCCCGCGACCACATTCTCGGGTTGCGTCGCCGCTTCGGCTCAAGCCCAGGCATCGGTTCCCTGCAACTCCGTACCGGGGCAAACAGTAACGGTTGCCCCTCCGGCTGTTATCCAGCCAACCATTACCGTCACTTCCCCAATGGGGGAGAAAGATGGGAGGTGGGAAAGACATACGCGGTCTCATGGTCTTCTGCCAATGCCCCAGACGATGCTTGGGTGGGAAGAGTCGCGCTCTATAAAGGGGCAAGTTTCGTTATCGATTTGATTCCCTTTATGAGTCATTCGTCCGCTAGCGGGTCAACCCAATACGCGGTTCCTTCAAACAGCACTACTGGCGACGACTTCAAGATACAGGTGATTCTTTATCGCGGCGAATCAGAATCGGCTCAGGATTGGAGCGACGCGCCGTTCATGATTGCGGCGGATACTACCGGTGGCGGGGGAGGCGGCGGCGGAGTGGGCAGTACCAGCTGGTCCCAGGCCGCGTCCATGTTGCAATCTCTGCAAGCCACTCTGGATCAGCTATCCCGCGGATTGCGTTAATTCAATAGGACCTGCGCGCCTCACTGTTTTTGTGTCGTTCTGAGCTTGCTTCCGAATCCATATTTTGCGTGTTTGCAAGACGTAGATTCCGGCTCGAGGGCCGGAATGACGTCCAAGTGAAATCGCTGGTCCCAGCGTTGGGCATTGAATGTGAGAGGTCGGACCTCGGGGAATTTTAGAGGCCCGACCTCGGAAAATTACAAACCGCCCCATGGGTGGTTTAACCGGGTGGGGAATCCACTCCCGCTTGTTCCCGACGGGGCAAGTTCATAACTTGTTGATAAGTAGCTGGGCGAAAAGGAGAGTAGTGTAGGTAATTCAATACATTTTCGATGCTCGCATTCCGTCCGAGCCGCTTTTTGACGTCTGGGTCGAGTGGGGTATCATTATATCCAAGTGGGGAATTGTGGATAATATTGGGGATAAGTACCCCATTCTGGGGACAAAGTTACGGATTGGTCCAACGGCCAACCGCACTCATAAAAAAAGAGATCCCAAATACCACAAGTCCGGAGGGCGGGCGGTGGACAGACCAACTGTCGACCTCCCCCAGGCCAAACAGCGACCTCGTGCCTACCGCCTGCCCTCTACTCCACATCAAGAAGCAAGTAGAGAGTAGGGAGTAGAGAGTAGGGAAAGATGGAAGATGGGTCCTCGCTACTCGCCACGCTACTCGCTACTCGCCACTCACTATTTCCATGCTACTCGGCGAATATCAACACAATTTAGACAGCAAAGGTCGAGTCGCCATCCCGGCGAAGTTTAGGGAAAAGTTAACGGGAGGAGCGATCATCACCCGCGGCCTGGATAGCTGCCTGTTCGTCTTTACCGCTAAAGAGTGGCAGATCTTGGCGGAAAAATTGGTGGCTCTGCCGCTGGCCCGGGCCGACTCCCGCGCCTTCTCGCGTTTAATGCTGGCCGGAGCGATGGATGTAGAACTGGATAGCCAGGGACGGATCCTGGTACCGGACTACCTGCGCAAGTATGCCGGCTTAAAGCGCGCCGTGGTCGTCGCCGGGCTCTACAATCGCATAGAAATTTGGGACTCCGAGGTATGGCGGCTATATAAACAGAAAACCGAAGGCGCCTCGGAAGAGATCGCGGAGAAGTTGGGGGAGTTGGGGATATGAGGGAAGTTAAGAAAGAACTAATTAGTCTAATTATTCTAAGTTAAGTACGGAAGGTGTTCTCATTAGAACAATTAGGATAATTAGAATAATTCTTTACTTTTCGTGATGCACATTCCCGTTCTTTTACAGGAAGTTCTCCAGTATCTGGATCCTAAGCCGGGAGAATTTATCGCCGACGGCACGGTGGATGGCGGGGGACATGCCCGCGCTATCCTGCCGCACCTGGCTCCGGGCGGTACGTTTCTGGGCGTGGACTGGGATTCGAATCTTTTAGATAGTACTCGCCGGTCGGTTCATGCACCGAAGGTGCGGGCCATTTGGGTTCACGGCAATTACGCGGAGCTAGATTCGATCTTAGGGACGCGCCAACTACCAAAGCTGAACGGTTTACTGCTGGATCTGGGACTGTCGTCCGAACAGCTGGCCGGTTCCGGCCGCGGTTTCAGTTTCCAGACGGACGAACCGCTCCAGATGACCTACGACGACCAGTCGGTGCCGCTCCATAAGCTACTGCCGCAGATGTCCGAGGCGGATCTGACCCGGATCATCCGGACCTATGGGGAGGAACGTTACGCTCCGCGGATCGCGCGAGCCATCAAGTCCGCCGGGAAAATTACCACTTCCGGCGAGCTAACCGGAATCATCGCGCGAGCGATTCGGCCGGGACCCGGCAAGATACATCCCGCCACCCGGACCTTCCAAGCGCTCCGGATGTACGCCAACCGCGAGCTGGATAACTTGAGCGTTCTGCTCGGCGAGTTGCCGGAACTCCTGGCGCCAGGCGGGCGAGTCGTCATCATCAGTTTTCATTCCCTGGAAGATCGTCTAGTCAAACAAAGCTTCCGCGATCTAGCTCGATCCGGATGCGCAGAACTTCTTACGCCCAAACCAGTTACTGCCAGTCGCGAGGAGGTGCGCGCCAATCCCCGCAGCCGCTCCGCCAAGCTCCGAGCATTAATCATTAATCATTAATCATTAACAACCGCTCGTCGCTCTTCCCTCGTCGCTTTTCGCTTTTAACACCATGACCTTAATTCGACCCGCCAGACCTATAACTATATTTTGGTACGTCTGCCTGCCTCTAATGGCGGCATTTATCGCAAGCACGGTTCTTTTGATCGCGTTGTATAGCCGGACCGTTGACCTGCGCCACGAGATGACCGAAAATAAGACCAAGCTCCAGGCGATCGAAGCGTCCAATGGGGAAACGAAAGGGGAGCTCTTGGCGGCACTCGATACTCACAAGTTAGAACAGTTCGCAGCCTCTCGTCAGCTGGTGCGCGAAGTGGCACCGCAGTACTTGGCGGCTGCCGGCCGATACTCATGGGCATTCGCTTCTCACTAATTATTGCTTTTCTTGCGCTAGGTTACGGCGCTATTCTCTTTCATCTCTACGATCTGCAAGTCGCCCGAGGCGGTTACTACCTAGCCCGAGCCAATACCCAATATTCCGCGACCGGCGTTTTGGATGCCGAGCGCGGCAGTATTTTTTTTACGGATGCGGCGGGCAAGCAAACCCCCGCGGCTTTGAATAAAGACTTCCCTACGGTTTATGTAGTACCCAAAGAAATCGAGGACTTGCCGGAAGCGGCGCACCGTTTGGCGCCTTTGTTCAATTTGGCCGCGGAGGATCTAATTCAGAAAATGACCGGCCGTAGTTACCGCGTATTGGCCCGGAAGGCCGCTCCGGAACTGGTTCAGGGCGTGCGCGACTTAGATCTCAAAGGAGCGTATGTGGCTTATGCCCCATCTCGCTATTACCCCATGGGCCCGGTGGCCTCCCAGGTGATAGGATTCGTATCGCAATCGGACGAGAACGATGCCGAGACTGGACGCTACGGGGTGGAAAAATTAAGCGAGGAGCGGCTCGCCGGAGCGCCGGGCCAATTTGTGGACGGCAAACTGGTCGCTCCCCGGCCGGGCGCGGATGTGGTCCTGACCATCGATCCCACTGTCCAGCTGGAGGCGGAGAAAATTTTGAGCAGCTTGGTCCGAGAGAAGCGTGCCAAGTCCGGCTCGGTTATTGTGGAAGATCCGCGGACGGGGCAGATCATTGCCATGGCCAACGTGCCCCAGTTCGACCCTAATAATTATGCCGCGAGTCCGGTGGCTTGGTTCCTAAACCCGACCGTGCAGCAGATCTACGAGCCGGGTTCGGTCTTCAAGGTCTTTACCATGGCCGCGGGCATCGATTCCGGCCGGATCACGCCGGAGACCGAGTTCGTAGATACCGGCAGCTTGACGCTGAACGGCCGGACGATCAAGAACTGGGATCTCAAGGCGCACGGCCGGGTGACCATGACCAACGTGATCGAGCAGTCGATCAATACCGGCGCCGCCTTCGCCGAGCGTCAAACCGGCGATGAGATTTTTAAGGATTACTTGGGGCGGTTCGGTTTCCGGGACAAAACCGGCGTGGATCTGCCGGGCGAGCTCAAGGGCGACGTCCAAAATTTATTTCGTCCGCACGTATCGGCGATCACCTTCGCCACCGCTTCCTACGGGCAGGGCGTGGCGGTAACTCCCTTGCACGTGATCAACGCTTTCGCGACCTTGGCCAACGGCGGGAAGTTAATGCGGCCCTATCTGAACGCGGCGTCCGAGCCGCAAATGGTGCGGAGAGTTTTATCTCCCGAGACCGCATCGGCCGTGACTGAAATGATGGTTTCCGCCGTGGATAAGGCGCGCATAGCCAAAACCAAGGGTTACGCTCTGGCCGGGAAAACGGGCACCGCTTTTGTGCCGGACTTCCAGCGAGGCGGCTACACCGATCGCGTAATCAACACCTATGTCGGTTTCGGGCCGGCGGCCGATCCTCGGTTCGTTGTTCTGGTCAAACTGGTGGAGCCGGAAGGCGCGCCGCTCGCGGGCTTGACCGTGGTGCCGGCTTTCCGAGATCTAGCCCAGTTCATCTTGAATTACTATCGTATTCCGCCGGATCGGTTGGACGATTAGGACCGAAAATCTAATACCTTGAATCACGAATCTACGTATTTATGTGTCATTCCGGAATGGCCTGTCGCTTAACCTGTGCTCGGAAGAATTGCATCCGAGGTCTCAATAAATTCAAGCCCCACCCTTATCCTTGTCGAATAGTGGCTGATTAGGGATGATATAACAGAAGTAGCATGGCCATGCAGACACGCAAGTGGGCGCGCCAAACTATTAAATATATTCTAGCCAAAATCGCTTGGCTAATCTGGTGGCGCCACCGTCCGGGCGTGATCGGGGTGACCGGCAGCGTCGGTAAAACTTCGACCAAGCTGGCGATCGCCGAAGTATTAAAACCGGACTACCGGGTGCGCTGTTCGCCCGGCAACTTGAATACCGAGTTCGGCCTACCCCTGGTTTTAATCGGCGGCTGGACTGACGACCAACTCCAAAATGTTTCCTGGGAAGCGCCGCCTACTATCGGCCGCTGGCGCAAAGGTTGGTTTTGGCTGGGTGTTATTTGTCGCGGTCTGAAGGTACTTTTAACGCGGCAAGCCGACTATCCGGAAATTCTGATCCTGGAATATGGCGCGGACCGCCCGGGCGATATTCACCAACTGCTTCAAATTATCGAGCCGAATGTTAGCGTGGTGACCGCCGTGGGCGAGATTCCGGTGCACGGGGAACATTATAGCGGCACAGAGGAAGTGGTTCGTGAAAAGGCCGGGCTGGTCGAGTGTCTGCCGGCCGCCGGTTTTACCGCCCTGAACTGTGATGATCCGCGGGTGTTGGCCGTGGCCCGGCGGACGCGCGCACAAGTTTTGACCTATGGGTTCGCGCGCGAGGCCCAGCTTCGGATTTCCGGCCTGGAACATCGCGTGAAGCGGATAGTAGACCAGGAAAAATTTCAGCTCGCCGGGGCCCGGCCCTGGGGGGTGGTGTTCAAGTTGGAGTACGGCAGCGTAGCGGCGCCAGTACGCATGGCCGGCGTTTTTGGTCGTGCCCAAGTTTATGCCGCCGCGGCCGCCGCGGCGATTGGCATAATATTCGGCTTAAAACTGGAAGATATCGCGGCGCGGCTAGGTCAATACCAGCCGCCGCCCGGCCGAGCCACGCTTTTGCCCGCGATCAAGGATTCGTATCTTCTGGATGATTCCTACAATGCCAGCCCCTTATCGGTGCGGCTTGCTCTGGAAACGCTGGCGGCATTACCCGGTCGGCGCAAGGTGGCGATCCTGGGTGATATGCTGGAGCTGGGTCCGCAGAGCGATGAGGCGCACGAACAGATCGGCCGGCTGGCGGCCGGCTCGGCGGATGTGCTCATTACCGTGGGTCGTAACGCGAAGCATATTGCCGCGGGTGCGCGGGCGGAGGGTATGCCCCAGGCCCGCATCTGGAGTTTTAACGAAACCAGCGACGAGGCGATAGCAGCGGCCCAGCGGCTGGTCGCGCCCGGTGATTTGATTTTGGTTAAAGCGTCCCACGCCATGCACTTCGCCGATTTTGTGGTCCAGCTCCGGCGGGCCGGGCAGGATGGGGCAGAGCCGGAAGTTCGACCCCTCGCGAATTTTGTACCGCAATCTCGACCACTCCCGCCGTTCCGGCCGACAGTCTGGCCGACAGTCTTGTCCGCCCAAAGGAAATCGGCTACCATACCGAGGCGCAAGTTGGTGAGGGTTATGGAGAAGAAAAAGGCGCGGGCGGTTCGGTCGCCACCTTCCCAGCCAGTCCTAACTAAGTCCAATAGGTCGGTTGCAAAGCCAGCCGTTGGTCATGAACCGTTGATCTAGTGGTCGAGTAAAAGTCTCACCTTCGTTAAAACATCGGCGGGCAAACATAGGTCAAAAGTCGAAGCCGAATATTCAATGGCCTCATCGTCTAACGGCTAGGACGGCGCCCTCTCACGGCGTAAATAGGGGTTCGATTCCCCTTGAGGCTACCGATTTTGTGCTAAAATCATAAAGATAAACTTAATAGGATGAAACACTTAATGCGAATAATTTGTCCAAGCGTCATCTTAACTATGGGTGCGCTTGCACTTGTACTCAGACTTTTCTTTCCGGTTATGCACGTAGCTCCGAATCTCATGGGAACCACTTTGGAAACATGTGTAGATCACTTTTATCCATTACAGAAAGATTGTCTTGACAACCTTCACCAGAGAAAAGATTTAATGGGGGATAATGCTTTTAATCTAGCCTACTCATCATTCAAGCCAGATTTCCGACGGACATCTGCAGAATCGGTTGGGATAGTTATTATCTTTAGCTTGCTTTATATTATCCGAACCAAAATAAAAACTGCAAGCGTACAGAAACGTGCTTATCCACGCGATTTGGTTCGAGGCGTATTGCAGAGCTTCTCTGAGCGCGAGCAGAAAATATTAAATATGCGTTTTGGGTTAGAGGATGGAACGATTCACGCCTTGGAGGAGGTAAGCAAAGTTTTTGATGTAACTCGCGAACGTATAAGGCAAATCGAGACCAGAGCGTTCGAGAAAGTTCGCGAGCGTGATTTGGAGAAAATAAAATAATTCAAACAAAATCAATATTATTAGGACTTACGTATTTGATGATTTCATTCCTCCTTTTTTAAAGGAGGCCTGCCCGACTGAAACGATATTCAGTAGTTTCGGGCGGGTGCTCCAACTCGAGTCGGAGCGGAGGATTTTAGAAATCCCTCCCCCTTCGGGTACTCCCTTTAGAAAAGGGAGAATTAATACCCAAACGCGTAAGTCCTGATTAGAAAGACAGAAACCGCTTTGAACACTGGTCTGTCAATAGACACTTCCCATCTAGATAATCCTGTTTGCGGTCCTTCAGTCTATTTGCTATTATATAGTTATGGGTAATATTAGACAGAACATACAGAAAAGCATGAGTTTTTTCCTTTTTGCAAAGCCATCTTTAATTAGGGACATGGGCCGGATCTTCGACACCTCGGGTAGTTTCTTGATTTATAACGAAAGCGAGACCCCCGAGGATGCCGACAGAAGGGCCATATTGAGTGACTGGCTAATGGTACGGGACGACCTCCAATCTGCCCTAGAAGAATATGAGCGAACAAACACCCGATAGAGAAAACGGAAACAATAGGGAAGATACGCCGCAGAAGGGGGGAAACATGATTGCTGTTAGGCAATCGGTTGGCTTCTCTGGCCCTCTGCCACCGCCGGAGATACTTGAGCGTTATGAAAAAATTTTACCGGGTGCGGCAGAGCGTATTATTTCAATGGCGGAGAAACAGTCGGAGCATAGGAAACAACTGGAGTCTATAGTAATAGGAACCGACACTGCCAATTCGAGAATGGGTCTGTGGTTTGGTTTAATAATTGGCCTAGCGGGTCTTGCTGTTTCTGCGCTTGTGGCTATTTGGGGAAAAGAATGGGCCGGGACGATTATTGGTAGCGCGACTTTGGTATCTCTCGTGGGTACCTTTATCTATGGTTCTCAGCAAAGAAAGCAAGAGCGAGGTGGGCGTAGAGAGGAGATCGAAAAGATCGAAAGTGGCAAAAAGGGCTAAAACTGTAGTCTTGGCGACTGCTGACTCGGAACAAGAAATCATCGGTTGTCACGCTATACTACGGGACTGTTGCCGAACTCCCTTTTCAACTAATTTGTCATGCTGAGCAACGCGAAGCATCTCGCTTTTATTGGGTTTTTGTCGCATAGAGATTCTTCGTTTCACTCAGAATGACAGTTCGGCAACAGTCCCATAAATAGAATTCAAAATGAAAGATCCTATATTTCCAATTGGGCCAGAGATTACCGAAGATGATGAGTACGATGAAAATCCCGAGCGGCGGAAGTTGTTTTGGCTTGATAACGCAAGAAAGAAATACGACGCCGTTTTGACCGATCTCCACAGAAAATTGGATGAGTTACCAGTGCGATATCAAGAATTGTTGCAAAAGGGCCAATCTAACATAGAATTGGCGCATCGTTTTTTGGATAGAGTTCCTCGGGCCTATGTTGGCAGAATGCAGTCCCTGCTCGATGAGATTGAAGGAATAACGGACGAGAAAGGTTTCCTCTTTGATGGGGCCATGTCTACCCCGCGCGAACACCAACAAGTAGGTAGTTCGGGATACGGAGGAATCTATTGGGAAACTGATCCCGACGTACCAGTCCCAATATTAAGAGTAAAATTACGTGAAAAGGGAATTGAAAATATGGAAGATGGTCAGACCTATACAATTGAACGAATGGATCGGGCCCGCCGTTTGGCGGGGCTAACGGCACTTGATTTAGAAACAGGGCGCGCGACCGGCAACGTTGACACAGAAGCGACCAAAGATCCGTACCATTTTTTAACAGCGCAAAGACGCGAGGAAGTCAGGGCGCGCGAGGACGAAATACTCAATGAACTAAAAACGATATGGATCGCCATTGTCGATGATTGTGAAAGAGCAGCGGTTATCCTGAATGACCTTGCCCTATATACGGACGGAGGGCTGACATCTGCCGAGTTGGAAAAGCGTTACCAAGAGCTCATTCTTGACAAAGGAGTGTCGATCGGTCTAGACAAAAACATTAAAGTTCTCAAGCAACTTTCTTTTGAGACAGGAAAGCGTGACAGGATTCTGACACCGCAAGAGATACTTTTAAGAACTGGCGCCACAGTGAACAACAAATATATGGAACGGCCGTATACGCCCCTGGCAGTTCAGGATGGCGTGCCTGTAGAAGAGATAAACAAGCTGCGGCAGGCAGAAGGCTCAATGGTGGTCAATTCTGAAATTTTGGGTTACGAGATGCCATGCGGCTTTAAGTTGGAAAGTCTGGATGATGAAAGGAATACTCCTAAAGATCCCACACTTATAGATCGTTTTTCGGGAGCAGGGCTTGATATAAGAAAACTCGAGAGTGAATTAGGAAGGAAGATAAATATGCCCCTTGCCCGCTCGGGAGAGTAGAATTATTGCACAAATAACGGCGGGGAAACCCGCCTGTCCGCTGACACCGCTATGTTCGAGCGACCGGAAAGAAAATCAATATTGGATCTGCCCAAATACGACAATCCGCGGGCGGCGGAGTATGAGCAACTTATTGAAGCGACTCTAAAGCCAACTATAGAGGATAGATTGAGAACCTCTTTCGCCTACAAGTGGAACCTACTTTTAGGGGACAGAGGAGAAGTTCGTCTTTTGCCAAAAAATTACCCCCGACGGGAAAAATTAGCTAAATTGCTGGAATTTATGAAGCAAAGACTGGCTGGCCAGACGGTGTTTGATCTGGGTGGAGGCCGGGACTGCGCACTCTACGAACTAATGGCGATATGTGGGGTTAAAGATTATATCAATGTAGATTATTACTCCCAGTCGCCATCCGATCAGCTTGCCCCAAGGATAGAAAGATTGCCGTACATAAACTTTCACATTATCCCAGAAGACATGCTCCGTTTTGTTTCCCAGCTCACCACCGCAGACAATTTTGCCCTGAATGGAATAGATCATGAAATTTTGCCGGTTCAAGAGTACCGATACGCCCTGGGACGAGAAATCGCTCGCGCGCTTAAACCAGAGGGAATCGTGTTTGGGATAGATGTGCATTACGATATTTTATATGGCGCGAGGAAAGAGAACGTCGAATTCTTAAATCTACACCCAAACAGCGGTTACGACATCTGGGAAAAACAAGAGAAGTAAGGACTCGATTTGTGGAGGTTTGTTATTCCCTGCGCCACCATTCGATTTTAGTGCTATAATTTCAATCAATGAAACTAATTATCGCTAACTGGAAGATGAATCCGACTACTTACGCCGAGGCCCAAAAGCTGGCCCGCGCGGCAGGAGTGGCGGCGGATAAGAACAAGCACGCCAAAGTGGTTATTTGCCCACCGTTCCCATTTCTTTCCTCTACTCTCTACTCACTACTCTCTGCCCGCTTCTCCCTAGGGGCCCAAAACTGCGGGCCAGAGGTAGCATCGGGACCATTCACCGGCGAAGTTTCTCCGGCCATGCTTAAAAAGCTTGGCGCAAAATACGTCATTCTAGGTCACTCCGAGCGGCGAGCGATGGGGGAGACGGACGAGATGGTAGCGAAAAAAGTTCAAGCCGCGCTCCGGGCCGGCCTCAAGGTGATTCTCTGTGTCGGCGAAACATTCGCAATTCGCAGGCAGGGGATTGCTGCCTCGAAGAAGTTTGTCGCCTCTCAACTTCGTGCCTGTCTCTCCGGTATCAACTCTACTCCCTACTCCCCACCCGCTACTCGCTTAATCCTCGCCTACGAGCCCGTCTGGGCTATATCGACCAACCTCCCCAAGCCCCTCCTTGCTAAGGAGGGGGAAGGGGGAGGTTTGGAAAAACCTGCGGATGTAGTAGAAATGATCCGTTCCATTAAATCTCTACTCTCTACTCGCTACTCTCTACTCACCACCCCCGTCCTCTACGGCGGTTCGGTCAACGTCAAAAATGCACAAAGTTATTTAAACCACCCCGAAATTGACGGTGTTCTGGTCGGTGCGGCCAGTTTGAGGCCGAAGGAGTTTAAGAGAATCATCGAGTTGACGGGGAAGGCTAAATTTTAATTATCATGTATCGAGGCCCGACCTCGAACACTACTGTTCGTGGTCGGGCCTCGAACAAATAGGGTGGCCCCATACACGGTTTTGACAATTTTTGCCCAGGAGGTATAACCAAAGCAGCTGGCAACCTAGATGATCGATCCCGCCTCGGCGGGATAGGAAAGTCCGGACACCCGGTCCCGCTTAGCGGGACCAAAGGTAGCGGCTAACAGCCGTCGAGCGCAAGCTTAGAGGTGCGAACAGAGACGTCCCGAGGCGAAAGCCGAGGGAATTCCTTCGGGAATAATTTCGCCGTAAGGCGAAAGTGAAACGGCTAAACCCTTACTGGGCGCAAGAGTCGTGTCGCGTGCGCAGCACGTTATCAACGAATAACGAATCGGTTACGAATATACGAATTCGTAAATTCGGTTTTCATTTGCAATTCGCTGATGAGCGCGCTGCGCGCGCGGAGTGCTCGCTTGAGCCCGAGAGTAATCGAGGGCCCAGATAAATGATCATCACTCTCTTGTCTACTACAAGATCGCGGATAAGCGCAGACTAGACGCGGATTAACGCGGATAAAACACCCAGATAAGTGCAGATGGGGACTAGCCCATTAGCGTGAATCGGCGCAGAAATCGGCGTGAATCAGCGTTCTCGCCGTAGGCGAGAGGGGACAGAATCCGGCTTATGGGTTGCCGGTTAATCGCATAAAAAACTCCCCCGACTCAAGTCGGGGGAGTTTGTTTCTTGGAGATTAACATTTGTTATAATAATCAAGGAGGTGTGGTCATGAAAATTCGCTTTTTCTCGGCATCCAGCTCTGCCGCGCTGGATGAGCGGCCGACACATGAGGCGCTGGAAGCGCGCCTCAACTCTCTAATTTCCTTGGCCGCCAGCGGCCAAGGTCAAGAGGTGACCGCGATTCAGGTGGTCGAATATCAGCGCACCGAAACGCTGATGTCGGCCGTGGTCGCGGTAACTCTTAGGGCAGCGTAAGCTGCCTTTTCCATTATTTTTCTGCCAGATGTATTGGCGGCAAGCCCAACCCTTTTTCTATCACCGAGAAATACCAATGTTGCCAATTGCTGGGATCGTCCAGCAGCATTTTCTTGGCCAGCTGTTTCTGAAAATCGCAATCATAGATCATATTCTCCAATTCCGGCTCTTCTGCTTCCGGCAATAAGTTGTATTTAACCACGTACTCCTTAAAGGTGGGCATTTGGAATTGCAAGCAACTGTAAGAATGCCAACCGTTATGATCTACTATCTTCAACTGGGCCTTGCCGTGGGATTCCAACTCGGCGAGACGCTCCAACCAAACATCCAGGGCATCTGGTTGAGTGGTCGGCGTCGGTTGGGAGAAATCCGCTTGCGACGCTACAGCACTCGGAGTATTGGAACTGAATTGCGGATTGATGAAACTCGGCGAGATGAGCGCCAAAGAGGCGACCCCCATCGAGATTGTTTTGACTAAGATAGTGCTCATTTATGTCTCGCCGAACCAGCATGTTTCCTAACAAAAAACCCGTAACATCTACGGATTCCTAAAAAACCATCTGATTCAATTGTAAGGCCAGCTTAGCAGTTTGTGACCAGCTCGTCAATCAATCCCGCGAAAACCACGGAAAAGCATGATAAAATCATATATACCTGGAATTACGAAACTGGTAACTTTGTGCCCGAGGTCAGGCGGGGTCTAGAATCCAGGACCCCCTCTGGCTCCCCCTTAAACAAGGGGGAGGATGGAGTTTCGTAATTCAAGGTTAGCTAGAATTTTCCTCCGATTCCCGTTCGGCCGCAGACACCGGGATGAACCGCCCGTAGATGCCAGATTTTCGCCAGATATAAATCGTGCCGGGGATAATCACCGCCGCGGCAATGGCGAAGGGTAAGTAGCCAAGCCCAACCAGTATGCCGATCCCCGCCACGGTCCAAACCAAGGCGGCCGTGGTTAGGCCGTGTACCTTCTCGCCCGTCTTGATAATGATACCAGCACCCAGAAAACCGATACCCACTACGATGTTGGCGATCACGTTAAGAGAGCCGCTGTTGTGCGCCAACACATCTGGCAAATTACCCCCGCCGGAACTGACCAGAAACGGAAGCTCCAATGCAATCATAGTAAAGATCGCCGCTCCCGCGGAAACCAGCATGGACGTTCGCACGCCCGCTTGCTTGCCCAAAACTTCGCGCTCCAATCCCATCAGTCCTCCTAAAATCAGGGACACCACCAGCCGCACCAGCATTTGCGAAAAGGTCAGCATCGATGTATATTAAAAGTAATCTTTCGACCGGATAATTATACCAATTTGGCTACGAAATACGAATTAGTACGAATATACGAATTAGAATCCCCTTAGAATAATTAGACTAATTAGTTCTTCGGTCATTTTCCGAATGCGCACACTCATTAATGAAATCACTGGCCTAGTTGGTCAGGAGGCAGAGCTTGCGGGCTGGATCCATGCCCGGCGGGATCATGGCAAACTGATTTTCTTTGATTTGCGTGACCGTTCCGGCGTGGCGCAATGCGTAATCACGCCGGAGAAAAGCTTCTATCAAGAAGCGGGCAAAATTCGGCCGGAATGGGCGGTGCGCGTTAAGGGCGAAGTTAAGCGCCGGCCCAAGGGCATGGAGAACCCGGATCTCCCCACGGGTAATTTCGAGGTGGAGATCAAGGCCCTGACCGTCCTAAACCCGAGCGAGCCTCTACCCCTGCCGATCGATGGCGATGGCTATGAAATCGACGAAAGTGTGCGTTTAAGGTATCGCTACGTGGATCTACGCCGCCCGCGCTTGAATAAGATTCTACAGCTACGCTCTAAATATGCTCGGGCCGTCCGGGATGCCCTTTATGATAACTGCTTTACGGAAGTGGAGACGCCCATGCTGACCAAGGCAACCAAAGAAGGCGCCCGGGATTTTATCGTTCCGTCGCGCATGCAGCCCGGGAAATTTTACGCTTTACCGCAATCGCCCCAGCAGTATAAACAGCTCCTAATGATTGCCGGCGTGGAGCGCTATTTCCAATTCGCCCGCTGTATCCGCGATGAAGATTTGCGAGCGGACCGCGGTTTCGAACATACCCAAGTGGATATCGAGATGAGTTTCGTGGAGCAGCAGGATGTTATGGCCATGGTGGAAAAGGTCGTTCGTCAAGCGGTAACGCAGGTGGGCGGGAAAATAAAACAAAACCCGTTCCCGGTAGTGGCTTACGCCGAAGCGATGAAGAAGTACAAGGCGGATAAGTTCGACCTGCGGACCGAAGAGGAAAAGAAGGAGGGAGTGTTGGCCTTTGCTTGGGTGATCAACTTCCCGTTCTTCAAAAAAGTGGATCGGGCGGATGTGGCAGAGATTCGGGACGGCAAGAGCGGCTGGACCTTCACCCACAATCCGTTCAGCCAGCCCATGCCGGAATATTTAACGGATCATTTGGCCGGGAAGAATATCGGCGATATTCTGACCACCCAGTATGACCTGGTTTGTAACGGCTATGAAGTCGGCGGCGGCAGTATCCGGGCCCACGACCCGGAAGTTTTGCGCGCCACCCTGCGCATCATGGGTTACACCGAGGAACAGATCGAAGCCAGCGTGGGGCACATGCTGGAAGCGTTTTCATATGGCGCGCCCCCGCATGGCGGCATTGCTCTGGGCCTGGATCGGCATGTCATGCTTTTGGCGGGCGAAGAGTCGCTGCGCGAAGTGATCGCCTTCCCGATGACTTCCGGCGGCCAGACCGCGGTGATGGACGCGCCTTGTCCCGTAGATCCGCAACAGCTGGAAGAATTGCATTTAAAAATAGTCGAAAAGACCGTTAAAGGCAAAAAATAATGGATTTCCCGATTCACAAAACTAAAACTGCGGGAGTCACCCAGCGCTTTAATTTAAACGATCCGGCGGATCGGCGTGTCTACTTTGACGCCAAGTGCGGAGAGGCTATAGCTAAGATTAGGAAGCATTTATCAGACCAGACCTTCGTGGGTTATTTAATCGGTAAGAAAAATTCCGGCAAAGGGACTTATTCCAAATTATTTATGGAGGCGGTGGGCGCGGAACACATTGGCCACGTGGCAGTGGGGGACATTGTCCGAGATATTCACGACAGTTTGGCAAATCCCGCGCGCAAACAGGAACTCTCCGACTTCCTGAATAAAAACTACCGCGGTTTTCACACGGTAGAAGAGACTTTTGACTTGATCGAAGGTCGCAGTCAGGAAAAACTGATATCATCGGAACTGATCGTGGCATTGCTCAAATACGAAATTAGCCGGCGGCCGCGACAGGCAGTGTTCATTGATGGCTTTCCGCGGGGCTTGGATCAGATCAGCTACGCCCTGCACTTGCGGGATCTGATCGGTTATCGCAATGATCCCGACTTTCTGGTGTTTATCAGCTTGCCGCATGCGATAATCGACGAGCGCATCAAATACCGAGTAATTTGCCCTATCTGTAAAACGCCGCGCAATACGCGACTTTTGGCCACCAAGGAAGTTGGTTATGATGCCGAACAAAAAGAGTTTTATCTGAAGTGTAACGCGACGGGGTGCAACGGAGCGCGCATGGTGCCCAAAGAAGGCGATCGCTTGGGCATTGAACCTATCCGTGCCAGGTTGGAGGTGGACGGCCAGATCTTCGACCGCCTTTTGGAGCTCCAGGGTTTGCCCAAGGTGTATTTACGCAACGCCCTGCCGGCCGACCGGGCCCTGGAGTATGTTGACGATTATGAGATTACACCCGCCTACGCTTATGAGATAAACGAAAGCACGGGGCAAATTACGGTCAAGGAAGAGCCGTGGGTGGTAAAGGACGATGAGGGTGTGCCGTCTTACAGTCTTCTGCCGCCCGCGGTGGTGGTGAGTTTCATTCGACAAGTGGCGGAGGTGTTGGAGTAGAGAGTAATCGCCAATAACGCGAATATTGGCAAATAACGCGAATATACGGACGATGTCCTACGCTAAGACGGACAAGTTACACATTGTTACGGCGGTGGCGGTGATTCGGAACAACGCCGGCAAGTACTTGGTGCTCAAACGTTCCGAGTGCGAGCACGCTTATCCCGGGATGTACACTTTCCCAGGCGGCAAGGTAGAGGGCAACGACACCATCGAAGAAACCCTGATCAAGGAAGTTAAGGAAGAGGCGGGGTTGGCGTTGAAGTCGGGAAAAATATTACTGAAAGACAAAGCAATTCATCGTCCCGACGGGCAAACCAGCAAGTCATTCTCCTACCTTTGCGAAGTGGAGGAAGAGGGTCCGGTCACTATCAGCGCCGATTTTTCCGACTATCGCTGGGTTAGCGTCGCGGAACTTAGAGATATTCCTCATGTTGGCATTGAGGAAGAGCTGCTCAAAGCGGATGCTTTATACGCTTCCGGTCTGTCTTTGGAATTGTTGGAATTGTTGCAAGTGAAATCGGTCAAGGAAGATTTGCGTTAGCTACACCAAGCATGAATAAGCAATTGGTACTCAAAGCGATACTGCAAAAGATTCGTGAGGAAGAGGCGGAGTTGAAGCGGAATTTGGAAGACACCCGGCGGGCGGCGCAAGAGGCACCCGGTGCCATGGAATCCCATAGCGACACCACCCGCGCCCAGATGCAGGTGCGCGCCGGGGAACTCGTAACGCTAATCCAGGACAAGGAGCTGGCCATTAGGGAATTGGTGAGATTACAGGTGCAGGCTTCAGGCCAAACTCATAATCTCCCCTTGGCCGATCGGCCAAGGGGAGAGTATGGAGATGCTCCGGCTGGCGAAACAATCCAGCCGGGTTCGCTGGTTTCCGTGGAGCGCGAGGGTAAAACGGCTTGGCACCTGGTGCTAAATGGGAGTGGCGGCACGGTGGCGGAAGTTGATGGCCAGAACGTTCTGGTGATAACTCCCAAAGCGCCGCTGGGCCGGGCGCTCTTAGGCAAGAAAGCAGAGGATGTCGCACCGCTCCTGATCGGCGGTAAGGAAATCAAACTAAAAATTCTAAGCGCGACTTGACTCAGCTTCCAGCGAGTTGAGTATATAGCAATTTTACTCCTTGAAAAAAGGAGAAGGAGAAACTTGCTACTGCGAAAATGCCTTAATTATCGGATCCAGCTCGCCCTCCATGATCTTTTCGATGTTGTGCCACTTTTTACCGATACGGTGGTCAGTAATTCGGTCGTCCGGGAAGTTGTAGGTCCGGATCTTTTCCGAACGGTCGGCGGAGCCGATCTGCTCCCGGCGCAGGTCGCCGACCGAGCCCGTGTCTCTGGTTTGCTGCGCCTCAAAAAGTTTTGCGCGCAGGATCTCCAATGCCCGCTCGCGGTTGGCATACTGGGAACGCTCCACTCGGCAGGAGATAACGATACCGGTAGGCTTATGCAGGATTCGGACCGCCGACTCGATCTTGTTCACGTTTTGCCCGCCCGGGCCGCCGGCACGGGAGAAGCTGACTTCCAGATCGCTGTCTCGAATTTCCACTTGCTTGGGCTCCACCATCGGCAGGACCGCCACGGTCGCGGTGGAAGTATGTACCCGCCCAGCTTTTTCGGTTTTAGGGATACGTTGTACCCGGTGCACGCCCGACTCTTGTTTCAAATCATCATAGGGACCGCGCCCTCCGGAGGAGGGTCCGCCTCCGGCGGAGATTTCGGCCACTAGCGATTTATAGCCATTCAAGGAGGACTCGTTAGAATCCAGGATATTGAACGCCCAGCCTCGCTTGGCGGCATAGCGCTGGTACATGCGCGTCAGATCTCCGGCGAAAAGCCCAGCTTCGTCTCCGCCAGTCCCAGCTCGAATTTCCATGATGATACGCTTCATAATTTTTAAAGTGCTTGTAGTATAGAGAAATATCCGCTGGCTTTCAATTCGCCCCATTACTTAATTGCGAGTTTGAAAACGATCGTCGTGAAACTCGCAGATGGATTGCCGTGTGTGCAGGTGTTGCCGGGTCGTTTATGCTATACTTAACCTGATGTCGAAAAGGGTATATTTCTAATAACTCTAAATAACATGCGCGACAAACCCCTGATTTTGATGGTCGACGATGACGAAGATTTGCGGAAGCTGGTTGCCACTAAGCTGACGGCCAGCGGCTATGCGACCGACACTGCCCCCAATGCCAAGGAGGGTGTGGCCAAGGCGGAGCAGATCATGCCCGATCTGATCCTGATGGACATCCACATGCCGGGCGCCACCGGTACGGATGCGGCGCTGGAGCTCAAACAAAATCCCAAGACCAAAAATATCCGCATCGTTTTCTTGTCCAGCCTCAAAGATCCTTGGCCGGCCTTGTCTGGTTCTAAAGGCGAAGTCAGTAAGGAGCTAGGCGTGGAGGACTTCATCGACAAGACGGAGGATTTGGATGTATTGGTAGGGAAGGTCCAGAAATTGCTCGGGAAGTAACTACCCCACCTAACCTCCCCTTGCTAAGGGGAGGAGCGGAGGGGTCGAACCTTGTAGACTCGCGCTCTACTTGACGTTCTTTTTGACGCGCGGTTTCTTAACTGGCTTGGGTGCCACTTTCGCCTTGGTGCGGCGAGCATGGAAGCGTTCCACCCGACCGGCCGTATCTATCAATTTCTGCTCCCCGGTGTAAAAAGGATGGCACTGGGAACAGATTTCCACTCGGATTTCCGGCTTGGCCGCGCCCACCTCAAAAGTAGTTCCGCAGGAGCAGCGAACCTTGGCGTCGGGATAGTACTTGGGGTGAAGATCCTTTTTCATATATGCGAATTAGTTTAGTTCAACGCGCCAATTGTATCGATCTTGTCTTGACAAGTCAACTGTGGGGGATATACTTACCCCGCGACTGAAATCGCGCTATTTTTCTCTAGTCTCGATTGCAGCTTGATAATCGCACATGGAAAGCCCCGCTTAGCGGGGCGAGCAGAGAGTTTTGCAGTTGTCCCAAACTGTTTCTTTTTCAGAGGATTTGATCCTGGTCCAGGATGAACGCTGGCGGCGTGGATAAGGCATGCAAGTCGAGCGGTGCGTGCGCAGCACGCTATCAACGAATAACGAATAAAAACCGAATTTGCGAATTCGTAAATTCGTAATAAATTTGTAATTCGCTGATGAGCGCGCTGTGCGCGCGCAGCGGCGAACGAGTTAGTAACACCCTGGTACGTACCTCGGAGTCGGGCATAGCTCATCGAAAGGTGAGGTAATTCCCGATGGTATCGTGCTTCACTATTGTGAAGCACCGCGGATAAACGCAGATAGAAAATACACGCGGATAGCCGCGGATGGATTCAAAAATTCATCTGCGTAAATCAGCGTAATAATCTGCGTAAATCAGCGGTGCCTTGCAGCAGCGAGGTACGATTAAAGTCGCAAGACGCTCCGAGATCGGCCTAGGCCCGATCAGCTAGTTGGCGGGGTAATGGCCCACCAAGGCTACGAC
>JACRFR010000044.1 GCA_016212635.1 Candidatus Liptonbacteria bacterium | reverse complement strand
GATACCATTCTGGCGCTTTAAATGTGTCCGATAGAAGCTGATGGCGTTCAGCAACGAAGTGCGATAGCGGCGATAAGCCGCTCGCACTCGGACGTCCTTGGTAATTTCATCCAACGATTTTTCTCCCAAAGCGGTGATCAGCCACTGGAGCGGCCGCCGCTTATTGGCCGGCTGATCCATATAGGTCCGAATGCGAAAAGCTGGTTCCCGCGACAAAACCGCTTGCTTGGCCGAGCGATAGCCAGCGGAGTCTTCTATATCCGCCCAAGGGATCAACTTTTTTATCACCACTGGCGGCCGGAAGCCAAAATCCTTGCGCAGGGCATCGTAAACCTGGTGGGCGCAGGAATGGTATCGCGATTCAAAACGATGGCTTTTATCTTGACGGAACTGCCGCTGCCAATCGGCTCGCTTGAAAGTCGTGGGGTGATGATCGAACCACATGGCCGCGCCGGGATGATACGGGTAATCCACCACGATCGTCGGCCGCCGCCCCGTAAAAAAATTCGGTTGGAGCCAAGCTGGTGTTAGAGAGTAGTCGATCGGCATCAGTTTGCCCGCGCGATCGCCCCGCTGTTTTAACCAGGCCAGGATTATCGCAGCCGAAGCGCGTCCGTCGAAGTCATTATGGAAGTAGATATCAAAAACCATATAGGGAAAGTGGAGAAATTATTCTAATTAGTCTAATTATTCTAATGAATCAGATGATAACGGAGTAAAACGGCGAAATTATTCTAATTGATCACGGGAGATGCTTGTGCTTTTTCTTTTAATTGTCAGGATACTGGCATTGAAGATGCGCCTTAGCTCGTCGGCCTCTTGGCATAACGGTTCCGATTCCGGCTCCAGATTGGGTACCGCGATAACAATAAGCTTGAGCCAACACATGGTTTCACGCGCTTCTTTTTTACATATCTTCAGTTTATGCTGAAAATCTCTGGGCGATTCCGCTTCGTCCGCCTCGCAGTAGTTAGCGCGATACTGGTTCCTGCCCGAACCAACTGAGAAATGAGCGGCAGGGTAACAACGTCTTTAGGAATCTTCCGGGCAAACAAAATAATATCCTTCGCGAATTGTTCTGTCCTTTGCGCTAAATCATAAATTTTCTCTTTCGACGCTATGTCTGCCATTAGAATAATTAGGATAATTAGTTCTTGTCTTTACTTCTTCTTTAGCGCCTCTATCCCCGGCAGCTTTTCTCCCGCCAAGTAGTCCATCAGCGCCCCGCCGCCGGTGGAGATAAAATCGAAACACTGATCCAATTTATGCTTGCGCAGGAAGGTCACAGTCTCCCCGCCGCCGGCCACGGTGAGCGCGCGGCGATTGGCCGTAACCGCCTGGGCCACGGCCAAGGTGCCGCGCCGAAACATCGGCTCCTCCCATTTGCCCATGGGACCGCTCCAGAGAATGGTCCGAGCGATTTTGATCTTTTCTTTAAATCTTTGGACGGCCCGCGGTCCGATATCTAATATCTCATGCTTTGCGGCGTCAAACCGATAATCGATCGGCACGATCACATTGCGGTAGTGCAGCACCCTTCTAAGCTCGGCCAGCACTTTGGGATCCATCTCCAGAAGCGACTTGCGGACATCCACTCCCTGAAGCATAAGCATGGTGTTAGCCGAGGCCCCGCCCAAAAGAAACCAGTCCGCCTGCCGCCGCAACCGCTGGATCACCGCCAACTTGTCGCGCGCCTTGGCCCCGCCCAGAATTACCACCAATGGTCGCTTGGGCCGATGGACGATCGCACGCAGAAATTTAATTTCTTTCTCCATCTCCAAGCCGGCATAACTCGGCAAAAAACGCGTAATTTCCACCAGGGACGCATCCGCACGATGGGATACTGCAAAGGCATCGTTTACGTAGTAGTCTCCGAGGGACGCTAGATGCCGGGCAACGCCGTCATTGCTGCCTTGCCTGCTCATCGCAAATCGCAGATCTGGATGGAAACGCAAGTTCTCCAGCAAGAAGACAGAACCTGGCGGTGAGCACTTTATTTCTGACCTAATATCCGCAAACCGAAAATGAGGAATAAATACCACCTTGTGTTTCAGCAACTTGCCGAGATTTTTAGCGTCCGAGACCAGGGACAGCCGAGGATCCGGTCCCGGGGGCCGCCCCCGATGGCTTAGAATCACTACTGCCCGGGCGTGCCGCGTGAGTAATTTCACGGTCGGCAGGGTCGCCTCCAGCCGCCAGTCATCTTCGGTATTGAAATCCAGCCGCAGCAGGGCGATGCCACTGATCTTCTCCGCCGGGGCTGTGCTTAAGTATCGGATCATATGAAACAAAGTAGTTTAGCATATTTGGCCGATTGCGGCCAATTAAGCGTTAAGGACAATTGGCGGCCACCCGCCAACCGGCGGCAACTGCTTCCGTGTCCGAACAAAACCAGCGTTCACCGCGAGTCGCCTCTATTTTAGTGCGCGTATAGTAGGGACAATCAGGCCGGTGGTAGATCTTTTCACCCGAGGCATTGATATTGCCTTTGATTTGGCAGTTGGCGGCTGGGGCTGAAGTCGTAGTGGTTGTGGCGGCCACCGCGGCGGCCGGGCAACTTCCCCACAAACCGAGCTGGTTGGCTCTCGCCCCCTGCTCCGCTTCCGCGAAATCTTTCTGATACTTCACGTCCGGCGGGAAAGTGGCAACCCGCGCATAGCCTTCGGCTACCAGGCGGAGATTGACCATCTCCCCGCCCAACCAAACGTACCGCAAGAGACGCTGATAGCGATCGCGTTCGGATATGTCTTTCTCCAACCGGACTGTCTGGCTCGCGACCAAATCCGTGTTGCGACGTGCCGCTTCCGCGCCGAAGCACTGCACCGGCTGCCTAAAATCCGCCACCTCCGGCGTATCCATCCCGATGTAGCGCACCCGCTCCCCACCCTCGATCTCAATAGTGTCACCATCGATCACTCGCACCACTTTTACCCCATTAGCGAATGCGAGTTCGCTAGCGGAACTCACGAGATCGCTCGGCGAACTGCTCGACTGCAATTTGTCGCGCGCATTCTCTGCGCGCATTGGTACCTGGTTAGAATCGGGACGGGTATTATGCCTACCCAATACGAGCCCCAAGCCGAACACGACGATGAGCGCCAGCCAGCCGTATTTTTTCGATCCCCAATTCATGATTTACTGCCCTATTCTTTATTCCGACTTCTAAATTCTTGAGGTCGGGCCTCTAGAATCCCCCGAGGCCCGACCTCGATACATTCGGTGTCAGGCGACCTCGGTCTGGTAGCACTGCTCGCAGTATATCTTGAACTCTTTTTGTTGCTCCGGCGGGTATGATGTTCGGAAATCAACGCCGCACTTGGCGCATGTACCCGGCCATAATCGGCGAGAATTGCGGGCACTCATCCGGCGAGCGTGGCGGCAGTTGAAACATTGGTGCGGAATCGGCAGGTTGAGGCGTTTATAAAACTGAAGTTCTTGCGGCACCAGCCGATAATTCCGGCTACAGTGGTCGCATTTCAGGATCTGTTTCGCGAGCTCGTCGGAATAATCCTTTGGACCCTTGGGTAGCGCCTCGAGTGTCATGGTCTCCTGGCCCACGGTGCTCGGTAACTCGTCCTGCCAGCGGAAGCCCTGGGCCAGCGCTTGCTCTTTAGTCAAAGGCAAGTACTCGTTGGCAATGGATTCGTTATAACAGAACGGCGATAGTTCCGTGGGGAAGAATTGCCCCCACTCCCCTGTCTGTCGCAGATGAGCGATGACCCTGGGCAAAAGCGCCTCGTACTCTTCCTTGGTATACTGCTTGTTCAAAATGCAATACTCGCCGCCTTTGAGGCCCGCGCAGCCGAAGCAGTTGTGCGTGTTGAAACAACTGTCGCTGTAGTATAGATCAGAACAGGTGGTCGCGAGATGCGCGAAGAACACCCGATTGCAGTTGAGCGTGGTTAAAGAGCAATAAACCTGTTCGATATTGGGCGAAAAGGCCACGTCGTAGCTATCCACCGCTTGGCGGGAGGTATATATAAAGCGGGAGTTCTCGCCACCCTTAACGTCAAAAGAATCGTGCAGATTGCGCGCGTTATAAACATGGTTGCCGGACGCATCGTTGTTATGCGAGCCGAAAAAATGCCGTTGGGGAATTTGCCGACGGAGTTCTTCCTGACGCTCCTGAATCATGGGTATAGTGGCCGGATCGGTCAGCGGATGATCGGCCAGGAACTGTTTGTAGGTTGCCTGGTCCACTGGTTGATTGAATAAATAGTGGGTCTTGTCTTTCAATCCCACACAGCCGACACAGTTGGTGCAGCCCCGGCAATCGAAACAGCCCAGACAGTCGTTACAACTTTCGCACTCTTGGCAATACTTAAGTCCATAGGAACCCAAACAATCCACGCATTCGTAGCACAATTCTGATTTGTGCAAATAGAGATTGTCCAGAGAATCCTTGGACTCCCAGACGATGTGGCCGTAAGCGCAATCCTCATCGTTCACTGCGCCGAAAACGAGATAACAATTCTTATCGCCCCAAGCGAAGTTGGAGTACTCGCAATTGGTGCTATTCACATTCATGATCGCAAAGCGCGGTACCGCCAGAAGCAGTTCCCGGAACTGTTCGAAGAACGGCCGGCCGAAGTCGAACGAGCGGCCGAATATTTTCGCGTCCCAGTCGTCCGCCCACCACTCCTCGTGGGTATACACCTTATAGGGCGCCTGGGGCGAGTACATGGAAATGACCGGCTTGAGGGACCGGTCCGAGGGCCGTTTGTAGAGCGTTTTGAAATTGCGAAACAGCATGCGCCGCTGCTGGCGGCAGAGCGGGCAAATAGTCGGCGGTGGAACCTGGATCTTGGCGTAATAGGAGGCGTCTTCGGCACTCACTTCAAATGAGCCGTGACAGTGTTCGCAAGTTTGCGTCTCGGGATCAGACATCAGTACCAGCATAGGCTATGCCGGGGAGAACGGCAAATCTAAGCCGGATCACCTGCCGGGCTCATCCACGATCTCCTCCGGGGGCGTGGCGCGCGTCTGGCGCTCCAAATCTTGAGCAATTTCTTCGCTGGCCTCTACCAGATCCAGCGGGCCACTCTCGGGGGCGGATCGGCGTTCGTGCGCGTCGGGATTCATGGCCTTAATTTGTGTTGTCCTTATCTCCAATATTTTTTCATCCGATGACCGGCAGTCAAAATGCTTAATATTTGGGTCATCCGATGAAAAGGAGAGGATGGACCTCTGCCTACTCCCTCAACCTTCTTACGATCTCGTAATTCACCGTCTCCCGGTCCTGGCCGTACTTCAGCCGGCAATACTCCTTAAGTTTTTGGGCCATCTCTTTGTCCCCCGGCGCCCAGGAAGCGGTGCTGAACTTCATATTGAACGGCCGAGAGGTAAGGCCGCTGATCAGTAGCCGCACGTAGCCGTTCAAGTTGTCGATATTGGTCAGATCCTGCTGGCTGAAGACCGGATCGAACTGCTTGCCTAAAAATTCCGCGTCTTGGACGCCCACTCGGCCTACGATCATGGAGCCCACGTTGCCGAAAACCGAGTCTCGGATCTTCTCTGTCAGCTGGCCGATGAACTGGTGGGCGATGGTCAAGTTCAGGCGGTACTTGCGCGCTTCCGAAAGAATGGTGGAGATGGAGTCGGTGGTGAAGTTCTGGAACTCGTCGATGTAGAGGTAGAAGTCGCGGCGCTCTTTCTCGGAAGGCGTGTCTACTCGGGAGAGCGCGGCCATCAAGAGCTTGCCGGTGAAGATCATGCCCAATAACCCCGCGTTGATATCGCCGATCCGGCCCTTGGACAAGTTAACCAGGAGTATCTTGCCCTCATCCATGACCTGCCGGAAGTTGAACGCGGACTTAGTTTGGCCGATGATCAGCCGCATGTAGTCGTTAGTGATAAAGGTGGCGAATTTGGAAGCCACGTAGGGCGTCATGTTGGCCAGAGACACGTCGCCGCCCGCCTTAGACGCTTGTTTCTCCCAAAAGTCGAAGACCTCCGGCGCGGTTTCTTCGATGCGGTCCAGCTTGCGGTTACGATAATCGGTGTCAGTGAAAATTCGCGGGACCTCCATGAGCGTCGCCTCCTCGTTGGGCAGGTCTTCCATCATAAGCTGCAGGGCGTTCCGCAGATAGTACTCGAACATGGGACCGCCGGTTTGCTTCAGGTCATACAGCTTGTCGAAAATCCCGATAAACTCGTTGATAATGAATGTTTTTTCCTCCGGCTTGTCGAAGTTGTACTCCAACATGTTTATGCCCAGAGGCCGCTCCAAGTCGCCGGGATTAAAGTAGATCACGTCCTCGGCCCGCTCCTTGGGAATATGACTGATCAAGGCCTCGGTGAAATCGCCGTGGGGATCGATGACCGCCACGCCCTTGCCGCGCCGGATGTCGTCCATGGCCATACTGTTGATCAGCGTGGTTTTGCCGGTGCCGGTCTGACCGATGACGTACAGGTGCCGGCGGCGGTCTTCGTCGGTTATGAATATGGACTTCTCTTGGCCGCGGAAACTGCTGGCGCCTAAAAGCGTACCCTCCTTGGGTAAATTGTCCGGGGGCGGAGATTCTTTGGCCTTGAGCCACTTGATGCGGGGAGTTTCCGTGCTGGAGATCGGCAGATGCCAGAAACTCGCGAGCTCCTCCGCATTCAGGACCATCTCTTTGGCGCGGTCGAAAATTCGGAAACTGAATTGGGTGGCTAAGTTATGCGCGTTTCTGACCTTGCTAATAATAAAATCGTTGCGGAGCGGGGCCGTGAGCTGGGTCATCCCTGCCAGAATGCCATCTAAAATATCGTTGGCCTGAAAAGCCGACCCGGCCGAGGCCATAAACCGGACATTAACCAGGAAGAGCGGCTTGGCGATCTTGGCTTCCAGCGCTTTGACCGCATCTTCGTCCACTACGCGTTCTTCCTTCTCCTCAGTCACCTTTTTTGGCATCAGCGCTTCTTTGAGAATGGTCCAGATGGTCCGCTCTAGAACATCTTTAGCCTTTTTGCCGCGCTTTAAGGTTAAGATGTTGGAGTGGATCTTTTTCTTCCACTTTTTGCCCGCGGGCTGGACCAGGATCTGCAACGCCGCGCCTTCCCCCACTTCGTTGATCTTGGCGAAAGCACCCAGGATGGAGGCAAAGGTGTCCGCGCCGATCTCTTGATAGGTACGTATTGGCAGGGCTTTGCTCTTTTCTTGAGTGAGATACGCCCCCGCGGCCGCGCCACTGGAGTTAAAGATATTGTAATCATCCGGCACCACCTGGACGCTGGCGGCATTCCAGAGTCCTTGGACTTGCTTAGTGGCGATCTCCACGAAGTTCCGCGGCACGGATAGATAAAAGTGGATTTCCTCGCCCACGTGCGGCACGGCCACCTCCAGGACGAACGACCGACCATACCCGGACAAGTTGGCCAGGAGCTGCTCGGACTTATTAATCTCCGCCTTAAAACCCTTTTCTTCCTGGGGCGCCTCCTGATTTTTGTGAGTGTCGCGGGGAATACGTATCAGAAGCAAAACCATGCTTAAGGACCGCCACAGGGCCTGGCGTCGCAAGCGTCGGAAGATGAGAAACGCGCCGGCCACCAACGCGGCGCCAAGCAATACTCCGATCAGGAAATTGACGATAATGTTCATCGGATGAGGCCGCGTTTCTCTAACTCCGGCAGCAGCTTGCCCGCGAGCGCATCGTGGAATGCATCTAAAACAAACGGATTGGATTTGCGGGCTTCATTGTAAGCCTGAACCACGCCCTTGGTGAGCGCCATGTCCAGGAAGTACTCGATCTCCAGTTTGGTTTCCGCCGGGGCACTCTGGGCATAAGCCGGCAACATGCTCTGGGTGGTAGTTCCTCCGGCGGGCGTGGGGCTGGCCTGGGTCGCAGGCAGACCAGAGGGTTGCGAGGGTTCGCGTTCGGAGATCGATTCCAGAACTTTCCGTAAGATCTCCCGGTCGTTCAAGCCCACCGTATCGGGCAGGTTTTTATGCCGCCGCACTTCTTCGGCCAGGCGCGCCAGATCGGCTTCCAGGGATTTTTGCTCGAACTTGGGTGCGGGTTGGTCAGCCATTAGAGTAGAGAATTTAGAATATAGAATGTAGAATATAGGGACGGATAGATTACGCTGCGAATACAAACTAATGTCAAAACGAGGAACTGTAACTACCGCGCTCTTTGTTGTTCTGATTATAGCCGCTTTTCTGCGCTTCTACCAGCTTCCAGGCATCCCGCCCGGCCTCTACCCGGACGAGGCCATGAACGGGTCAAACGCTTTAGAGGTCTTAACGGAACCGCCGCCCCGGGGCGGTTTTCATGTTTTTTACCCAGAGAACAACGGTCGGGAAGGACTGTTCATCAACATCCAGGCCCTGGTCCTAAAGTACGTTTTTGGCGTACCCGGCCGTCTGCCGGAACCCTGGATGCTACGTGTCCCCAGCGCCATCTTTGGCACTTTGACCGTGCTAGGGGTGTTTTTGCTAGCCAAGGAGTTGTTCCCTAGAAAAATTACCAATTACCAATTACCAATTACCAATAAAAGTGCCAATGACCAAGATCCAAAATTTAGAAATTGGAAATTAGGAATTAGGAATTACGAAGTCGCGCTATTATCCGCTTTTCTCCTGGCAACTTCGTTCTGGCATATCAACTTCTCCCGGATCGGCTTCCGGGCCATCACCGCGCCTTTCTGGCTGACTTGGGGCGTATGGTTGTTGCTTATTTCTTTCAGATTGATGCGAGAAAGGTTTCAAACACCAATAACTAAAACTCAACCCTGCCTGGCCTCCCCTTGCCAAGGGGAGGAGCGGAGGGGTTCGGATTTGGGATTTGGGATTTGGTGCTTACCGCTCCTGGCTGGATTGGTGTATGGTGCCGGCTTTCACTCCTACATCGCCTACCGCACCTCACCCCTCCTGATTCTATTTATCCTGGCTTGGTTCTGGTATAGCTCCTGGCGAGAAAAATGGCAGGGCAAGTTTTGGTTGGGAGCTATCCTGTTCGGTTTGGCGACAGTCGTGGTGGTCTCACCGCTCCTTGTTTATTTTTATCAGAACCCCGGAACTTTTTTCGGCCGGACCACTCAGGTCTCGGTTATGAGCGCACCGCATCCGATCTTGGGCCTGGCCTGGAACGCGCTCTTGACCCTTGGTATGTTTTTCTTAGTCGGCGATTTCAACTGGCGCCACAACTACGCCGGCCAACCGGAACTCTTCGCGCCGGTCGCTCTGTTTTTCTTGTTAGGAATTATCGCGGGGACAAAAACCTTATGGTCAAATATCCGTACAAATTCCAAATTACAAGCGCTAAATCTTCCTCCGAAGGAGGACCCGCCTCCGGCGGACAAACTCCACGTCCCAAACACTAATAACCGAAACGAGGCCCCACCCAGCCTCCCCGCAACAAATAAGGAGGGAGGCACCCCACTTAACCTCCCCTTGACAAGGGGAGGAGCGGAGGGGTTCGGTTTCTGGATCTTATTTTTGTGGCTCGCTTGCGCCGTCCTGCCAGTCATCCTTTCCAATGAAAGCTTACCTCACGCCCTACGTGCGATCCTCATGATCCCGCCGACCATGATCCTGGCCGGCTGGGGCGGCGTCTGGCTTTACGATAGGTCGGCCGTCAAAATAAAACCGGCTACGCTGAAGGGAATCACGGTCGCGACATTGTTACTGCTCACCCTACAACCTTACTTTGTTTACTTTGAAATGTGGGCCAAAAACCCGGAAGTTCAGGGGTCCTTTGCCGCCAACTATGTCCAGATCGCCAAGGAGATAAACCGTCTGCCGGAGACAGCCCCCAAGTACGTAGTGGCGGACCCTGGTTGGATCTACGTCCGCGGCGTTCCCATGGCGGCCCAAACAGTGATGTTCTTGACCGAAACCTTCACCGCCACCGAACAGCACGAGCGCAATACAACCTATCTCCTGTCGGGTCAAGAGGACCAGATTCCGCCCGGCGCGGCGGTCTTTAAAATCCAGTAGACACGATGAGAATTTGATATGTCACATATCCCAGCGACTCATTATTCTATTGTTCTTGAGAACAATAGAATAGTCCCGACGGAGAAATAGGCGCAAGATAAATCAGCAAGCAACCTATAATTTGCTACTGCCCTTACCGCCTTTCAATTTGAGCGAACCAAGCTTCTTGAGCACGTCAGATTCGAAGCTATAGATCAGTTTTTGCCGTTCCTGCTGACGGGTCTCCGCGGTTTTAAGTAAGATGGTCAAAAGTTCTCCGAACTCCACTCCGCTGGCGCGCCAAAGGTGTTCGTACAAGGTCCCGGGCAAAGTATTGACCTCGTTGGCAAAAACTTTTTTCTTCTTGGTGTCATACAGGAAATCCACCCGAGCGATGCCGGAACAACCGAACAGCTGATATATCCGGACCGCCAGTTGCTGGATCTCGCGATTGGTCTTATCCGGTAACCGAGCCGGAATGATAATGCGATTCTTGGCCTGACCGGTTTGAGTGCCACCCTCGTTCAGATACTTATCCTGATAAGAATAGAAAACATCCTCGAACGTCGTTTCCAGGGTGAGGGATGGGCGCGGACTTACGGTTGGGCCCATCACGGCACAGGTCACGTCCATAAGATTCTCCACGCTTTCCTCTACGACTACCTTATCGTCGTAGTGTAAGGCCACCTCCACGGCAAACTCCAGATCTTTCTGGGACTTAACCTTGGCCATACCGATCGAGGAGCCCAAGCGTGCGGGCTTTATGAAGAGCGGCCCGTGCAGCTTCTTGGCCTGTCGCAGAATCTCTCTCTTCCGCTCTGCCCAATCCGCTGGACTGAAGAAGATGAACGGCACGGTCGGGATACTCTCCGCCCGGTACAGCAGCTTGGTCAGCACCTTGTCCATAGCGATCGCGGAAGACGGTACGTCGCAACCCACATAGGGCAGGTCCAGCATTTCAAATAGACCCTGAATGGTGCCATCCTCACCATAGCGGCCATGGAGCGCCGGAAAGGCCATGTCAATCACGAGCTTTTCGCCAAACAACTCTTTCTGGCGCAAAACCATTTTGCCTCGAGACTCCGGTAGGTCCAAATAATACTTATCCTTACCCTTCAAAATTTGATTCGTGTCCTGGCCAGTGAAGGCTTTGATCGTGCCCAACCGCTCGC
Source organism: Candidatus Liptonbacteria bacterium (assembly GCA_016212635.1). GTDB lineage: Bacteria > Patescibacteriota > Minisyncoccia > UBA6257 > 2-01-FULL-56-20 > JACRFR01. The sequence continues at coordinate 15,142 of JACRFR010000044.1, read as the reverse complement.
CGCTCCACCAGCGGCCAGTCTTATCAATGAAAACCGGCACAATGGGATAACCCAGCTTCTTCAAGCCGGAAATTATAAGCTGCCCGGTCACGACCGAGACTTCGTGTTCCGGACTCTTACCGCCGAAGAAAACGCCGATGGTTTGCATGAGAGTAATCGCGAATATCGCAAATTTAGGCAAATAACGCAAATCCGACAATTTGCTTTTGGATTATAGCAGATGTCCGCGCGGCGGCTGTGGATTACCTTGAATTACGAAACTCCATCCTCCCCCTTATTTAAGGGGGAGCCAGAGGGGGTCCTGGATTCTAGACCCTACCTAGTCTCCCCTAAGATAAGGGGAGGGATTTCCAGAGGTCGGGCCTTGGGGAATTCTTAAGGCCCGACCTCGGAAACTGTTCTACTCTACAAATAGTCCTCCGGCCAGTCGTTTTGGAAAAGGATCACGTCCCGCGGCTTCAAAATATTGGCCAGCGCCGCATGCGCGGCCAGCGTGTTGTCGAACCAAATAATATTGCTCTCTAAGAAGTTCTTCGCCCGCAGCCCTTCCGCCAAGTGCGGCGTGACCGAATTGCGGATCAAGATGACCAGGTCCGCCACTAAGGCCAACTCCTGGCCGATTCTCAAATGGATCTCCCGCGTTCGCTCTCCGGTTTCCAAAAGGCCCGGAGTAAAAAATACTTTGCGCCGGTCGGGAAAATGAACCAAGACGCGAATTGCTTCTCGGACTCCGTCGGGGTTGCCATTATAACTGTCATCGATGACCAGTATGTCTCGGTGGCCGGAAATAAGCTGGAGACGATGCGCCACTGGTTTGATCTGAGATACCCCGCGGGTGATTTCCGAATCGGTCAAGCCAAGTTTCTGCGCGATCGCCACCGCGGCCATAACCGTCCCCAGGATGTACTCGCCCAGGATAGGCACCTGATAGGACCCGATTTTCCGCTTGTCTTCCCAAAACTCGAAGCGCCAGCCGGAACCGTCGGCGCGGAACTCGGGTTGCTTGATCTGAAAACGAGCCCGAGAATGCCCCTGGGCGCTGAACCAGATGGTCTCGTGCTGGCCGCAGTATTCTTTGGCGTGCTGCGCTATGAGCGGGCTATCTGCGTTCAAAAACACCATCGTTTCCGGCCGAGCATAGGTTACAATCTCGAACAGGGCCGCGGTGGCATTGGCGAGCGAGCCCATGCGTTCCAGATGCGCTTCGTTGATGCCCATGAGAACGCTTAGGTGCGGCGGGGCGATTTGGCATAGGTCGCGGATATCTCCCGGCTCGTGCTCCCCCATTTCGATAACCAGGACTTCAGTCTGGGAATCAACTTCCCGTTTTATCAAACGGGCGATCCCAAGCGGCGTGTTCTCGGTGCCGGGCGTCACGACCACCTGAAACTTTTCCCGAAGTATGGTTGCGACAACCTCTTTGGTGGTGGTTTTACCATAACTGCCGGCCACCGCCACAATCTTGAGATTCGGCAGCGATTTGATCTTGGCCCGGGCGCGAACGATCCAGCGCTGTTTGATATATCGGTCTAGAGGCAGGAGGATTATGACCGCTGCGGCCAGGAAGTATTCGAAGATCGACACCGCGGCCAAAAACACTCCGACAAAAACCACTATGGCCGGGTAGCCGGAAGGAACTATTAGATGAATAACTACCGCGACCAGACCGGCCATCGCCAAGATAATGAGTTTGGCCAAGCCGGCCACTAAGATTAGTTTAGCAGTCCACTTGATGCGCTGACGCGTGGAATCAGTGTACGCCTCCCGCTTGGCGGCCAGTTGCCGAAACCGCCCCAGGTGGTAATTCTCGAGCTGCAAAAGCAAAATCTTCCGCCAAACCGAGCGAAATATGTTCACGTCATTATTCTACGCTTCTCCCAGAAAAAGGTGAAGCCGGAAGCAAGAGCTGGGTCGATGGCCGACGTAAATTTCCGGCCGTTCCCTATTCTACCTTGAATTACGAAACTACTAATTTCATGCCCCGCATGTCATTCCCGCGAAGGCGGGAATCCAGGATTTCTGACCTGGATTTCCTGCCGGCCGTCAGGCGGGCGGATACGGCCTGCTGGCCATTCCGGAATGACAAACAAATATACGGTTTCGTAATCCAAGGCATCCTATTGTTCTTGAGAACAATAGAATAACGCTGGTGGCGAGGGGGAGCCTGGCGTCCCTTAGTCGAGAGTGCGGCCGCGCGGTAACGGAAAATTAATTCCGCTGCGCCAGGTGCGAGTTTGAGTACGATCGTTGTGAAACTAGCAGATGGGCGAACAGCGGGCACAAAAAAGGGCCATGTGCTCCTGCTCCCCTTGGGGGACATGGAAGCTATTCATCCTGGCTATCCCTCGCCTGCAAGTGTGACGGCGATCGTTGTGAAACTAGCAGATAGAAAATGTACAAGAAATAACAAGGTGGCAAGGGGGGCGAACTGCGATCAACTGTCTCATAATAGGTCGCGAAGTGTGAACAGCGAATTATCTAAGCGGTATCATTCCGAGCGAGTGCGGCCGAGATCCGGAATCCAGATGGATCCCGGACATTTTTCACAGTCCTGAAAAATTCCGGGATGACACGAGGGGGGGCAAACCCCATTAGAAGTTTCATTTCTGGCGGGGCAAGCTATAAAGCATAAACCCTAGAAGAGAATGAAAACGTTAGGCGGTAATAAATTCCAAGAGCAAATCACGAAACTTCTCCGGCTGGTCCAGGAAGCTGGCATGTCCGGCGCATGGCAGGACGGATAGGGTTGCCTGGGGGATCATGGCCGCCATTTGCTGTCCGGCCGAAAGCGGCGTCTCAGTGTCGCGATCTCCCCAAAGGATCAGGGTTGGGCAGGATATGTCCGGCAGATAATTGGTCAGGTCTTCTTCAATAACTCTTACAAAAGTTTGCTGCAGCTCCGGAGTCGCCAGGTAGTCCCCTGCGCCGATCAACCAATACAGCGCGTGGCGCACATGCTGCATAGAGTGGGGTCGGAAAAGTGGCTTTAAGATCTTAGCGATCAGACCCAGAATGTTGCGTCGGGTCTGGCCGATGCGGATACCCGCGCTATCTGCGAGCACTAATTTATGGACCAGATCAGAGTGGGTAGCGGCTAGCTTGATGGCAACCCTACCGCCGAAGGAGTGCCCCACGAGATATACGCCCCGGAGATCGAGTTTCTCGCAAAACTCCCGGACCACATCGCAATAGTCTTGAAGGGTAAAAGTCCTGGCTGGTGGCGCCGACTTGCCAAAGCCTGGCAGGTCTAGAGCGTAGTAGGCAAAACGATTGGTAGCCGGATTCGACGGGCTCACCGCAAGTAAAGATTGGATCAACGGGAACCAAACCGCCGCCTGGAGCCGCCAGCCATGGAGAAAAATGACCGGTATGCCGGCGGGTTCACCCGGCCGGGAGGAGTAGTAGGTAACCAGCTGGCCGGCTAGGGAAAGTTGGCGAGCAATCATGACGGCAGTGTTTAGAGCCTAGTGCGGGTGTGAGTAACTTATTGCCCTCGCCATCGTTTAATTAATTATAGTATCATAACACAATAGAAGTGGCATTACTTTTATGACGCTGTTCGAAAACATTGATTCCCCCGCTTGCCGAGTGTCATCCCGGGCTTGACCCGGGATCCAGTAACTAAGAAAACCTGGATTCCGGCTTTCGCCGGAATGACAAACCTGGGGTTTTCGAACAGCGCCTACTTTTATTGACAGAAAGAAACTGGCTTGTTATTCTTGTGTTATAAGTTGCGGGTGTAGGTTATTTGTCTATGACCCGCACGGGAACAGCGCCCTTTATTGGGCGTTGTTCTTTTTCGTTTGCCATTTGGCTTCGAAAACGCTGAAGTAGACGGGGGGATGCTTGGTAAAATCATGTGCTAAAGTATCGACTCCAAGAGAGTTTCGAACTTTGTCTACTAATCCTTCTTTTTTCCTTTCCATTTCAGAAGACACCGAGCCACACTTCTTCTTAAAATCATACATAACTGCCCCCAGCAACACATCAGTGAGTTGCATCAGCACATTAGAATGAGACTCTATGCTTAGAGCACCAAATATATTATCAAATTTTAAGTTTTGCTCTCGACTGATTTTAGTCCTTAGCTTACTCAAGAAGGTATCTTCAAGAGACAGGGGTTTATTGTGCGGTTTTGTGATCTCGTCTACCACAAGACAGAGACTATCAGCGACAAGATTTCTCATTTCCCGTACCACCAAAGAAGCCGAGTAACCAGTATACGCTTCCCAGGCATCATCAATAAAACTTTCATCAAAACCAGGCTCTTCTTTGTCGATAATCATTGCGGAAAATCTGTTATCGGCATCGCTCAGAAAAATATCTATCATTCGCTTGTAGTATAGCTCGGTAGTAGGTCGCACGTTGTCAAATTTCATTTCAAAACGTTTACTGCCGCTAAGGATACGAATAACCTCGTCCTGCTTCCCCGCTTTCAAAAGCGCCGTGACAACTTTGTCTTTATTGGTCTTTACGGCGCTATAGGCTGGCTGACAATTTTTGGCAAGCTTATCAACCATATCCCCTACGTCTTTGACGACTAACAGCCCTGCCCCGAAAAGCTTGTCTTTTTTGATGATGCCGCTGGAGCCAATAAAGCCAAACCTGTTCATAATTGTGTTTAATATAACAATAATATTTTACGTCTACAATCCTAAGATGTTGCGAAAAACAACCGAATCATAACTAGCAGACAAAAAACTTACCACAACCAAGCCCTTCGACTAAAGTCGGAGAGGGCCTTGGGTTATCAGCCATTATGCCTACTACTATCTTCTAAAGACTAACCACGGCCACTTCCGTGACTGGTTGGCGGTGGCCCTTCTTTTTGCGATATCGGGTCTTAGAATGGTACCGAAAGATTATCTTTTTCTTGTCCCGAGCCTGCGCCACAATTTTGCCGGTCACTGTAGCTCCAGTTATGAATGGCGTCCCGACCGCCACCTCGCCGTCATCTGCGGTCAGTAATACTTTGTCAAATGTGACCGGGTCGCCTGCCGCGCCGGAAAGTTTTTCTACTCGCAGCTTGTCGCCCGCGGCTACGCGATATTGTTTGCCCCCCGTTTGGATGACTGCAAATTTAGACATATACCATATGATGCCAATATACGAATTGTACTAACGATACTAATTTCTTTAATTTTCCGAGGTCGGGCCTCTGAAATCCCTCGAGGCCCGACCTCAAGAAATTCTTGCCTGCTTTCGTATATTCGTACCAGTTCGTATTTCGTAGCTAATTTACGGCAATGATAGCCGCAAACGCCACGAAAAGCAAGAGGGCGAAGACCAGCGCGCCGCTGGCTAAAAGTTTGCCGACGAAGGGATACCGCTCATCCAATTCTAATGCGATTAGGTAATTCACAACTATCACCGTAACTCCCAGGCCCGCAATGCGCGCTAGATTCCAAACATTGCCAACTTGGTTGATGCCGACCAGCGGGTTGAAGTGCAAAATCAGCGGCTGGCCAATGCCGCGCAAGGTTAAATACACCCACATCCAACCGCCCAGCGTGACCATTAAGGCCAGAGCGCAAAGCGCGCCAATGAGGGGGTGACGAATTACTTTGTTTAACATGAATTTAAATAATTACCAATACCCAATTTCTAATTCCCAATAAAATCAGGACTTATTCGTTTGACGGTTTTATTCCTCCTTTTTTAAAGGAGGGCCCGTAGGGCGGAGGATTTTAATACCTAAATCCCTCGGCCTACGGCCGCTCCCTTTGTAAAAGGGAGAATTTAAATCAAGTGCGTAAGTCCTGAAAATACTCAGTTAGAAATTAGATATTGGATATTAGAAATTTACTATCCGCGCCTTCCACGGATAGTTTCAGCGGCTCGTTCCGGCGCGGTGGCGTTAACGTACAAACCCGTACCTAATTCAAAACCGGCGGGCACGCCGAGCTCCGGTAGGCTAGGAATGATCTCCACGTGCCAGTGATAATGCGCGTAGTGCTCCTTTTCCTTAAGTGGCGTGGAGTGAATATAGAAGTTGTAGTCCGGATCGTTCAATTTGACTTCCATGCGCCGCAATACATTCTGTAGTAATTGAGCCACCGCGCGAACGGATTTTTGCGGGGACAGTTCAAAACTGGATTCGTGCCTCTTGGGAAATATCTTTATCTCATAGAACCGACGAGAGGCATAAGGGGCTAGCGCGATCGCACCGTCATTCTCTCCCGCCACCCTGACCTTCTGTTTACGTTCGTAGGTGATCAGGACGCAGTGACCGCACCGGCTGTGATCCTGAAAATAACTATGGGACCCGTTCAAAGACCCCCTAATGTGGGGCGGAACGATCGGCACGGTCAATATTTGGTAGTGGGGGTGATAGATGGACGCACCCACGCTTTCGCCCCAATTGGCGAAAGCCGTCGCAAAACACATAGAAGGATCCGCCCCCAGAGCACGATATCTTTTCTGTATTAATCCCAGAACCTCTACCGCCTGATCCAAAGAGATATGGGCAAAATTTTTATTATGGTCTCGAGTGATGACCAGATCGTGGTGGCCCACTCCGGCAAACTTGGTGTAGGGACCTTCGCTTATTTCTTCTACCCATCGCTGTTCATGGCGTATGGCGGGGTATTTATTGGGCAATAGCACCGCTCGCCATGGCCCATTGGCGGGAACCTGGTCGATCGGCGGCCAGTTGCCGGTTTTCTCCAAATCCTCAAAGGGGCAAGTGGCTCGGGGCGCGGGCTTTCTTTTGCGCCGGGAGCTTTTGCCCTGGTGCGGCCGCTTGGCCCGCGCCGGAGCAATAATTACCCACTCGCCCGAGATAGAATCTTGTCGGAATTCAGACATGGTAGGTAGGAGTTAGAATATAGAATTAAGAATAAAGGAGTAAGGCTGGGGATACAATACGCCATCGGGCCGCCTTAAAATCGAATAATAAATCGGGAATCTCTCGAGGTCGGGCCTCCAGAATTCCTCGAGGCCCGACCTCAATACGTTCGGTGTTAGGCGACTTCGGCATTGTAGCATGATTCACAATACACGATTTCTGGCCGGTCGGGGGCATAGCTGGTCTCAAACTCGTTGGGGCAGGACTCTGCCCCGTGGAAATGCTCCGTGGTGTTTTGGTACACCCCACCTGACCTCCCCTTGCCAAGGGGAGGAGCGGAGGGGTCGCTCCTTTCAGCGTCTTTCTGCGTCATTTCTGCGTTTATCCGCGCATTGCCAGGACACTGGCAATGACGGTGCCACAAGCGCATCGGCGTACGTTCGGCCAGACGTTCAAAGTGGCGACAGTTGGGACATAAGTTAGGTATGGGAATTTTTAACCGGCGATAAGATTGGAACTCTGCCGGGGTGATTCGGAAGGCCACGGTGCACATTTGCGAGCACTCTCCTCCGTGAGCACAGCCGATTATCTCTTCGGTCACGGAGCCTGGCGTTTCCGAGATAGTTTCGGGCAATAAAATCGGTGGTTTCCGAACAGCGCAAACCTTAGTTTTAGAGTTCATGGGATTAATATTAAGAGGTTCAACCTCCGGGGGCAACGGAGTAATATTTGGGAGGTTGAACCTCACAATATCGGGAGGTCCGACCTCCGAACAAAATACTTAATATTTAGGTCATCGGATGAAAGGATGCGGGCAATTTTGACAAGTCTTAGTTTCAGGATCCATTAATAAATATTAGCTCATCCGATGACCGGCAGCCAAAATGCTTAATATTTGGGTCATCGGATGAGCCGGTGCGCCCAGTACCACCAGAGGACGTCTTTGGCGATGGGCACAGTGTTCAAACTCCCCTCCCGGGCATTTTCGATCAGGATCAAGATCGCGAGCGGCGGACCGGAGTTATCAGAAATCGTAGATTCCCGCGAGTTTACCCCGTATTTATTACGGGGCGGGAATGACACGGGGTCCCGGACATATTGAGGAATATATCCCACGAAAAACGCGTTGGTCTTGGTGTTATTCTGGATCTGCGCGCTGCCGGTCTTACCAGCCACGGCAAAAGGCAAGTCATTTAACTTATAAGACGTCCCCAGGGGCGAAGTCACGCCCAGGCGCATCCCCTTCTGCACTTCCCGGATCTCCGGCGCGAAGCGGGTCAAGTCGGCCAAAATGGATGGCGTGGAGCTGGCGTTCAGATGGGGCTGGTACAACTTACCCCCGTTGGCAATGGCCGCGATGTAATTCAAGAGCTCAATGGGGGTCACCGTAATATCTCCCTGTCCGATAGCGACGTTATAGGTATCACCCAAACGCCACGGCCGGTCCGCCGTTTTTTCTTTCCACTCCGGCGAGGGTAAAAATCCCGTCGCTTCCGCCGCCAAGTCAATTCCGGTCGGCTGATCCAAGCCGAATTTCTGCCACCATTCTCGAAGCCGAACAATGCCTAAGCCCTTGATCTCGCCTTGACCGGCCAGTATCTCCGGCGGTGAAACTTGATCCCGTCGTCCCCCGCCACCCACCAGATAAAAATAAACGTTGGAAGACTGGGCGATTGCTGACCGCAAACCAACCGTGCCCTGCGGCCGCCAGTCCAGAAAACGACTGGGCTGATCCGGATAAAACGGATTAGGCACCTCTAAATAACCGGGGGAATATATGGTCCGGCTGGGAGTCACCACGCCCTCGGCGAGCGCGGCCACGCCCACCAGCGGCTTAATGGTCGAACCCGGGCTGTACAGACCGGCCACCGCGCGGTTAAAGAGCGGTTCGGCGGGGTTGGTCAGTAGTTTCTTTTTTTCGCTGTTTCGGCCAGACGCGACCAGGATGTTCGGATCGTAGCTGGGCAAACTTACCAGAGCCAAGACCTCGCCATTCCGTGGATCCATCGCTAGTCCGACTCCCGAGGTTCGACCCAGGTCGTCCAAGCCGGCCTGGAGGCGCTGCTTAAAATATTCCTGGAAGTCCTCGTCCAGAGTCAAAGTCAAAGACTGCCCGATGCGCGGTGCTTGTTGCTCTTTGGTCTCCAAGGCTCGCCCCTTGGCATCCCGCAGGGTCACGGAAATACCCGGCTGGCCCCGGAGTGTCGTATCGTACCAACCCTCTACGCCCCCGCGCCCCACTACGTCCTGCCCGGACAGATCCGGCGCGCGCCGCAGGTCGGACACCGTAGCCGAACTGGTGTAACCGACCGCTGGGGCAAAAGAAGCGCCGTAGGGATACACCCGGCGAAAACTGCCCCGCACGCGGAGCGCCGCGTAGTTGCTGCTCATAAAAGTAATGAGCTGGCCCTGGGTCAGACTCGCTTCCAGCACCACTGGCTCTGCCTTACCGGAGCCACCCTGCTCGCGAACCGACTCCCAAACTTGCTTCGGCGGAACGCCTAAAGTGGCGTAGATTATCTCCAGCAATGGATCTTGTTCCTCCGGATGATTTAGGAATTCTGGAATATCCAGAACCGCCGCAAACGCCGCCTCATTATCCGCCAGGATGGTACCGGTCCGGGTAAAAATTTGCCCCCGGGGGGCGGGCTCGCGTTCTCGGGCGATCAAGTTGCCCTCGGCCAGTTCTCGATATTCCGCCGCAGACAAGATCCCCAGATCAAGTATGCGCCAGGCGACGATCGCCGCGGTTAGGGCGAAAAATACCCCCAGCAGTACCAAGGGTCGATTGGGCAGAGGCAGAGTGCGCGGCGCGGCCTCGCGCGGGACATCGGCCACCAACGCATCCTCGAGCAGTAGTTCAGCGGACAGTTTTTTCTTTCGCATGGGCAATAAGAACGGCGCAGCTGGTAGCGACCACGGCTAGACCAATGGTCTCCCCGAAAACGAGCGGATCATTCCATAGGAATGTCCAGCCTAGCACTGCCCAAAAAATCGTAACGCCCAGCACCGCGGCTAGCGGGACGCTTAGCCAAAGAACCATCGGCCAAGCGCGGTGCCAAGCCCAGGCCAATATAGGCAACACGGCAAATAAAAGAAGGTCAAGACTCGGGCGCGGCTGCCAATTCAAAAAATAAACCGAAAGTAAAACGAGAACTGCGAGTTCGCCCAGATCGAGCATAAAAGCCAAACCGATCAAAACCATGAGCGGCAGGTCCGAGAGAACCGGGAAGGTGGCGCGAAGATAGGCCGGCAGGACCAGCGCCAGCAGACAAACCGCGAGCGCGACTGGAAACTTAGAGCACGTTGAAAAAGTCTTTTTCATGGGGAATTTTAAGGATTTCAAGCGAGGCGAGGAGCGAGGAGGAAGGAATATCCGGAGGATATTTCGACGACGAGCGACGAAGCCGCAGCCGAAATTATGAAAATTAGCCGGAAAAGGGACTTTTTAAACGCGCTCTTAAATCCCGTTCGTTTATTTATCCCTACTTGGTATTTCATGTCCCGGAATCACCAAAACGCTGCGGAGCGGCAGAGTGTCGGTCCGCAAGGTGATCGTCGCTTCCTGAAAGATCTGATCGCCGGCCGGTTGAACCTCCTCCACTTCTCCAATGGCTAACCCATAAGGTAAAATTGGGTCGGCGTTGACCACGCTGTCGCCGGGCAGAACTAACGCGTCCTTCGGGATGTAGGCCAGTTTCGATCCCAGGCCGCCGACCAAAAGCGCTTCCGCGCCGTCCGGGCCGACTCGGACCGCCGAGCGCCAAGATGGGTCGCGCAAAGTAATGACCAGAGCTGTGTCCGAAAAAACTTGAGCAACCTTGCCGATCAAGAGCCCATCGGTGGTCCATTGGGCGGTCGAAAGCGGCGCGACTACCGCTTGTCCCTCTTGCACGCCGTCCCGCGCTCCTCGCGCGATCAATATCTGGCCGCGAAAACCAAAGGGATATCTGGCGTAAACGGCGGCGCGAATAGCATCTTTCACCGGTTTTGGCGTTACGTTTTCGGCGGCTTGATCCAACTCTGCCCGGAGCAGTTCATTTTCGATCTGCAGGTCGGTCAGTGTCTCGTCCGGCGCCGCCCGGCCTTCGAAATACGCCCGGACCCGCCAGCCCAGCTCCGGGTAGACGATCAGCGACCCGAGGATCAAGATGCAGGCGATGATAATGGACCAACGTAGACGCATGGTTTGCTACGAAATACGAAATTACGAAATTACGAATGGAGATGTCAGATTATTGGTATATTCGTACAAATTCGCATTTCGTAGCAACTATAAATTGATCGTCAACGGCTTGAGCGGATTATCGAGTAGCCCTTGGTGTTCTTCATATCGGTCCACAATCCGGCCCAAGCCGCGGATAACGCAGGTTAAGGGATCATCTGCGATCGCAGTCTGGACCAAGGTTTCTTTTTGAATCAGCGGCGCGAGTCCGCGCAAGAGTGAACCGCCGCCGCAAAGGTAAATGCCTTGCTCCAGCATGTCACCCGTGAGCTCCGGCGGCGTAGACTCGATAACCTCGTGAATTGCCTCCACGATCGTCCGCAGAGATTTATGGAGGGCCAGGCGGACATGACCATTCTTAAGTACGACTTCGCGGGGCAAACCAGTACCGAGGTCGCGACCGCGGATGGCGAACTCCAGGCGTTCATCCAAGGGAATTGCCGATCCCACGGCGATCTTGGCCGCTTCCGCGGACGGTTCCCCGATTGCCAGCCGAAACTCTTCCCGCACGAAACGCATTACGTCTTCGTTGAACTTATCGCCCGCCACCTTGAGAGTCTTAGAGATAACCGTCCCGCCCATGGAGATAACCGCGATATCCGTAGTGCCCCCGCCAATATCCACGATGAGCGAGGCGGTGGGCTGACCGATGGGTAAACCAGCACCCAGGGCGGCGGCCACCGGGGACTCCACCAAAAATACCTGGGCGCAACCAGCGTTGCGGGCGGCGTCTTCCGCAGATTTGCGTTCCACCTCCGTGAGATGGTTGGGAATGGCCAAAATGCCGCGGCGGAAACTCATCACCGATCGGCCGCGCAGCTGGCGCAGGAAATTCCGCAGAAGCTCTTCCGCCATCTCAAAGTCGGAAACTACTCCGTTAGTGAGCGGGCGGATAACGTTAATGTAGCTGGGAGTCCGACCCAACATCTTTTTGGCGTCCTCGCCCACCGCTAAGACCTGATTGGTCTTAGTGTTGACCGCCGCCACGGTCGGCTGATTGATCCGCAGCCCCTCGTGCTTCAAATAGATGAGAGAGTTAGCCGTACCGAGATCGATACCGACATCGCGAAAGAATGGGGAGAAGAGAGACATGAGTTAAAAAGTTTAAAATTATTCTAATTATCCTAATTGTTCTAATTGACCTGTTGTAACAAAGGGAGTAACAAGGGGAGCAGATAGTAACTGATTGTAATACGTTGTAACGGGTTGTAGTTACTATTTTTTACTATGTATTTCTATCTATTACCATCTTATTTCTGTCGAACCATTTGCGATTACTCTTATCGCTTCGTCCAGCGGCAGCAACCGAACATCTTTCTCATTGCGGCGCTTGACCTCCACTTTGTCTCCGGTCTTGGCGCTTTTGACCAGCCGCCAGGGAATGCCGATCAGATCCGCGTCGGTAAATTTCACGCCCGGGGACTCGTCGCGGTCATCATAGAGCGTCTCCGCTCCCGCCGCGCAGAGTTTTTGGTAAACCGCTTCCCCGTCGGCACCCTGGAGCGCGATCAGGTGCGCGGCAAAAGGCGCTACGCTTTCCGGCCAGGTGATACCCCGCTCGTCGTGATGGGCTTCCACCACTGCCGCCATAGTCCGCCCCAGACCGATCCCATAACAGCCCATGTAATACGGCCGTTTCTCACCGTCCCGGGCGGTAAATGTCGCGCCCGCCATGAGCTTGGAATAGTGGCAGCCCAGCTGAAAAATGTTGCCGACTTCGATTCCCCGGCGCTCGGAGAGAGTGCCATGTCCGTCCGGCGCCGTAAACCCCGGCTCCGCCAGGGCGATATCGTAAAATTTTTCCGGAGCAGTCAAATCGCGGCCGAAATTAATATTGATCGAATGATAATTTGTCTTATTCGCGCCACATTCAAAATTCGTTCGATGCCGCAAAGAAACATCCATCACCACCCGCACCTCTTTCGGCAGGTCTAATATGCCGGCATATCCGATCTCCGCACCGGTTACTCGCTTGACGGTTTCCTCCGAGGCCAGAGTTAGATCGTAGCATCCCACTGCGCGCCTAAGCTTGGTCTCGTTAATGTCGTATATCCCGTTCACTGCCGCGGCTATCACTTCCCCTTTTTCGGTCTGGAATAGTATGGTCTTGGTGGTTTTTTCCACGGGTATTTTTAAAAACTTGGCAAGCTCCTCAACCCCTATAATACCCACGCCCTCTACATCTTCTCTGGGCCTCATTTCTTCTGGCTCACTTTCCGCATAGCGCTCGAACTTGGCGACATCCTCGTGCGCGGCATATTGTCCGTCGGCACTGACAAAGTAGCGGCTCTCTCCGGCGGGTGAATCGGTGATAAATTCGTGGCAGTACTCCCCGCCGATATAACCGTTATCCGACTCCACAATTTGCGTGGAGAGGCCAACCCGTTCGAAGATCCGCGAGTAAACTTTTTTCATCGCTTCGTACGTTTTCCGAAAATCTTCTTCGTCCGCATGGAAGGAGTAGCCATCTTTCATCATGAACTCCCGCACCCGGAGGAGTCCTCCCCGCGCGCGCAGCTCATCCCGAAACTTGGAGGAGAACTGATATAGGTGAAAAGGCAGCTCCCGATAACTGACCGTGTACTTGCGGACCAGGTCCACGAACATTTCTTCCGCCGTACCGCCCAACGCGAACTCCGAGCCGCGCCGATCCTTGACCCGCATCAGTTCGAAGCCGGTGGACTTGGTCCGATTGGTTTCCTGCCAAAGTTCCAGGGGATGCAGAACCGGGGCCGTCATTTCTTGGGCACCGGCCGCGTTCATTTCCTCTCGGATAATTTGCGCAATGCGCTGGTGCACCCGGTGGCCCAGGGGTAAAAAGTAGTACCGCCCGGCCGCGGACTCGGCCACGCAGCCGGCCTGTTTTAATAGGCGGGCAGAGACAATCGACTCATCCGAAGCGAGCGTAGTCGAGGTTTTTAGAAAATACTTGGTTTGCCTCATAGGAAGGGAGGGGGGCTGTCATTCCCGCGGAGGCGGGAATCTACAGTTCAAGAATATTGTCGGGTCCCGCCTTCGCTTTCGCCGACTGGCGAAGCTACGGCCGGGCACAGCAAGCCCGACAATGACACAGCTTTTTCAAGTGCATTCGGACGCGCTATTGGTTCGACAAGCTCACCATAAATCGTTTCCGCCGCAGGCGGATCCGCCTCCGGCGGAAAGCGTACCCACTTTAGCACGAAAAATATGGCGATGCAAAGCCGTTTTGTTTCCTTCAAATATCGCAAATCCTAAGGACTTAACGATGGCCCAAGACCTCCGACATCCCAAATATTTACCCCATATCCCAATGGCCGATCGGAGTCTAAATGTCTCGAGGTCGGGCCTCGGGGCATCTAAGAGGCCCGACCTCATGACGGGGCCAGCTCCGATTTCGATCGGAGCCTCACCTTAGTTTATTAGCACGAGCTAACAGATTGAGGCAAGGGGAGGAGCGGAGGGGTTGTCAGTACGCCTCGTCGTGTGTGCCAACAGCTAGCAAATGCACCTCGCTCCCTTTCAGCTCTACCACGATCCGGTACTCGTAGGAAACTGCGAAAGCGAAACAACCCCGGAGCTTGCCGCTTAAAGCGTGCAGGCGCAAGGAGGGATTAGCGGGGTCGCGCCGGAGCAGTTCTAATTTTCCCGCCAGTTCCTTTTTTAGATCCGGGTGCTTCCGGAGAAATTGCCGCAAACTTCGCTCGAATCTAGAAGAGGTAACCAGTTTCATGATTCAGCGGGCGGTACGCAACAAGGCGCTGGCCGAGCGATAAGTCTTGCTTTTGCCGCGCGCAATCTCGGCTCGCGATAGCGCCACCTCTAATTCCAGCAGTTTACGCCGCGATCGCCGCACCAGTTCTTCCAGTTCGGCCGCGGTTTTGTTCAGATTTTTTGTCGCCACTGCTTCAGTCATGGCATAATAATAACACCCGGGGCATTTAAAATCAACCCTAAGCCGCTCTAACTCCCTAACAGATTGAGGCAAGAATCAATCGCCGAGAATCAACTGCCTCGCAGCAAGCTGACGAGGTATGAACTGAAAACTACCCAAGTGGTGTCATTCCGGCCCCCGCATCAAGTGCGGGGCAAGCTTGGAGCCGCCTGTCCGCCTCCGGCGGAGAATCCAGGTGGGAATACTGAATGGATCCCGG
>JACRFR010000043.1 GCA_016212635.1 Candidatus Liptonbacteria bacterium | reverse complement strand
CATTTCTCATGTATAATATTCATGCGAGCAAGGTGTTTTTCTTTGCGACAACAGTGGGGAACTGTGGTCATATGGGGAAAACGCCTTGTTTTATTCAGTTTTCCTACCTATTGATTGTAGCAAAAAGTGCAGGCGGGTCACGCATTGGCGCCGTTCGGAAACATCAAAAAGTTATTCCCTAAGCCCGTCGAAGGGTAGCTTTTTGGCGGGTACATGGCATGGCCCTCGACAAGCTCGGGCAATAAAATCGGTGGTTTCCGAACAGCGCCATGTGCATTGACACCCGCCCGCCGCACTCTAAACTTATGTCCATGGCCAATACCATCAAGAAGACCAAAGACAGCGGGACGGGCAAGGCGGATCGGGAGGCGGAACTCAACACTCTCCTCTCGGATCTTCGGGAAAAGTTCGGAGAGGGGGCGATCATGCGTTTAGGGGAGGCGCGCCGAGTGGACGTGGCAGTGGTACCCACCGGTTCCTTCTCGCTCAACCTGGCCCTGGGGGTGGGCGGCTTGCCCCGCGGCCGCATAGTAGAAGTGTTCGGACCGGAGTCCAGCGGGAAGTGTATAAGCAGGGATTCGATTGTTTTTTCGGAGCACGGCATGCTACCGATTGACCGCTTTGGACGTCTGGCCCTGCCAGGATTTCAGAAAAACGAAACCTGCGTATACGCGGAAAATTGTTTCGAGAAAACCGGCCATTTTTACAACGATGGATTAAGAAAAACCATAAGAATCGGAACACATTACGGGTTTTCCATCGAAGGGACCCCTAATCATCGGATTCGAGTGATGGACAAAGAGGGGGATTATCTGTGGCGGCGCCTAGATGAACTTCGGGCGGATGATCATGTGGCGATTCAAAGAGGCCAGCAGTACTTCGGGAGAGGAGCGGACCTGAGTAAATTCGAATATCTAAAGAAGAAACAGAACATGAATGGCAAGCCGTTTGTGATCCCCGGAACGATTACTCGCGAATTGGCGTTACTTCTGGGGTATCTAGTCGGCGATGGGACGACAACGAAAACTGGCCTAAACCGAAACAATATACAACTTACCTCGGGCGACCTCGAAACGACAAATGATTTCACTAAAATTTGTGAGCTTGTTTTTGGAGAGAAGCCAAGAATTACCAGAGATAAGCGGACTCGGGCAACTGCCAGATTAGTTATCCACAATGCGCGGGCGCGGGCGTTCCTGGAATATCTCGGGCTTGGTTGGGCTAGCGCTGGTAGTAAAGAAATTCCCTGGAGTATTTTGTGTTCGCCCCGAGAAATCGTTTCCGCCTTTTTGTCGGCTCTGTACGAATGTGACGGATGTTTCAGCAGAGCAACTATTGAGTACTGCACGAAATCTGAGAAGTTGGCGCAGCAACTTCAAGTTGTTCTGTTGAATTTTGGGATCGTGGCGGCTCATAAGATTCGAATTACAAAGGGAAACCCGTACCATTACCTATATATTGACGGGCAAAGAGACAAAAAGATTTTCCTGGAACAGATTGGTTTTAGAAGTGCTCGGAAGGGCAATTTGTTGCGAGCCGATACCGAGAAGAAAAAAATGGCCCAGACCAACGTGGACGTAGTCCCAAATATAAACAAGACTTTCAACGCGTTTTTCGATAAGTTTGGCGCCGCTGTTCGGAAAACCAATCGCAAAGACTGGAAATTGGCGTATGACTATTTGCCAGCTCCACGGGGGCGAGAGGTGCGGATTAGCTACGCCCGTCTCGACAGAATATTGTCCCATTTCCGAATGGGTCGGAATTTGCCCGAGTATCAACATCTTGAGAAACTTCAAGAATTGAATTTCTTTTATGACAAGGTAAAAGCCGTGGTCAATTCTCTGGCCCATGTTGTTGATTTCACTGTGCCTAAAGGGGCGACGTTTTTCGCCAATGGGTTTGTTAATCATAATACCACGCTGGCATTACACGTGGTGGCGGAAGCACAAAAGCAGGGCGGACGGGCGGCTTTCATTGACGCGGAGCACGCCTTGGATCCGGAGTATGCCAAGCGCATCGGGGTGAACATCAAGGACCTGCTTATTTCCCAGCCGGACAATGGCGAGGAAGCGCTGAATATTCTGGAATCCCTGGTGCGGTCGGGAATCATCTCTGTTATCGTGATCGATTCAGTGGCGGCCTTGACGCCCAAGGCGGAGATCGAAGGAGAAATGGGCGCGCAGTACATGGGACTCCAGGCGCGGATGATGTCCCAGGCCCTGCGCAAATTAACCGCCATTGCGGCACGGAGCCAGACACTGATAATTTTCACCAACCAGATCCGGATGCAGATCGGCGTGTTCTTCGGCAATCCCGAAACCACGCCCGGCGGCAAGGCGTTGAAATTTTACGCCTCGGTGCGGCTGGATATCCGGCGGATCGCGCAGATCAAGAAGGGGGAAGAAGTGGTTGGCAGCCGAACCCGGGCCAAGGTGGTTAAAAATAAAGTCGCCCCGCCCTTCCGGATAGCGGAATTCGATATCTTGTACGGCACCGGCATTTCCTACGAAGCCGATGTCTTAAACGCCGGGATAAAGTACGGAGTGGTGGCTAAGTCCGGAGCCAGTTACAGCTTCCGGGGCGAAAAATTGGGCAGTGGCTTCGATAATGTTCGGGAGAAGCTCAAGGCCGAGACCAAGCTTTTGAGGGAAATTGAAAAAGCGACCACCCAGGCCGCCCGGGAAACCGTGGTGGCCGGAGAAGCCGCGGCCGATTCGGAGTAATTGCATCCGCGGTCGGGCCTCACGAGATTTTAGAGGCCCGACCTCAAAAAATTCACTCCCCACTCCGGGGTTAAGGAATGCTTTTAGCGCGGAGCAAAAAGAAAACTGCCAGCGCGACCACCACGATCGCGCCTAGAACGGCTAAAACCAAACCGAGTAAACGATTAGGGTGATCCGGTCGAGTGACCAGGCTGGCCCCGGTTTGAGGAACCGCCGCGGTTTGAAAAGCCACCGACTTGGGTCGGGGGCGATTGCCTCCGGTTTGGGCCATAGAGTGCAGGTCGGAGGCCATAGTGCGGACGGTAACCTCCGAGGGTGGCGGGGGAATGTGGGCCGTGGTCTTTTGAGCCAGAGTTTGCTGGTCCTCGGGCGCATTACTGGTCGGGATGCCCCAAAGTTCGGAGGGAGTTTGGCTGGGTGCGGGGTCGCCCATGGTTAAAGTTGTTTAATTGACAATCCGATCTTACCGTCTTCCACGCGGATGATCTTGGCCTGCACGAAATCACCCACCTTTAACACCTCGCTCACGCTCTTGGTGTAACCATTTTTGAGTTCCGAAACGTGCACCATGCCATCGCGTCCGCCGCCCAGATTTATGATCGCGCCGAAATCTAAAATTTTGAGCACCTCGCCGGAGATCACTTCGCCCACGGTGAAGTCCCGAGTCAGCGCCCGGATCTCTTCCACCGCGGCGGTGGCCTTGCCCTGATCCGAGCCGGCCACGTAGACTCGTCCGTCATCCTCCACGTCGATGGTTGCCAGTTCGTACTTCTTGATCAGCCCGTTGATTATCTTGCCGCCGGGACCGATCAAGGCGCCGATTTTTTCCGGGTTGATGGTCAGTTGATAAACCGCCGGGGCTCGGGGCGAGATCTGCGGACGAGGTCCCGCCAAGACCGTTGCCAGGAAGTCCAAGATGTGCGATCGGGCAGTCCGGGCTTGGGCCAGGGCATCGCGGACCACTGCCAGGCTGATGCCGGTCACTTTGGTGTCGAGCTGAATGGCGGTGATGCCGTCCTTAGTGCCGGCCACCTTGAAGTCCATGTCGCCGTAAAAGTCCTCCGGGCCCTGGATGTCGGTCAAGATCTTGTATTTCTCGCCGTCGGCTATCAGGCCCATGGAGATTCCCACCGCCGGTTTCTTGATCGGTACGCCGGCATCCATGAGCGACAGGATCGAGGCGCAAACTGTGGCCATGGAAGACGATCCGTTGGAAGACAAGATCTCGGAGACAACCCGGATGGTGTACGGGAACTCTTCTTGGGAGGGGATGAGCGGCTCGATGGCTTTGCGGGCCAGGGCGCCGTGGCCGATCTCGCGCCGACCGGGTCCCCGGAACATCCCTGTTTCTCCTACGGAGTAGGGCGGGAAGTTATAATGCAGCATAAAACGCCGCTTGCCGGTGGTTTCCATGGTCTCGATCAACTGCTCGGAACCGGGGGCAGCCAGGGTGGTAACCGCCAGAGCCTGGGTTGTACCCCGCGCAAAAATGGCCGAGCCATGAGTGCGAGCGAACAAACCGACCTCTCCGGCCAGTTCCCGAACCTCATCCAGCCGCCGGCCGTCCGGCCGCCGGTCCGATTCGGAAACGCCGCGATGCACCAAAGCATCAATTTCGTCCTCCCAGATGCCGCCTACCTTTTTAGAATCGATCGTTCCGAGTTCGGGCAGAGTGGCCAGATGCGCGAGCAATTCCGCGCGTAGGACGTCTAGCGCCGCATGTTGGTCGGTCTTATCTTTGCGATAAACCGCCCCCTCCAGCCGAGAAGCAAGGAATTCCCGAGTCGCGGCCAAAAGCGCCGGCTCCGGTTCTGCCGGCGCCACCGCCGTTTTCGGACGACCCGCTTCCGCGATAATTTTATCCTGGAAAGCGATCAGCGCGTTGATCTCTTTCTGGGCGGCTTGGAACGCGTCCGCCACTATTTGCTCGGCCACCTCCCGGCCGCCGAGTTCCACCATATTTATTTGGTCGCGGGGACCGGCCACAAAAGCTTCGAAGGCGCACTCCGGCTTGGCCATATCCGAATTGTTGGGGCTGATCACGATCTGGCCGTTCAGTCCGGCGATCCGTACGCCCGCCACCGGGCCGTTCCAGGGCACGTTGGAAATACCCAGCGCGGTGGAAGCGGCGATCAATCCCAAAAAGTCCGGATCATTTTCTTCATCGATAGCCAGCACGGTAACCACCACTTGGATCTCGCGGCGGATGCGGTGGTCGAACAACGGACGAATAACCCGGTCGACCATGCGGCCCGCCAGGATGGCCTCTTCGGAAGGCCGGCCTTCTCGGCGGATAAAGCGGCTGCCGATGATCTTGCCGGCGGCGTAGAATCTTTCTTCATAATCCACTTTGAGCGGCAGGTAGTCGGTGGCGGCTTCTTTGGACGGCATCACCACCGTGACCAAAACTACAGTTTCCCCGTAGTGAGCGAGCACGGCGGCGTTGGCTTGTCCGGCCAGATTGGAGATCTCCAGAACCAGCTCCTTGCCGCCGACGGTGGTTTGATATTGTTTGCGAATGATAGGCATGATCTTATGTTGGATTAGTATAACGACGGGCAGTGGCGGCGCGGGCGCTGCGGATGATCAGCCGCGGTATTTCGGCCAGATCAATAAAGCGGTCCGCGGCCTCCTGGAGCTTAATGGACGCGCTGCGCTTGAAGGCTGCGACTTCGACGGTACAGCCGGCATTCCACTTCAAGTACTCCACCAGCGGCACAAAGTCACCGTCGCCGGTGACCAGAACTACGGCCTCCAAGCGGGTGGCCATACGGATGGCATCCACCGCCAGGCCCACATCCCAGTCCGCCTTTTTGGAGCCGTCGCCGAATATTTGCAGGTCTTTAGAACGGAGCTCGATGCCGACTTTCTCCAAGGCCTCAAAAAATTGCGCTTCGCCCTCGGCGGTGGCGCTTTTGACCACGTACCCCAACATGCGTACCGGTTGACGCTCGCCCACTACGTGCTTGATCAACTCCGCGTAATTAACCCGTCCTTGGAACAGGTGCTTGGCGGAGTGGTACAAGTTCTGGACGTCGATAAAAATACCGACGCGCTGATTCCGATAACTGGAAGGACTCGGTGAAACTGCCATTACTTCTTAAGCCCAAGTTTTTTCACGAGCTTATCGTGAGTTGCGGGCGCGTGCTCGGCCAAAAAGCCCAGGAGCTTTCGGCGCTGGCTGACCATTTTTAACAGTCCCCGGCGAGAGTGGTGGTCTTTGGGATGGCGCTTTAAATGTTTGGCCAACTCTTCGATCTGGCGCGACAGTAAGGCGGATTGAACCTCCGCGGAACCGGTATCACTCTTGTGCCGCTGATGCGGGGTGGCCACTCTAGCCTTCAGTTGTTTACTAAGCATAATGGGTCGAGAGTACCACGAGTGCGGGGCTTTTGCAAGGCAGATACGCCTGACGAATGGCCTGCCCGCAACGCGGCACCCACCCGCTTCAAGTCGCGTAGCGATTCGGGCGGGCGTAGCGAGACGAGCGGGCGCATGCGAACAACCCCGCCTAACCTCCCCTTTCTAAGGGGAGGAGCGGAGGGGTCAGATTCGTATGTTGGCATCAGGGCCAATTCGTAACTCGTTTTCCGACAGATGGCATGGTAAAATTAGGAGTCTAGTCATTTGATGACCCAAACATTAAATCCCCGCCCGTAGGTCATCGAATGACTGAATATTAAAAACACTATGGCTGGTGCCTCCCTCCAAACTCTCCTGACCGACTACTTGGATTATCTGGAGATCGAGAGAAACCGTTCGGTGCGGACCCGCGTCTTATACGAACGCTACCTTCGGGAGTTTCTTCGTTTTGCTGAAATTACGGACCCGACCGAGATCACGGATGGCCTGGTGCGTAACTTCCGGTTGGCGCTCGCGCGGAGCGGCCGGTCCAAGTCTACCCAAAGTTATTACGTCATCGCCCTCCGAAATTTCCTGCGCTATCTGGTCCGGCGGGATTTGCCGGTGCTATCGCCCGAGAAGATTGAACTGCCCAAGGCGATCCGCCCCCAGATCGAAGTTCTGGCCTACGGCGATTTGGAACGACTCTTGGCGGTGCCGGTCAGATCCGATCTGCGCAGCGCGCGCGACCGCGCCATCCTGGAGCTGTTTTTTTCCACCGGGTTGCGGCTGGCGGAACTGTGCGCCCTGGATCGTTACTTAGATCTGGGACGGGGTGAGTTCACGGTGCGAGGCAAAGGGGGCAAGCTGCGCGTAGTTTTTCTTTCGGAACGCGCGCGGCAAGCGATCATGGATTACTTAAAGCGCCGGAGCGATGCGGATCCGGCATTGTTTGTGAGTCTTTCACGCCCAGGCAAGATCCTGGGCCGAATCACGCCGCGCGCGGTGGAGCGGACGGTCGAGGCCCGCGCCCGCGCCGCGGGCATCCCCGGCCGGGTGCATCCCCATATGCTCCGGCACGGTTTTGCCACCGATCTTTTAGTCAACGGCGCCGACCTCCGCTCGGTCCAAGAACTCCTGGGGCACGCCAACGTTTCCACTACCCAGATTTACACCCACCTGACCAACCGCGAACTGCGCGAAATTCACCAGGCTTTCCACGGCCGGAGGAGGAAGAAAAGTAGTGAGTAGGGAGTAGGGAGTAGGGAGTACAAAAAACGCCGGGCCGGGAGAATGGGGAATCCAATTCCCCTCCTTTTCTAAGGAGGGGCGCGGGGAGGTCGATTCCGTCTTGCGATGATCTAAACATTATCGATTCTGTGGTTGCCCCCCGCCTCCATTCATCGGTTGATCCAAATATTAAGTATTTTGGATTCTGGTCATCCAATGAATGAATATTAAATTTCCGAGTTTTAAGATCCCCAAATCGGCTTGACCCCATAAACCAGATGAATCCGCAATAAGAAACCGGTAACGACTGCCAGCACGGTTAAAGCGATGAACCAAACGCGCCGCCCGGGGGACAAGGTGGCGCTAAGCCGCTCGATGCTCCAGCCCAGTAAGACAAAGGCAAAGCACAGCGCTGGAAAGTAGTGGTAGAAGAAAGTACTGCGCGTGACGACCAGAAAAGGCGCGAGGCTTGCCAGGTAGCCGCCCAGGAGGATAATCAAGGTTCTGTTGTACCGCTCGGGAACGCCCCGCTTGTCATTCCCGCTCGCCTCGCTAACGCTCCGGCGTAGCGGGCGCAGGTTCCCGATTTGTCCACGAGTACTCGAGGGGGCACAAATCGCAATGCCCATGGTGCGGGAATCTATTTCTTTGTGCAGCCGAACAATCGCATTGCGCAAACCAGCGGCCAGCGCAATCAGTACTGCCAAAAGTGCGCCGTACCAAAGAACCAAATTGCCTTGCAAGGCAATGCGCGGGGAATCGGGTGCGGTCGATGCCTGATACAAATTGAAGCCGCCTCGGCCGACCAGCCACTCGTACCAGCGGCTGTTCAAAACATGTCGCGCTCCGTCCGGGGTGACGTAGCCCCCAACCGACACCAGCAGTTCCATGAGGACGACAAAAGCGCTGGCTATCCCGTTCTGGATAGCGTGCCAACGGGCTGGAATATGGAGAGCGCTGTCGGGCAGGACCCCGAGCGTGGACCACACGTTCAATTGGTCTTGAGGCGAAAAGAAAAATTGATTAAGTGCATAGAGGATGACTAGAACCGTCAGACCGGCCAACCCGAAGGCTAGCACGCGCCGTCCACTCTGCCGCCCAGCTGCCCAAAACAAAAGGATCGGACCTAAGAAAACCACCGCGGTGATTTTCACGCCCAGCGCGAGTCCCCAAAGAATACCGGCCAGAAGCGCGCTGCTGCCCAGCTCCGCCCCCCCTCCTTTTCCAAGGAGGCTTGCCCGCCGAAGCCTCGGCGCAGGCGGGGGCGAGGGGAGGTTGGATTCTGACCCGGAAACTGGGATGACAGAATGTGACACTTCGTAACTTAAAGTTTGAGCGCGGAAGTACCAAGCCAAAGCGGCAAAACCCAGGACCAGAAACATGCCGTTCAAAAAAATGAACCGCTGATCGGTCAGAAACGCGTTGTCCAACATCACAAAGAGCGCCGAGAGCAAACTGCCGATCTGCCCCGCCCCGACGGTGCGGGCGAACCAGTAGATGACCAGGGGCAGGAGCGCTCCCCAGACCGCGGCCGTGGCACGCAAAGGCACATAAGGAAAGTCGCCGAAAGAATCCGCGGTACGTGCAAAGGTCAACCGGCCGGGGTCGGCGGACGGACGGACTTCTAAAAATTGCCAACCCGGAATGTCGGCCGAACCCCAAGCTCCGCGCAAGACCGCGGCGTAGATCAGCTTGCCCAGCGGGGGATGAATTTCCAGATGCGCTTGGCCGATCAGGTAATCGACCGCATAGGTGGCGAAATGCGCCTCATCGAAAACCGGGATCGGCGGGTAACTGATCCGCCACAAGTGCAGGCCGAGCCCGACTAAAAAGATCAGCGTCAAAGCTATAGTAACCCAAAATCTCCGACCCGCAGGCTTGATCCTGGGTTCTAAATTCTCAATTCTTAATTCTCGATTCTCATTCATTTAGTGGTTTACCAGGAGCGAACCCCGATCTTCATTAGAACGAATCGAGTAGGTAGGGAGGGTCTTGTCCCGCTCGCCGGGATCCGCCTTCCGCCGGAGGCGGACTACCTTCGGCAGTCGGCAGAAACCCAACCTTTGTGCCTTGGGAGAGACTCGAACTCTCACGGGATTTCTCCCACCAGGTCCTAAACCTGGCGCGTCTACCAGTTCCGCCACCAAGGCACACTGGGCGAGTGCTGTACGATCCCGCGTCTACCAGTTTCGCCACCTGCCCCAGCGAAATATCCACCGCGCCCTGCCTCAAAATACTACTAATTAGCAGAACCACAGTAAAGTTGCGCACACAGTTCGACGGTCGTCAAACTGTGTGCTATGATATAGGCGTACGAGAAAAACACCGGGGCAAATCAACGGCGATGAAAGGAGATATTACCCTAAAAATATTAGAAGTGATTTCGGAGACGCTCCTGGCCATGGGGGACGTGGCAGTTGCGATCCTAGAGTCGCCCTATGGGGCGTCGGCGCGGCAGATGGGGCGAGTGGCAGATCGGCGACAGGCAGAGCGCGAGAAAAGCAAACGGCTAACAGAGCAAGAACTTGTGGCTCACCGCAGATTTCGGAACTTAATGAGCAATCTGAAGCGCCAGGGTTTTATAGCCGAGCAAGAGAGAGGCAATAAGAAGTTGTTGGCTTTGACCCGGAAAGGGAGGTCGGCGCTAGACCGGCTGCGGGCGAGGAGTGGACAAGGATTACCGGTGGCCAAATCGTACAGCGCGGAGTCGACTAGCCGCTGGGTAATTGTCGCGTTCGATATCCCCGAGCGCGAACGCTACAAGCGCGGATGGTTCCGAGACGTTTTAAAAGCGCTGGGCTTGCGGATGATCCAAAAAAGCGTTTGGCTGGGTAAGATCAAAATTCCCCGCAGTCTCTTGCGGGATATAAAAAAATTAAAGCTTGCGGAGTATGTCGAAATTTTTGAGGTTACTAAAACCGGCAGTCTGGAGCATTTACTGTAGGGGTCCCACCAGCTTTTACTTCTCAGCCACCCAGGGGTCTCGAGAGAAGATTCGGCGGTGCACGTTTTCTGTCCAGCCTTGGCCCGGTTGTGACCATTGCGCACACAGTCCGACGGTCGTCGAACTGTGTGCGAGGATGCAGGATGAGGGCGAGGATGGGAGCGAGGATTGTACAGAAGAGGAGGGCAAGAGCTACTTTAGCCAGGGCATAATTATTCCACCACGTTGGAACATTTTTAGAACGCTCAACCTTCCCCGCTTCAATCCGCGATAGATTAAATCGTGGGCTGAAATGGGTCGGGCGGCAGGAGGATTGAACTCCGTGCCGCCCGTATTGGTAGAAGATGGGTCCTACCGACCCTGCGGCGAGGACTACGGCAAAAAACGGGACTGTTGCCGAATAGCTATTTTGAGATTTCGACCCTTGGAAAATAAGGATTATTTTGGACAAAAACAGGCAAAAACGGGGTTAAGGAAAAATCGGTGTGTTTTTTTCGACGGCCGTTAGACGAAAAGACTTGTTACTATCGATTTCTTTCGTCTGAGTTGACCCGCGGATAGACATCGGGAAGTCTATCTGCATGAGAAAACACAATAGACGGTGCGAGGTATGCGGACGGCGGATGCGCCGGCACGGGAGAACAAGATCCGGGACAGAACGAT